>NZ_JBNNML010000002.1:0-219739 GCF_050272735.1 Peribacillus sp. NPDC046944
TTTCAGTAAATTATTATAGAAATAGAAAAACAGGTGGAGAAAAACAACTCGTTTTTCTCCACCTGTTTTATTTTAGGGACTTATTAGACAGCCCCATTCCAAAAAGGGGAAGAATCAAGCTTTTGATTCTTTTTATGAGGGGATTCGGGGACACTTGCGGGGAAAAGCCAAGTCGGCTTGGGGAAATAGGAAAATAACAGGGACTTGCCACTATTAGTATACTTTTCGAAGGGTATCGCTTTTTATAATTCACCAACTTTCTCTAAATTTGTAACCCTTTTGTCTAATTTTTCATTATGTTCATGTAAATACTTGTTATACGATTCTAATTGGGCTACTTTTAACCTGAGGTGTTTCAACTCATCTTCATTCTCTTTTGTTTGGACATGGGTCTTGGCCACATGCCCAATTAAGTCACCAATGAGTTGTTCTACTCGTTGCTTATCCTGCATCGAACTGAACAGGAGTCGGTTTCGCTTCTGCCCGTTGGAAAGCATTCCACTTTTTTCACTCATGCTTCACCTCCAAGTAAGCTATAAACCAATATGTTCGAATTCCTTTGCCTTGCCATCATTCTGTTGCTTAGTCCCTATGAATTGAACCAGCTCGGCAATAACTTCGGTGACATATACTTTTTTACCCTCTTGGTTGTCATATCTCCTCGTTTGAATTCTGCCCGTAATCCCGACAATCGAACCTTTTTTACAATATTGTGCTGTATTTTCGGCTGTTCTTTTCCAAAGGGTACAGTGTACAAAGTCAGCCTCGTAATCCCCTGCATTATTACGAAAATTACGGTTCACAGCTAAAGTAATATTGGAAACCGCCTTGCCATCTGGCGTATACCTTAATTCGGGATCCTTCGTCAATCGTCCGACAAGGGTTACCTGATTTATCATCTTCTTCCTCCTTTCCTTTCATGATTTAATCATAAGATTTTCTTTTAAAAAGGGGAAATCAACAAAATGGACGAATGCCACTCATTTTGGCTTTAAAAACCGTTATATTACACCCATAACTCTTTTTTGCAGAAAATTGTTTACTAAAAAGCTTAAACCTATCAATTTGGACTTTTTTTTACTTTTAGCGTATTTTTAGGTTTATCATTTTAAAAAATCAAAATATTCTAGTATGATATAATTACCTTTAAAAGGAATTAACAGGGATAAATGGGCATTTGACTGTCTTCTTCATAAAGGCAAGGAATGGAGGTATTTAATGAAATCTTTCAAATTAATCTATCTACAGATTGTTACAGAGGATTCACGATTAATTGATATACCCTTAGCCGATGGACTCATCATTAATAAAGAAAATGATATCAGCTCGTGGCTCCTAGAAGCCTTTGTGGCAGAAAAACATTTTCATGAGTTTGCATCCTCACTTCCTGATATTGATGGAGAAGTGACCATTCAGGCTGTTATAACGAAAAAAGACAATGAACCCGCTTTATTCGATACCGTCCTGCGTACCATTAAAAAAGTCGATGGTCACTATAGCCTTTTATTTGTCGGCCATATCAAAAAAAACCACACAAAATATGCAGAACTTCTTCTTGAGGATTTAGTCTATAAAGGCTTGGAGGGCGAGGATTTAATCAGGGAATTCAAGAAAAAAATTAAATCCAGACCTAAACTGGCCACCTATAAGTCGTCCATAAAATAAAAAACTGGCTTAGCTGAAGGGAATTACACCCGCCATTGCTAAGCCAGTCCTCTTTATATGCCTTTTATTTGTTATCTTCGCCTTTTTTCTCAGCATCTTCAATTAAATCGTCAGAATCATTGTTGTTGTTCGTTGTATTGTTATTGTCATCGCCATTCATCGTATCATCATTTTCGATCATACCGTCGTTATCCGTATCAAGATTGTTATTATCGTTTCCAGTGCCTCCATTATCATCGACACCATCATTTTGATTTTCTTCGATCATGTTGTCATTCTCGGGTGCAGGATTGTTGTCATCATCATTTCCACATCCAGCAAGGAACATGGCAGACATCAAAGATCCCCCGATTAGCGCATAAAGTCTTTTCTTCATCATGAGTAGGTAACCTCCCTTCATTCTTTATCATTTAGTATTTTGCCCGAATGTAAAAATAACTTGCGCCTTATTTTTAATTAGTAAAATATGCTTGAACTTCTGCATATAAAAGATGCCGGACATAAATGTCCGGCATCAAAGGGAGAAAAAATGGTTGTAAACAACTAACTGCAATCATTGTAGCTTTCAGCTGCATCGTATATGTATTATGTACACCTAATTCGTTCTTCTTAAACATTCTTGCTCAAAATGGCCATATTTAGCCCTTTTAAGCTTATTTATCTCCAAAAGCGAACATGATTTCCGTTTCACAGGCAACTTCGCCATCTACTGTTGCGACCGCTTTTCCTTTACCAACCGATCCCCTTAACCGAATAATTTCTACTTCGAGGCGGAGTTGATCTCCCGGTTTTACCTGGCGCTTGAAACGACAGTTATCGATTCCTGCAAAAAAGGCCAGCCGCCCTTTAAATTCTTCTTGTTTCAATACAGCTACAGCACCTACTTGCGCTAACGCCTCCACAATCAATACACCCGGCATAACAGGGTAATCCGGAAAGTGACCATTGAAAAATTCTTCATTGGCTGATACATTTTTTAATCCTACAGCTCTTTTCCCATCTTCCACTTCAATAATCCGGTCAACTAATAAAAAAGGGTAACGATGGGGGATGATGTCCTTTATCTGCGTAATATCTAACATGGCTTTTCCTCCTAATAATGATATTGCCTACTTTTAACGAAAACTCGCCCCTCCCTTACATAGGGAAGAGGCATGTTGTTGCCAATTGAAATTTTCTAAAACGGTGGCAACTGCGTCGACAGACTATTTCTATGCATCTTCATTTACAATATCGATGATATGGGTCCATGTGGATTTCTTGAAAACATCCGTTGCCTGCCCTCCGCCAATCACACTATAGCCTATTAGTGAACCGGCAAGTAAAGCGATGAATATCAATCCGATGATCATAAGTAAACGCAGCCAGATCGGCAAAAGCCGGACCTTGATTCTTCGGTTCGGTTGCGTTGTTTTTGCTTCCTTGACCTCTTCACTCACTTCTTGTCTCATTACACTTTTTTGTTCCATACCCATACAAAAGCTCCTTTTTTCAGAAAACTCGCCGAATAAAAGCGTCTTGGCTTATACATAAATAGAAGCATCAAATCACATGCCATGTCAAAATGAATGAGCGTCAACGGTCCTCTTTGCTAAAGTATAATGAAAAACGCTTCAATATGAAACCTAAAGCCATGATTTTATACCCTATCGCGCTTACCGAATCCCATTAATCAGTCCACCCATTTGATCGGCCATCGTTATCGCCCGGGATTGAAATTGATATTGACGTTGGGCATTGATCAAATCCGTCATCTCTTTTGATAGATCGACGTTTGATGATTCAAGTGAACCTTGTTTCACTGCGATTTCCGTACGGTCATCCCCCGTCAATAGCGTCATGATGTCGTCTTCCGCAACACCCAATTCACCGAGGTTGCCCGGGAGCCCCAACAGATTCCCCCCCAATTGTTCCAGGAATTGCGGTTTTTTTACAGAAACGATACCAAGACCGAAGCTTCGCTCTCCATATTCTTCTGTATCCACATTCAATAAACCTTCTTCCGAAACCTTAATATCTTTGATGCTGCCATCAATTAGAATCGGATTCCCATATTCATCAAGGACTTGATGTCCGGCTGAGTTAACGAGCATCATTTGATCTGGGTTCGCCTCGTTAGGAGAAAGATAAAAAGCGCCATCTCTCGTTAAACGAGTGTTGGTCCCTCCGTCATCCTGTACGTTTACCGTGAAAAATAGATCTTCCTTCGTCAATGCCACATCCAGGTTGCGATCGGTATTCTTTAGCGAACCTTGTGTCAGCACGATTTGGGATGGATTTAATTTGGCACCCGTTCCCTGACGAATGCCCGGTGTGGTCAGTCTTCCGATTTCCTTCGTCTCACTCGGCTGATTATTAAAACTTTGGGTTAACATATCACTAAAGCTGGTTTGCGTCTTTTTATAAGCCGTGGTATCCACATTAGCAATATTATTGCTGATCTGATCAATTTGACTTTGAATTTGGTTGAGTGTATTCGTCGCGGATAACATCGTTCGATTCATAGACATTCCCCTTACTGTTCAAATTTCCTAAAGATTCCTTCTACAAATCCGTAATTAGAGTTTCCCCACTTCATTAACCGCTTTATCGAGACTCTTATCATAAGCTTGAAGTACTTTTTGATTCGCTTCAAAAGATCGGTACGCCGACATCATTTCCGTCATCGTCCTCGATTGATCGACATTAGATCCCTCAAGAAAACCTTGTTTCGTGGAGAAGGTCAATCCTTCTGCTGCATACGCATTGGGCAATTCATTATCGACAGCCCTATATAACCCTTCGCCATCTTTCACGAGCTGTTTAGTGGGGTCGTCTGCATAACCGATGCCAAGGCGGGCCGCTTGATTATTGCCTTCAAAGATCATTCCCTTTTCGGTCACGGTGAAGCGATCATTCTCAAGCTGTATCCGTTCATGGTTCTCGTCCAAAACATAATAGCCTTTAGAATTCGTCAAATAGCCTTGACCATCCAGAGTGAAACTGCCGTCCCTTGTATAACGCATTTGCCCGTCTTTATCTTGGACGGTATAAAGGACCGACCCGGCCTTCCCCGTTTCCTCATTGATGGGAAGATTTTCATCTGCTAAGGCAATATCGGTACTAAGCTCCGTTTCTTCAAGGGTCCCTTGCGTGAACAATGGACTCGCTTCTTGTACATAAACGCCTGTACTAAGACTGCCCACTTGCGATAACTTGGGCACGCTTAAATAGTTTTCGGTAGGTATTGCATTACGCTGCATATTGCCAAGTAACATTTCCGGAAAAGACCGTACACTGGTTTGATCGGCTTTAAACCCGGTTGTATTCGCATTGGAGATATTATTCGTTAGCATTTCTGTGCGTCTTTGCTGTGTAAGCATTCCAGAAGCGGCTGTATAAAAACCTCTTAACATTTTATTTCACTCCTCATTCCACAAAAGTATTCCGTTCATTTCCTATATGTATCTTATCGGATATAATCGTCTGTATTTAAGGGGAAAATAAATGCTTGGTCCAGAATCATTCATTTCTTGTTTTAGGATAGGTCAGATTTAAAGGAATAGTGTTAAAGTTCCAAACTAAAAGAATAGGGTCTATTGCTCATCAGTACTAGAACTGCACGGACTTTCACTATGCTTCATGTGTGTCTGAACCTTAGACCCTTATCTTATAATGCAGCTTTTTACGGCCGCTTTTTTTAATTGAATTTGCGCCTTGGCAACTTATCCATATTATCTAACATGATTCCCGTTCCAATCGCTACGCAATCCATTGGATGCTCTGCAACGAGTACAGGGACTTTAAGTTCTTCTGCTAAAAGCAGGTCGATGCCATGAAGCAATGCTCCACCACCTGTTAATATCACGCCACGGTCAATAATATCAGCAGAAAGTTCTGGTGGTGTCCGTTCAAGCACAGCTTTGGCAGCTTGTACGATAACGGAGACTTGTTCACGCAGCGCCTCCTCGATTTCTTCCGAGTTAACGGAGATTGTCCTAGGTAAGCCTGAAACCATATCACGTCCGCGTATATCAATTTCTTCGTTGCGTGAACCTGGGAATACCGTCGCAACCTGCATTTTGATATTTTCAGCTGTACGTTCACCGATTAGGAGCTTATACTTACGTTTAACGTAGTGTAAGATTTCATTATCGAATTTATCCCCGGCCATTTTGATTGAAGAAGACGTAACGATATCTCCCATTGAAAGAACCGCGATATCCGTTGTACCACCGCCAATATCCACGACCATGTTACCGCTTGGTTGGAAAATATCCATGCCAGCACCGATTGCAGCCACTTTAGGTTCTTCTTCAAGGAATACTTTTTTCCCGCCACTTTTTTCAGCAGCCTCTTTGATTGCCTTTTGTTCAACACTCGTGATGTTTGTTGGACAGCAAATCAAAATCCGTGGCTTAGAAAGAAAGCCTTTCACATTTAACTTATTTATAAAATGCTTAAGCATCATTTCCGTTACATCGAAGTCAGCAATGACACCGTCTTTTAGAGGGCGAATTGCAACAATGTTTCCTGGTGTCCGGCCTACCATTTTACGAGCCTCATCACCAACAGCAAGAACACGGTTCGTATTCTTATCAATGGCTACTACCGAAGGCTCATTTAACACTATTCCTTTACCTTTGACATGTATTAGAACATTGGCTGTTCCAAGATCTATCCCAATATCTCTAGCAAACATTTCTTAAATCCTCCTTGAATATCCTCACATAAAACCTAATTCTGTCCTAATTGTTTATTTTACCATATCGCCTTGTCAAGAAGAAGTATGAAATACAAATAAAAACGAAACCTGCCCCGGATTATCCTATTTAACATAGATATATAAAGGATTTCCATATTAACAAAATTAATCCATAAAAAAATTCCGGGTTGGAGGTTCCTGACTTAGGTGTAGAAAAGGACATGTTTATATGCCATCCTTTGTCTTTACCCTAATCCCTTGGAATCATTTCCAATTTCCGGAATGGATTTGTGGTTTACTTAGCGATTTCTTCTTCTTTTTCTGACCGTTTATATTTGAGCTTGGTCGCTTCCCCACCCCGAAGGTGACGAATGGATTTATGGTAATCCAATATATCCTTCACTTCGTTAGCCAATTCAGGATTAATTTCCGGAAGCCTCTCCGTTAAATCTTTATGGACTGTACTTTTAGAGACACCGAATTCTTTTGCAATGACGCGGACCGTTTTTCTAGTTTCCACGATATACTTGCCTATCTTGATAGTTCTTTCTTTGATGTAATCGTGCACACCACTCGACCTCCCCAAATTGGATGTGAGAAGTGTGAAATGAGATTCGTATTTTTCGAATCGAATACCCCTGTCTTATAAACAATGAAAGATAGAATGATCAACTATTAGATTATTTGTAATAAACGACCCCTCACCTCAAACACTCTCTTTGCATGGTTTATAACATCTTATTAGCTTGGTTAAGAATATATGCCTAATGGACAGGGTGTTTCGTTTTATTTATCAACATTCTGCCGTTCCTTTTCCAGTAACTGCATTATTTCCCGAAATTAAAAAAGGGAGCCGTTCAAATTGAACGGCCCTCTTTTTACCAAATTTTCAGTTGTTGTACTTCTTAACGCTCATGGTTTATGTTTTGATTGTATTTGAATTTTTTATTGTGATTAATTTGCTTCCTTTAATGAATCTTCCAAAGAATCGCTTTTCTCGGTAGAATCTTCAACTGGGGTGGAGTTATCATCTTCAGTGCCACTTTCTAGCTCATTGCCTGCATCAGATTCGCCCGTTGCTGGTGATTCCTCTGTCCCTTTTTCAGAACCCTCGGAAGCAGGTGCTTCTTCTTTGCCTGCTGAATCATCCTTGTTACCTTCTGTTTCTTCAGTTGCTGTTTGTATAGCGGATGCTTGCTTTTCAATAAAATCAACTGGATTCAACGCGATGTCGTCTTTTCTGATTTCGAAGTGAACGTGAACGCCTGCCTCTTCATTGATTTGGCTTTTGCCTGAAGTTGCGATAGCTTGTCCTTGTTTCACTTTGTCCCCAACGGCAACCTTGATATCCTTAACAGATTGATAACGAGTAACGACGCCATCTTCATGCTCAACTTCAATCAAATTGCCAAGTAGAGCGTCTTCCTGTACTTTCGATACATTACCGCTCAATGATGCTTTCACATCGAAAGATTTTCCATCTTCCATTGCAATGTCGATCCCTTTATTCTGCTCATATCTATTGTTGTAGAAGACCAACGCATCTTCTTGTGCCTTCTCATCTGCATTCACGTCATAGAATTGTTTTTTGATGACCGTTTTATCGGCATTGGCTACAGGCATCTTAACGGTTTCCAGATCACTATTCACTTCGACTGAAGGCTGATCATAGTTTTTTCCTGTTTCAGCTGAATCCTTTTTCTCGTCCTTAGCTGAATCATCAAAACTATTTTGTAATAAAAAGGCCGCGGCTAAGATTAAGGCTGCACTTGCGATATAGATTGCTGATAATGCCCAACGCTTTTTGAGTATTCGTTGGATTTTGGAAGTTGGTCTTTTTTCTTCCTCTCTCATATTAATCACCTCAGCAACCATTCTGAACATTTTGCCAAGATTATATACATCCGAGTGAAAAAAATTTTAGATTTATTTTATGAAAAAGAATCCGATTTTATTCGTAGAATGGTAAAATGTTTGGTATCTTGCTATTGAAGGATGTTTAATTGATGAAAAAGACCATTAAAATCTTAGTAACGATTCTACCTTTTCTTTACATGATTGCTATTTGGATAATGTCGAGTAAACCTGACGACATCATTCTTGACCTCCCGTCCTCAACAGTGGATCGATTCATTAAAGAGGCGCTCCATTTAGTCGAATTTGCGATTTTGTACATATTATTCGTTTCTGCACTTGCTGTTAATCATAAGCTGAAGCCTGGATTTAGTTTGGTAGCCGCATTCGTTGCCGGTCTATACGGTATCGTTGATGAATATCACCAGTCATTCATCCCATACCGCTCTGCATCCTTGATTGATGTGGCGAAGGACATCATTGGCGTGCTCGCTGTCTATTTTCATGTGCAGTATCACTACTTCAAGCATAAACGAGGCTTTCTGACCCTACTAGAAAAATTCGGCGCAAAAAAATGAGAGCTGGGAAAACCCCTACTCTCATTTTTTTGCTGTCATGGTATTGATCCACTTACTTGAGGACTGTACTTTGACGCCTTTGTAATAATACTTCACGATGTCTTCATAGTTTTTCCCTTCCCGAGCCATCCCATTGGCACCATACTGACTCATTCCCACTCCATGACCATATCCTTTTGTCGTAATGACGATTTGATTCCCTTGACGCTCCCAATCAAAGTCGGAGGAATTCAACCCGAGTTTTTCCCGGATTTGCATACCCGTCAATTTCTTCCCTCCAATTTCAACTAGAGCCACTCGATTTCCGGTTGTCCTTTGAACGACTGTACCGATTGTCGTCCCCGATGATAAACTCACTCCTAACTTCCTCTCGAAATCTCCCGCATCGACCACCATCTTATTATAGAATTTCGGCGATTCTTTATCCCATGGGCTAGACACGCTTTTCAAGTAGGGAAACTCTGCTTGCCAATATTCCTCGGAGTTCTCCGTATACCCATTGCTTGTCGAAAAGAAGGTGGCGGTGATCGGTTTTCCATCATAGGTCAATATCTTGCCTTCCGTTGCCTTAATGGCTTTATCTATCTTTTTCATTTTCCATTTATAATCAGAGCCCCACTGCTTCTTCAGCTCGTTATCATTCTTATACACTTGATGCATTACCGTATCCCCTACATCAGCTCCTTTTGGCAACCCCCGGCGATTATTGCTCATCAACTGATTCACGATGTAGGTCCTTGCCGTCAATGCTTGCGCCTTCAACGCTTCTTCCTCAAAGTCCGCAGGCATCTCTGCTGCCACAACACCAGATAGATATGTTTCAAGTGGAAGCTTTTGAATCTTTTGGGTAGCCGTCCGGTACACGGCCACATCAATGGAACTCATTTTATTTGCAGCCACTTCTTTTCCTTCTTCCTTCTCTTTTTTCTCTAATTGTTCAGCTAACTCCCCACTTGTTACATCATTGGAAAACGGAAGCACAAGCACTGCTGGAATCATGATAATGACGAATGCTACAGCTATGGATAGTACAATCACAGGTTTCATTGCTTTCAAATTCCTGGGCCTCCCTAAACTTGTTCTCTGCTTTTTTACAAACTAAATCCAGCAGGTTTCTCTACATGATAAATGTATGTCGAAGGACAAGCTTTTATGAATAGAAAAGTGTCAGGTGCCCAGGTTAGCTTTCTTTATCCCAGCACACAACAAAAAACCCATTCGGGCTTCAATGAATGAAGCCCGAATGGGTTTTAATAAGTAATCTTAAGCGTTCAAATCCGCTATTTTCGTTTCTGCTGGAACCTCTTCATTAATACGTTCCACATCAGCACCCAATGATGCTAATTTACCATGGAAATTCACGTATCCTCTGTCAAGATGCTTTAATTCTGTAACACGGGTAACGCCCTCTGCAACCAATCCAGTCAGGATAAGCGCAGCAGCAGCACGCAAGTCAGTGGCAGAAACTTCTGCACCTTGAAGGTTGGTTGGCCCGTTAACAATAACAGAACGACCTTCTATTTTAACATTGGCATTCATGCGACGGAATTCTTCAACATGCATGAAACGGTTCTCGAAGACGGTCTCCGTGATCATACTTGTTCCTTCAGCACGCAATAATAATGCCATCATCTGTGATTGCATATCAGTCGGGAAACCAGGATGGGGCATTGTTTTAATATCAATGGCTTTCAAGGTTTTAGGACCAATTACACGCAATCCATCTTGTTCTTCGATGATCGTAACACCCATCTCTTCCATTTTGGCAATGAGGGACGTAAGATGTTCAGGAACGGCACCTTGAACAAGAACGTTACCACCAGTAAGTGCAGCAGCAGTCATAAATGTTCCAGCCTCGATGCGGTCAGGTATAATTGAATGTTCAGCACCATATAATTTATGGACACCTTCGATTTTCAATGTACCCGTACCAGCGCCCTTAACTTTGGCACCCATTTTATTAAGGAAGTTAGCTAGATCCACGATTTCAGGCTCTTTCGCCACGTTTTCCAGAATAGTCGTACCTTCAGCAAGTGTCGCTGCCATCATGATATTTTCAGTGGCACCTACGCTTGGGAAATCAAGATACACTCTTGCTCCCTTAAGTCTGCCATCTACCTCAGCGTCAATGAAACCATTGCCGACCTTCACTTTTGCTCCCATCGCTTCAAAGCCTTTTAAATGCTGATCGATAGGACGGGAACCGATGGCACAACCACCCGGTAAAGCAACGCGGGCCCGGCCATTCCTTGCTAATAATGATCCCATTACTAAAACGGAAGCTCTCATTTTACGTACATATTCAAATGGTGCTTCGTCTAATAACTCTCTTGATGCATCTACAGTTACTTGATTATCATGAAAGGCAACATCTGTGTTTAAGTTGCGCAATACTTCGTTGATTGTATATACATCGGAGAGCGTAGGAACGTCTTTAATGATACTTTTCCCATCACTTGCTAATAATGTTGCAGCGATAACTGGCAAAACGGCGTTTTTAGCACCTTCTACTTTAACTGTCCCGCTAAGCCTGTTGCCGCCGCGGACGATGATTTTTTCCAAAAGTATTCCCCTCCGCGTCCATTTTCTCTATATTAATATTCAAACGTTATGATTGGTGTGCCAATTACAAAGTTCGTCCGGTCACCCAATCCTTCTGTCCGTAGCCCAAACTGCAAATTTAATTTTTCTTTAGTCAAAGGTTGTTTAAACAAAGTTGAATGTGCAGATATAGATGTAAAGTTTGTTTCATGCACACTCTCAATTTCCCTCGCTTGGAACTTATCTAACAGGCTTTCGGTTTTAGAGTTTAAAATCGAATCCATATTATCATTGATAGACCCCGTAATACAAGAAAAAATTGAAGGAGTTCCCTTAAATATGTCTTTCACTCTATTTTGGTACGTACTGGTAAAGTAAGCAGGGTAGCCTTCCTTCCATTCTTGTCCCTTGACTTCGTAAATGACATAGGTAACTTTATCAGATTCATCCTCGGTTGTCATCAATTTAATAGACTCCGTCAGGCCCGAATCGGCATGGTAAAGTAACGCCTCAGCCTTCTGTGCGGAAGCGCCGTCTTCCCGGTTCCAATCAAATTGAGGATATTTTCGTTTTAATGCGATCACTTCTCTTTCAAACTCTTGTTTAGTTGTGATCTCTTTATTTTTCTCGCGCGCGTACACAGACCAATCTCCTATGTTTACCGCTTTATCTTGTTGCAGTAGCTCCACCAATTTCACTATATCGGCTTTGCCTTTTGCCACAATTGTACTATTCCCAATTAAAAACACCGTCAAACCAAGAATTACTATGTATAATAACATTTTTTTACTCTCTGCAAACATGTTAAATCCCTCCCCTTTAAAGCATTATTTCCAAAAAAGGAGAGTTCATACTTTTCATTTCCTGACATTTGATGATGCTTTCTGCTAATGCTATAAAAATCAGTAGAATAATGGCGAATACAAGAAGAATCATATTTTGCTATACATGAAATCTTATAGCTTATTTATCATCGCTAAACATATAAGGAAGTTGGTTAGCAAGTCCTAGGTAGTCAAGGAAGAAATCACTCACAACAGAACCAATGGCCACCGTCAATAAAATATAAAGTACCCTAGCCTTAATGACCGAATTGGATCTTAATATCTTATCAAAATGTAAAGCCTGCAGAGCCCACCATGTAACTGCGATGAAGAACAAGTGGGAAACGATACCCAGCAAGGCCTGCTGTCCCATTGTTGAAAACATGTACATACCTCCTAAAAGACACCCGTCTTTCATTCTATCACAAATCCCCTTTAGATTTGGAATTTAAAAGGAAAAATCGTGAAAAATCTTTCAGAATTGAAAGACAGAGACTGTATCCATTGGAACCAGCCTCTGATAAAGGCATTATATCACTCACTTGAAATAAAGTCTTTAAAATCCCCAAAATGGTTATGCAGGAAATCAAAGGCAATATTAGGAGCTAATCCAAATAGGATCGTGCCGCCTATACAAACCATTATAACGATGGACAAACCCGAACGCACCTTTATTAACTTACCGGAATGGTCCGGCCGGAAAAAGACTTGGACCAATAATCCAAAGTAATAGACATAGGACACGATTGTTGCCGCAATCATGATCCCTGCAAGGACATAATGTCCCGGTTCCGTAATGAAGGCGCCGAGAAAGATATTCAGTTTGCCAATAAAGCCTGCCGTTCCCGGGATGCCTGCCAACGAGAGGATAAACACGGTAAAGGCTATGGCCAGATATGGTGACTTCTTCCCTAGCCCCGCAAGGATACTGATGTCCTCTGAACCGCTTCGGATCGAGAGCACTTGAATAATTGCAAAAGCACCAATGTTCATCAGTGTATAAGCAAGTAAGTAAAACCAGACTGTATCCATCAAGAAGTACCCGCCGCCCAATGTGGTTACGGCTACAAGAAGGTATCCTGCATGGGCGATACTCGAATAAGCGAATAACCGTTTTAAATTTTGCTGTCTTAATGCAATCACATTCCCTACGATCATCGTCACCGCTGACACTAAAGCGATATATCCACTGTTTTTCTCGAAAAAGTCGAATGCCCCGAGAGTATCCCCAGGTGCAGTCAGGAATAAGGAGAGAAAAATACGCAGAAGGATTACAAAGCCAGCTGTTTTCGAGATGACGCTTAAAAAGGCAGTGACGGGCGTAGGTGCCCCTTCGTAAACATCCGGAGCCCACATGTGAAAGGGGGTAGCGGCAATTTTAAAAGATAAACCGATGAAAACCATGAAGAAAGCGAGCCCCGTAATGTAGAGCAGTTGACCATCTGTCATGCCTGCCATCGTTCGGCTCATTTCCCCCAGATTCACCGACCCCGTCACACCATACAAATAACTCATGCCAAACAGAGTGATGGCTGTAGAGATTCCTCCATTAATTACGTATTTCATGGCCGCTTCATTTGACTTCGTATTTTGTTTACGTATGCCCGATAATATATAGGAAGAAAGTGATAGCAACTCCAGGCCAACAAATAACGTGATCAAGTCCCCACTTGATGTCATGATCATTGCTCCAAGCAACGCCGCCAGGAACAGATAATAAAATTCCCCGCGATGCTCCTTCAACCCTTCCTTGGGCTCATAGCTCTCTGCAAGCAGGATGATTAACCCCGCTCCTAACAGTAAGATTAGCTTAAACGCTTTTGCAAAAGAATCTAACCGAAAAGTATCGGATAAGATACTTACCGTTTCAAAAGAAAACAAACTTATCAAGGAGAAAAAGGCCAGTATGATACCGGTAAGGGCCAACCAGGCCAGCTTTCTCCGATTAAAATGCTTCGGCCAGAATAAGTCCAATATGGAAAGGGCCATCGCTGTTCCAAGGATGACGAATTCCGGCATCATCGCTCCCCAATGATATGAAAGCATCGTATTCCAATCCATCTTCATCGCCCCCCTACGGCTAGCATGATTGCGTCAATCGTTCCTTGAAGAGGCCTGCCGAGTAGATTCGGATATACACCGATCGCTATAATTAAGCCGAGAAGCACTGCCGTCGGGACCATTTCCTTACCCTTAAGATCATATATCTCTTTCTCTATTAAGCTATTATCCTTGCCGAATGTCATCGTCAGGACAGCCCTCAAGACGTAGATAGCTGTTAAGATGAGACCGATGGCGCCAATTGCAGCAAGCACCGGCTGGCTCTTAAATAGGCCAAGGAAGACCATGAATTCACTGATGAATCCGGACATGCCCGGCAAACCAAGAGAAGCCATCCCCCCGGCCAGCAGGAATCCGGAAAAGAGCGGCATCGACTTGGCTAGGCCTCCAAGCCGGTTAAGCACCGTCGTACCTGTCCGTTCATACAACAAAGCAACCAAAAAGAATAGGAAAGCGGCAATCAACCCGTGTGATACCACTTGAAAAATAGCCCCCTGCAAACCCGCTTCATTCAAGGCACCAAGCCCCATCATCACGATTCCCATATGTGAAACGGACGAATAGGCTAAAACAAGCTTGAAATCTGTCTGCACTAACGCTAAGAAGGCACCATACAACAAGCTGATGACCCCAAAGAGAACAATGATGGAGGCAAGCGTTTGATATTGGTCTGGAAAGATTCCCATTCCAAACCGGATGATTCCGTAAGCGCCTATCTTCAAGAGAATCCCTGCATGGATCATGACAATCGACGGTGGCGCCTCGGCATGAACCCGCACCATCCAAGTATGGAAGGGAAACACAGGCAGTTTAATGGCAAAAGCAATCAGAAGGGCCAAGCATAGGCCATATTTCATCGAGCCGGAAACCGGTGCGAATAGAGAAACACCACCCATTGTCATCATCTGTGTCAAAGCCGCGATATTCGTCGTACCTGTCCGGGCGAACAATATCAGAATCACCACCAATAAAATGGCCGATCCTATTCCGTTATAGATCAAAAACTGATAAGAAGCTTTTTCTTTCTCAAGATATCCCCACTTGCCAATCAAGAAGAACGTCGGGACCAAGGTCATTTCAAAGAAGATGAAAAACAAGATGAGGTTTTCCGCCGTAAAGACGCCAAGCATCCCAATCTCTAAAAGTAAAAATAATAGGTAATACCCTTTCCACTCCCTCTTTATGTAAAAGGATGCCAGGGCCGCCAAAGAGGAAATGATTGTCGTCAACAATAGAAAGACGAGGGTTAAACCATCCAGACCCAATTCAAAATTCACCGCGAATAAATTTGGGTCATACATCGAAAGATTCCCAAATCGAATCCAGTTCACCTTGATGTCAAAAGAAGAGAGTGCTATCCCCGAATAGTACTGTACAAGTAAAAATAACGTCAGTATAAGGGGCGGCAGTGTCCCAAAGAAACCAAATTGCTTAATGGTCCTTTCCTCGGTTCTAGGCATGAGGGCCACCATCACCATACCAAGCAGCGGGGAAAACACCAACAATGTGAGTAAGTATACGTTCATCTTAAATACCCCCCAGTGAACGCAAAGATGGCCATCAGAACCGCAAGCCCGAGAAAGGCTATAACGCCATATTGCTGTACCTGTCCCGTTTGAAGTTTAGCCCCCATTTTCCCTAAACCTTCTATGGAGTTACTCACTGTGGACACCAATCCTCCGATAATGAACTTTTCCATATAAGATAGAAACAAGCTAAGGCCTCTGGTAAGATAGCCTACGGTAAAGTAGTACATCTCATCTATGAAGTACTTATTATCTAAAACTCTATATGTCATGGAGTCCTCTCCCACCAGCCAACTCCGTGATAGCGCCCTTTTTACGTAGATGAGATACGCCAGGAATATACCAGCAAGTGAAACGAGAATGGCTAACAACATGATCCAAACCGGTCCCTCATGATGACTGACGCCTAACAGCGATTCATTTCCATCGATGAGCCAGTCTCCAAGAAAGGCCCCAAACCATGGAGTTTGTATATATCCGCTGAGCACGGCAAGCACCGCAAGGACCATCATTGGAACCAACATGAAAGAAGAAGGATCTTCGACTTGATTGGCAGGACCTCTTGATTCTCCGGCGAAAATCATGAAAAACAAACGGAACATATAAAAGGCCGTCAAAAAGGAGGCAATCAAAGCGAGCGTGAATAGAAAGTAGCTCCCATTCCCCCAGGCCGACATCAAGATTTCATCCTTACTGAAAAATCCTGATAAAAGGGGAAATCCCGATATCGAGAGCGTACCAATTAGGAACAACGGACCCGTTACCTTCAACTTCTTCCATATTCCACCCATTTTTTCTACATCTTGTGTATGTAAAGCATGAATAACACTACCTGCTGCCAAGAACAGCAAAGCTTTAAAGAAAGCATGGGTCATTAAATGAAACACCCCTGCGACATACCCCGCCGTGCCCAACGCCAGCATCATGAATCCAAGCTGGCTGATGGTTGAGTAGGCCAGCACTCGCTTCACGTCTTTTTGGACGAGAGCAATGCTAGCGGCGAAGATCGCGGTAAAGCCACCCGTCACGGCTACAACCTGCATAGCTGCCGAACTTGCAAGAAACAGAGGAAACATCGTGGCTACCAAGTAAACGCCTGCCGCTACCATAGTTGCCGCATGGATCAAAGCGGAGACCGGTGTGGGCCCTTCCATCGCGTCAGGAAGCCATGTGTGAAGTGGAAACTGTCCGGATTTTCCGACAGCCCCGATAAAAATCAGAATGGCGATTAGCGTCAACCTTCCCATCGAGATTTCCCCCGTTTGAACAGCTGAGAAAATATCCCCATATTCGAAGCTTCCAGTTTCCCAGAATAATAGAATAATTCCAATGAGAAGCCCCACATCGCCAATCCTGGTCATGATAAATGCCTTTTTTGCAGCGAGCTTCGCTTCCTGTTTATGAAAATAAAATCCGATTAATAGGAATGAGCCAACTCCAACAAGCTCCCAGAAGATATATAGCTGCAGTAAATTCGGTGCTATGACAAGCCCAAGCATGGAAAAGGTAAAGAAACCAAGGTAAGCATAGAAAGTGGAAAACCGCTCTTCCCCTTTCATGTATTCCACCGAATAAATTTGAACAAGCAGACTCACCAGAGATACGACCACAAGCATCAAGGCATTCAGCTGATTGATTTCAAATCCTGCCGTGAGTTGCGTCCCACTGATAGAAAGCCAATCCATCGCCATCTTATAAGTAGGTCCCTGCAGCCGTTCCACCAAAACGATTACAGATAAAATGAACGATGTGAGTGTGAACAGTATTCCAATATAGGCGCCTTTTTCCCGCCACCGTCTACCGTATAAAAGCAGTAACACGAACGAGACGAGTGGAAGGATCGGTATGACCCAAGCATTCTCCATCATCGTATCAAATCCCCTTCTTCATACCTTCATTTGTATGAACCGTCAATGCTTCATCGTATCCATTTCATCCACATTGACTGTTTTTCGATTTCGGTACAGAGCCATTAAAATGGCTAGCCCCACAGCCGCTTCGGCTGCAGCGATTGTAATCGTAAATAATGAAAACACCTGACCCGTAATAGACGGAGTTACCCCAAATTTACTGAAGGCAACCAGATTGACATTCGCGGCATTCAGCATCAGTTCAATCGATATCAAAACAATAACTGCATTTCTTTTCGTCAAGGCACCGTATAGCCCGATGCAAAATAAAACGAGTGCCAAGACGAGGTAAGCAGACAAGGGAACACCTGTCATAACTTTCCTCCCTCCTCTTCCTCATCATCTTTTTTTGCCAAGACTATGGCACCGACCAAAGCGACGAGCAGGAGCACGGAAAGCACTTCAAATGGAATCACATACTTTGAGAACAGCTCGATTCCGATTTGTTTCGTATTTTCCTCATGCAGGGTTGATGGCTGAACCGGTATATCCAGGTTGTAAATGCCTAGATAAACCACTAAGGCAAAGCCGGCAATCCCTAAGATCAAAAAGAACTTTCGCCAACCGTCCTTTGCCGGTTCCTCCTTTTCATGATGGCGCGTCAGCATGATTCCAAACAGCATCACGATCGTAATCGCCCCGGAATAGATGAGGATTTGTACGACAGCGACAAATTCCGCCGATAAAAGCAAGTAAATGCCTGCAATGCTTAGGAATGTAAAGACCAGTGCAACCACCATGTGCACCACTTTCGTTAACGTAATCAGCAGTACCCCGCCCACTATCGCGACGGTTGCCAAGCCGATAAAAGCAAGTAATTCACCAGACACACTCATACCTTATTCACCTTTCGAATATTCTCATCATTCTCATCCAACCACTCCAGATTTTTAAATAACTGATCCCGGCTATACTCAGCCAGTTCAAATTCGTTCGTCATCACGATTGCTTCGGTGGGACAAACCTCCGTGCATAAATCGCATAAAATGCATATTTCAAAATTGATGTCATAGGTATCGATGATTTTTCCTTTTTTCGTAGGATCTGGATGTCTTTTTCCCGTTAACTGAATGCAATCCGTCGGACAAATCGTCACGCACTGATTACAAACAATACACTTTTCAGGATAGAATTTTTGAATTCCCCGGAACCGATCAGGGAGTGGCAGTGGCTCATTCGGATAGTCATACGTCACCTTTTTCCGGGTCAGGTTCTTCAGCGTGTACGTTAGACCTTTTGCTAACCCCAGCATATGGATCCCCCACTTTCTGAAAATCTTTAACGTCTAAAATAGTTTGAATAGTTCTTTGAAAAGCGCAGTCAAAAATATATTGGCTAACGCTACGGGCAACAAGACCTTCCAACCAAACTCCATCAATTGGTCCACTCTTATCCGTGGAAACGTAACGCGAATCCAAACCAATACGTAAAAGACAAGACTAAACTTCAAGCCAAACCAGATGGCTCCCGGAATAAAATCCAGAAACGGTATAGAATTCCATCCACCTAAAAATAATACAGTGGTTAACGTAGCCATTGCAAACATATAGACATATTCCGATAACATAAAGAAAGCCCAACGAAAGCCGGAATACTCGACATGGTAGCCTGAAACGAGCTCTGATTCCGCTTCTGGAAGATCAAAAGGTACCCGATTCAACTCGGCCACCGATGCGATAAAGAATACGAAGAATGCAATGGGCTGAAGGAAAATGAACCAAACTTTATCCTGAGCGGCAACTATTTCGTTCAGGTTCAGACTCCCCGTCAAAAGGACGATTCCCACTACTGACATGACAAGCGGGATTTCATATGAAATCATTTGTGCCGCCGCGCGCATCCCGCCAATCAAAGAATACTTATTGTTGGATGCCCATCCAGCGGTCACGATGCCAATCGTCGATATGCCCGATACCGCCACATAATAAAGGAGGCCGACACCTATATCCGCAAATTGAAAAGCTTCTGTGAAAGGCAAGGTCGCCAGGACCATGAAAGCCGGAGCAAAGGCGATCACGGGAGCTAATATATACAGCGGTTTATCCGCTTTTTTCGGTATGGTGTCTTCCTTGATCAAAAGCTTTAAAACATCGGCGACGGTCTGTAAAAGCCCCCATTTACCCCCAAGTTGATTCGGACCCACCCGCATCTGCATGAACCCCATGATTTTTCGTTCCGAGAGGATGCCATAGGTGACAAACCCTAACACTACGAATAGGAGCAGGACCGCCAAGCCAAAGAAGATGCCAAAGTTGAGAAGGCTAGGAGCTGATTGTAGTAGATTGTGGATCATCTAGCCATCCACCTCCCCTAAAACGATGTCAATCGCCCCAAGTATCGTTATCAGATTCGCCATATTTTCCCCTTCGAGCAATTTGGGCAGGATTTGCAGATTATAAAAGGATGGTCGCCGGAATTTCAAACGGTACGGCTCCTTTTTCCCTTCACTCGCAATATAGCAACCTATTTCCCCTCTTGGCGATTCGATTCGGACGAACGCCTCCCCTTTCGGGACCTTGATGATTTTCGGGACCTTGGCAAGGATCGGTCCCTCAGCAGGAAATTGCTTCACGGCCTGTTCCAGGATTTTCAAGGACTCTTCTATTTCTTCCATTCTGCAATGATAACGGGAAAAGGCATCACCTTCTTCACGGGTGGGTACATCGAATTGGAACCGGTCATAAATGGAATAAGGCTCATCTTTTCTTAAATCAAATTTCACACCCGTACACCTTAAATTAGCGCCGCTCAATGAATAGGAAAGTGCATCTTCCTTTGAATAAACGCCCACACCCCTGACCCGGTTCATAAAAATCTCATTTCCTGTAACCAGTTGGTGGTACCCAGCCAGTTGCTCCCTCATGTAGGGGACAAACTCTGCCACCTTTTCTATCCAATCCTCCGGAGCGTCCCACTTCACGCCGCCAACCCTCATGTAATTAAACGTCAGCCGTGCCCCCGACAATTCGGTCAATAAATTGATGATCATTTCCCGTTCACGAAAGGCGTATAAAAAGGGACTTGTCGCTCCAATATCAAGTAAGTATGTTCCCCACCACACAAGGTGGCTGGCCACACGGCCCAACTCCATCGCGATAACACGCAAATATTCCGCGCGGTCAGGTACCTCCACCCCCATCATGGTTTCAACTGCATGGCAAAGTACATAATTATTAGTCATTGCCGCTAAGTAATCCAACCGATCGGTATAGGGAATGATCTGTGTATATTGCAGATTTTCTGCCAGCTTTTCCGTTCCCCGATGAAGGTACCCAATGACTGGGGTGGCCTCTTTAATGATTTCACCGTCGATTTTGATGATAAGCCGGAACACGCCATGCGTACTGGGATGCTGTGGTCCGACATTAAGCAACATCTCTTCCGTCCGTAACATTGAGCTACACCTCCACGTCATAGGGCTGATAATCTTTACGAAGCGGATATCCAATCCAATCTTCTCCAAGCAAGATCCGCTTTAAATCCGGATGCCCTTGGAATACGATGCCGAGTAAGTCGTATGCCTCACACTCCGGCCAATTTGCTCCCGGCCATAAGGGCACCAATGACGGGACAGAAGGAGTATTCCTATCAAGTTTCACCTTCAGTGCAACTGAATGATTTATTAGAAAGGAGTACAGCTGTACATACATTTCCATATGGGTCTCAAAGTCGGTGCCATGCAACTCTGATAAGTACTGAAAACTTAACGTTTTATCATGGCGTAGAAAGTCTGCAATTTGGAAATATGTATCAGGTTTAGCTACCAAGGTGGGAATATCTTTGGAAAGGGTATTAATATAGTAATCTACTAGGACATCTTCTCCCAAATGCCGTTCAATGGCCTGAATAAGTTGATCGAGGATAGGTTGGTTGGGTGAAGGTGCTTCTGGGGTCGCTTCGGGACTTTCTTTTACAGTATTCTTTGCCTTTGCGGCCGCCGCTGCCTTTGCTTTTGCTGCAGCGATAGCTTTGGCCTTCGCCTTTTCGGGATCTTCTTCTTTATTGGTCGCTCCTTTCTTTTTGGCTAGTGCAGCAGCCTTGGCCTTCGCTACGGCGGCTGCCTTCTGCTTCGCTATATCTAAGTTGTCTCCTCCTCCTTCTGTTCCGCTCTCTTTCGCCTGTTTTCGTGCCAGGGCTGCTGCTTTCGCTTTTGCTGCTGCGGCTGCCTTCTGCTTCGCTATATCTAGGTTGTCCTCTTCTCCTCCTTCTGTTCCGCTCTCTTTTGCCTGTTTTCGTGCCAGGGCTGCTGCTTTCGCTTTTGCTGCTGCGGCTGCCTTCTGCTTCGCTATATCTAGGTTGTCTTCTTCTGCTTCTGATTTACTCTCTTTTGCCTGCTTTCGGGCCTGGGCTGCTGCTTTCGCTTTTGCTGCAGCCTCCTTTTTCTGCTGAGCTAAGTCTTGCTCATCACTCATTTAAATCACCCGCTTTCCGGTTTTGGCTTCATATTTGATTTTTTCTTTCAATTTATTGATTCCGTAAATAAGGGCTGCCGGATTAGGAGGGCACCCAGGAATATAAACATCAACGGGCACAATCTGGTCTACCCCTTTAACCACTGAATAGGAATGGACATATGGGCCTCCAGCCGTTGCACAGGATCCCATTGCAATCACCCATTTCGGTTCTGGCATTTGGTCATATAGGCGCCTTAAAATAGGGGCCATTTTTTTCGTCACTGTGCCAGAAACGATCATGACATCCGATTGTCTCGGTGAAGTACGAAAAAAGGAACCAAATCGATCCAAATCATAATGGGAGGATCCCACCCCCATCATTTCAATGGCACAACATGCGAGCCCGAAAGTCATTGGCCATAATGAATTGCTTCTAGCCCACGCCTTTACTTGCTCAAGCGTGGATAAAAAGACACTTTGACGCATTTCTTCCATTTCTTCACGGGTAAGGTTATCTAATTTCAATTCCACTTTAACACCTTCTTTTTCCAAGCATAAATTAGGCCTAACAATAGGATAAGGACAAAAAATAGCATCTCAATCAGAGCAAACAATCCCAATTCATCATATGCAACCGCCCAAGGATAAAGAAAAACGGTTTCTACATCAAAGATGACGAACATCAATCCAAATAAATAATACCTGACATTGAACTGAACCCTGGAGTCCTGAAAAGGTTCCACTCCACTTTCGTAGGTCGTATATTTCATCTCATTCGGTTTATTTGGTCTAAGAAGCTTTCCAAGAAATAGTGCCACTAGTGGAAGTAAGATTCCTAAGCTGAGAAAAACGAATACAATTAAATAATTATTTTGGTAAATATGCAGCTGTCCCATGTCCATCACCCTTTATAGAAGAATCATGTTTAAATGGTACACTTGTCTTCATTTTAGGTAAGTAACCCCGTTTTAAAAAAGTATGCGGGTACACCTTTTTTTAGAAGCAATCTGATATTCCGAGACTACATCCAATAAATGTAAGCGTATACATTATAACATTCCGTAAAACGCAGTGTCATGGCTCAGCGAATCAAATAGGGAAATACTTTTCCTCCAAATCCGATAATTTTTTATACTTGTCAACATCATACTACATGATGTGACAACCGATTAATTCAATGTGGCCTTTTGCTAAAACATAAAAAAGCACCCCACTTTCCAAGTGGAAAGTGGGGTGCTTTTTCTTTGAAATTTATCGCATTTCTGCAATTTGAATCCGGTTTACAGCCCGTTTAAGTGCTAAATTAGCTCTTTTCGAGTCATTAGATCCATCATTGTTCTGCAATCTTTGTTCTGCACGTGTTTTTGCTGCTTGAGCACGTGCAAGATCGATAGTTTCAGCTCTTTCAGCAGATTGAGCTAAAATGGTTACCACATCAGGGCGAACTTCTAGGAAGCCACCATTTACAGCTACATAGTCTGTGTTGTTTCCATTTTTAAGACGAACAGCACCGATAGTAAGGGGAGCTACGGTTGGAACGTGTCCAGCCATAATTCCCAGCTCACCACTTTTAGCTTTCGTGCTTACCATTTCAACTTCTGCTTCATATACTGGGCCATCGGGAGTAACAACATTGACTTTAATGGTCTTCATTTCATTACCTCCTAGTTCCCTTAATTAAGCCATTTCTTTTGCTTTAGCAATAACTTCTTCGATACGGCCAACTAAACGGAATGCATCTTCAGGAAGCTCGTCATATTTTCCAGCTAGGATATCTTTGAATCCTTGAACTGTTTCTTTTACTGGTACGTAAGAACCTTTTTGACCAGTAAATTGTTCAGCCACGTGGAAGTTTTGTGACAAGAAGTTTTGGATTCTACGAGCACGAGCAACGATTACTTTCTCGTCTTCGCTTAATTCATCCATACCCAAGATTGCGATGATATCTTGAAGTTCTTTATATTTCTGTAATGTTGATTGTACTTGACGAGCAACATTATAGTGCTCTGCTCCAACAACCTCTGGGCTAAGCGCACGAGAAGAAGAAGCCAATGGATCAACCGCAGGGTAGATACCCATTTCAGAAAGTTTACGTTCAAGGTTAGTCGTTGCATCTAAGTGAGCGAAAGTTGTAGCTGGAGCCGGATCCGTATAGTCATCGGCAGGTACATAAATTGCTTGGATAGATGTAACAGAACCTTTATTAGTTGAAGTGATACGCTCTTGTAATTGACCCATTTCTGTAGCAAGGGTAGGTTGGTAACCAACCGCTGAAGGCATACGTCCTAGTAGGGCAGAAACCTCAGAACCTGCTTGAGTGAAACGGAAGATGTTATCGATGAAGAAAAGAACGTCTTGTCCTTGTTCGTCACGGAAATATTCAGCCATTGTCAAACCACTAAGAGCTACACGCATACGTGCACCTGGTGGCTCGTTCATTTGTCCGAATACCATCGCTGTTTTCTTAATAACACCAGAGTCAGTCATCTCGTAGAAAAGGTCATTCCCTTCACGAGTACGCTCACCTACACCAGCGAATACGGAAATACCACCGTGTTCTTGGGCGATGTTGTTAATAAGTTCTTGGATAAGTACAGTTTTACCAACACCGGCTCCACCGAAGAGACCGATTTTACCACCTTTGATGTAAGGTGCAAGTAAATCTACTACTTTGATACCAGTTTCAAGGATTTCAACTTGTGTTGAAAGTTCCTCAAAAGTTGGTGCTTGTCTGTGAATTGGATCACGACGTACATCTGCTGTAAGTGGATCAAATAGATCGATATTTTCCCCTAATACGTTGAAAACGCGACCTAGAGTTACATCACCTACAGGAACGGAAATCGGTGCTCCTGTATCAAGTGCTTCTGCACCACGAGTTAAACCGTCCGTGGAAGACATTGCAACAGTACGAACTGTATTATCACCTAGTTGAAGGGCTACTTCGAGAGTTAGTCCTGTACCAGACGCTTTATTTTCGATTCTTAACGCGTTATAGATCTTAGGAAGTTGTCCGTCTTCGAATTTCACGTCAACAACCGGACCCATAACTTGAGTAACGCGTCCTATATTCATCGTTTTCCCTCCTTACGTTGCTTATAACGACTATCATATTTATGGAACGGCCAAGCATCGTCCGCCGGACCGCCCCCATCATTACATCTATTCTAAAGCAGCTGCGCCACCGACAATTTCGGTAATTTCTTGAGTGATTGCGGCTTGACGTGCACGGTTATATTGCAATGAAAGTGAATCGATCAATTCTTTCGCATTGTCGGTTGCATTTTTCATTGCTGTCATACGTGCAGAGTGCTCACTTGCTTTACCATCTAACAATGCACCATAAATTAAACTTTCAGCGTACTGAGGAAGTAAAACCTCAAGAATTTCTTCCGCATTCGGTTCAAATTCATAGGATGTCAATTGAGCATTGGAAGTATCAAAGTCCGATAACGGAAGGACTTGCTTTTCCGTTACGTCCTGTTGGATTGGGCTGACATAATGGTTATAGTACATATAAAGCTCATCACACAGTTCATTTAGATACAAATTCACTGTTGATTTAGCAAGTGTGTTGATGTCAGCGAAAGACGGCTGATCAGGAACACCGATTACTTCAAGCTCTACATGCATGCCACGGCTGACAAAGAAATCACGGCCAACCCTTCCGATTGCGATAATGACAAACTCATCATTGGATTTATGGCGTTCAAGAATTGTTTTATGAACTTGACGAAGGACGCTACTGTTGTATGCCCCTGCCAAACCACGGTCCGATGTGATCACCAGGTAACCGGTTTTCTTCACTGGACGCTTGGCAAGCATTGGATGAGATGCATCCGCGCTTCCGTTCGCAATACTAGATACTACTTCTTGAATTTTTTCCATATATGGAACATATGCTTTAGCATTAGCTTCCGCACGGTTCATTTTTGAAGCGGATACCATTTGCATCGCTTTTGTAATTTGACTCGTCTTTTTCGTTGAAGTTATCCGAGACTTAATATCGCGTAAAGAGGCCATTCATTCTCACCACCCTTTAAAAATTATTTAGACCTTATTATTCAGAAATAACGAAGTTCTTTTTGAATTCGTTAATAGCAGCAACCATAGCAGCGTCTTCAGGAAGACCTTTTGTTGTGCGAATGTGATCTAATAATTCTGGATGAGAACGATCTAGGAACACATAGTATTCTTCTTCGAAACGAAGGATATCCGAAACCGGAATATCATCTAGGAAGCCTTTTGTTAATGCGTAGAAAATCATAACTTGTTTTTCTACTTTAATTGGTTTATTCAAATCTTGTTTAAGAACTTCAACTGTACGAGCACCACGGTTAAGTTTAGCTTGAGTAGCAGCATCAAGGTCAGATCCGAATTGAGAGAATGCTTCTAATTCGCGATAAGAAGCCAAGTCAAGACGTAATGTACCGGCAACTTTTTTCATCGCTTTAATTTGCGCAGATCCACCAACACGTGATACGGAAAGACCAGCGTTAATCGCAGGACGTACACCTGAGAAGAACAAATCAGATTGTAAGAAGATTTGTCCATCAGTGATGGAAATAACGTTTGTTGGAATGTATGCAGAAATGTCGCCTGCTTGTGTTTCAACAAATGGTAGTGCAGTGATTGAACCAGCACCTAAAGTGTCGTTCAATTTAGCAGCACGCTCAAGTAAACGTGAATGCAAGTAGAATACATCCCCTGGGAATGCTTCACGACCTGGAGGACGGCGAAGCAGCAAGGAAAGTTCGCGGTATGCAGATGCTTGTTTAGAAAGATCATCGTAAACCACTAGAACGTGCTTGCCTGAGAACATGAATTCTTCAGCCATAGTTACACCAGCATAAGGAGCTAGGTATAATAGTGGAGCTGGTTGAGAAGCTGATGCAGATACAACGATTGTGTAATCTAGAGCACCATTCTTACGTAGTGTTTCAACTGTTCCACGAACTGTTGATTCTTTTTGACCGATAGCTACGTAGATACAGATCATATCTTGGTCAGCTTGGTTCAAGATTGTATCGATTGCAACTGATGTTTTACCAGTTTGACGGTCACCGATGATTAACTCACGTTGTCCACGTCCGATTGGAACAAGAGCATCGATTGCTTTAATACCTGTTTGTAGTGGTTCATGAACGGATTTACGGTCCATAACACCTGTAGCAGGACTTTCGATTGGGCGAGTTTTTGTAGTAGCGATTGGACCAAGACCATCAATAGGTTGTCCAAGCGGGTTTACAACACGTCCGATTAATTCTTCTCCAACTGGTACTTCCATGATTCTGCCCGTACGGCGTACTTCACTGCCTTCTTGAATATCTCTGAAAGGTCCAAGAATAACAACACCTACGTTATTTTGCTCAAGGTTTTGTGCTAATCCCATTGAACCATTAGAAAATTCTAAGAGCTCCCCAGCCATTGCATTATCTAAACCATGAACGCGAGCGATACCATCACCAACAGTGATAACTGTACCTACATCGCTTACTTTAATTTCCGACTGATAGTTTTCAATCTGCTTTTTAATCAGCGCACTGATTTCTTCAGCTTTGATGCTCATGAATTTCACCCCTATCTGTGAATATTAACCTAATAGTTGTTTGCTTAGGCGATCAAGCTTACCGCTAATCGTTCCGTCGTAAATACGGTTACCGATTTGAAGTTTGATGCCGCCAAGAATATTGCTATCCGTAACATTAGTGATGCGTAAATGTTTTTTGCCGATTTTTGCAGCAAAAGATGAAGACACAGCTTCCATTTCGTTTTCAGTTAATGGACGTACTGTATAGACTGTAGCGTCTGCCACTGAATTTTCTTCATTCGCAAGTTCTATAAACTCTTGTGCCATGGCAGATACTTCATCTGTACGATGACGTTCTACCATTAACAGTACAGTGTTTAGAATGGAAGGAGAAATGCTTGTAAAAGCATTGATAAGTACAGTACGCTTAGCATCTTTAGTCATTTTAGGATGAGCTAAAAAGCTTAATAGCTCATTATCGTTTGTAAAAACTTCATTCACTACGCGAAGTTCAGCTTCAAGTTGGTTAATGAGATTTTGCTCTTTCGCAATTTGGAAAAGGGCAACGGCATAACGTTTTGCTACTGTTATATCGCTCATTTACCTTCTCCTGCCTCTTGAATGTATTCATTAATCAATTGCTCTTGATCAGCTTCAGATAGTTCTTTTTCAATTACTTTAGAAGCAATAAGAACGGATAAAGATGCCACTTGCTCGCGTAATGCATTGATGGCTTTTTCTTTTTCCTGTACGATTTCACGCTTCGCTGATTCTTTCACACGATCAGCCTCAAGACGTGCTTGTTTCACGATATCTTCACGCTGCGCTTCACCTTGAAGTTTTGCATTTTCGATAAGTTGTCCAGCTTCAGTGCGAGATTGCTTAACGATCTCACGTTGTTCTTCTAAATATTTAAGTGCTTCTTGTCTGCTAGCTTCAGCTGCTTGAATTTCATTTGCAACGTGTTCTTCACGTTGAGTCATGATGCCCATTAGAGGACCCCATGCAAATTTCTTCAGCAACGCTAACAAAATAATAAACATAACTAATTGGAAAATCATATCTCCGCCATTGAAGCCGGCAGTTGATGACCCAAGTACAAAGCTGCTTGTTAACACGCTTGGTTCACTCCCTTCACGAGTTTCACTTCTTAAGCGTTCATTTATAAATGAACTTTTAGAAAACTGTGCTCTTAAAATGTATTAAAACAGGATTGTGGACATAAAGGAAAGGCGAAGGTTCACATGGAACGAACTTCGCCATTTTTGAACTTTTTAAAGGTTCTATTAACTACCGTATACCATGAATGCGATAACTACTGCGATGATAGGCATCGCCTCAACTAAACCTACCCCGATGAACATTGTAGTTTGAAGCATACCGCGAGCTTCTGGTTGACGAGCGATACCTTCTACTGTTCTTGAAACGATAAGACCATTACCAATACCAGCACCTAGTGCTGCTAAACCAATTGCGATTGCTGCTGCAAGAAGACCTACTGAACCTGTCATTATAAATATCCTCCTTAAAATTGTATCAAAATTTTATTATTTCAGTTCAAAATGAACTTATAATTAATGGTCGTCACTGACTTTATGAGACAGATAAACCATTGTTAACGTAACAAAGATAAATGCTTGGATACTGCCGACGAAAATACTATAGCCTTGCCATACTAAAGTAGGAACGATCGCTCCGACAAAACCTAGAGCTCCACTCATAGCTAAAGAACCAGCTAATAGACTTAATAAAACCTCACCAGCATAAATATTACCATACAGACGCAGACCAAGTGTCAAGGAATTGGTAAATTCCTCTACAAAAGTCATTGGGTTTTTATAAGCTTTGAAATAACCCTTCGCGCCTTTCATTTTTATAGCATAATAATGCGTTAAACCTAGGACCATGACTGCAAGAGTCAATGTGATAACTGGGTCGGCTGTTGGTGATTTCCACCAAAGGACACCATCGTAACTAATTGCAAATGGAAGACCGAGCATATTGGACACAAAAATGTACATCAGCAAAGTCATACCAAGCAGTTGAAACTGACCACCTGTTCTCCAGTCCATGTTACTATTGATAATACCCTTAACGAAATCCATAATCCATTCCATGAAATTCTGCATGCCAGTTGGCTTCATCGCAAGTTTGCGTGTGCTAATTACTGCAAGGATAAATACAACCAGGCTTGCTATCGTTATCATTAGGACATTACTTAAGTTAAAGGTTAGACCCATAAATTCATGTAAGGGTGCTTCATGATTCAACTATATTCACCTCTCTTCCCCGCTATCGACGTATTAATTGGATGAAAAAATCTATAAAAATGACAATATAAGCTGTCATTAATCCCCATACAACACTAATCAGATGAAAATGCTCCGGATATTCCAATGCAACGAGTACCGCAAAACCTGCGGATGCCATTCGTGTCAATGTACCAAGAGATTTGACTTTTTTGCCCTCATCAAGCGCTCGACTGAATTTCTTGATTTTTTGATTGATCAGCCATAAATTATATAAACTCAAAATCGTACCCAGTATAAGCCCCGCAAACACGGCTTGGTAACTCGTAAGTCCCCATCCAACAACATAAACCGCCAGAAGATAAACTATATATTTACTCTGCCTGTTGAACATGATTTTTATTTCTGGCATTTTACATTTAATCTCCTGAGAAATATTTTCGTACTGAATGGAGCATTGCTTGTAAACTAACTGACGCAAGTTCACAAAGAAGGCCAATTATTATAATTGCAGCGGTTCGAATCATAGTTCGTCCATTCATTTCCCTTAGAAGGTGAAATGGATTGACAAAAGATCCGACTAGTTGAGAAAGAATCGCTGACATCAAAACAACAGCCCCTGCCATAAAGGAAGGCAATTCTTTTGATGCAAAGTTGCATCCTCGCGGTTGAATTTGGTGGAGGATAGAAAAAAAATCCATGCTGTAAAATTCTGCATGTCGGGCATTTGAAAACCCTCTCATTTTACATCCTTAGTTAGCATACAATAGGCTAGAATCAATGTCAATGTGTCGTTAGTGAAATTTGTCACAGGTTTGTAAATATTACTGAATTGTTCACAGAATATCTTTTTTTGACTATTGACATCAGTTTTATTTTACACATCTGTCATGTTCACTCAATAAGTAACGTCTTTTCTATCCGATCTTCCCTTCCTCCCCTCCTCGCAAAGATAATCGCTTTATACACTCCATTGGGTGGTAAATCCTTTTTGAAAATGGTTTTTTTCGTCATACCGGATGAAGCTGGTCTGGACCAATCCATGAACCCCGCAAATCTCAGACTATCTGCCTCATAGAGTGCAATCCCGAATTCCTCTGCTCCACGAGGGAGATACATTTCATAACGGTACGTGCTGGCTTGATCTCCTTTTCCGAATTCAAATCCCATCACCCTTGGGTAATCGGGCTCTTCTTTTACATATAAATAAGGGAGCGATATTTTCTTATTACCTTCCATTATGAAGAGATAGCCATCATACACACCCTTACTAAGTTTCTCTGGACTTACTTGAAGCCCCAATTGCACTTCCTTCTTTTCCCCAGGGTTTAAAGTAAGGGATTGTGGCAAATCCCAATTCAGCCCTTTTTCTTGTAAAGGAACGATCATCGTGTACCGTTTTTTATTCTTTCCTGTATTTTCAAGAATCAATGCTTGTTGGTGCTCCTCGATACCATCCCTTTTAGTGTACATTCCAAATGATAAGGAACTCGGGTATAAGAGTGTATCCGCTTTTATCGCTTCATCAATTTGGATTCGCCCTGCCCCTTGCTCATAGGTATGATACAAATGCTGAACGGATTTACTTAATGGCTTGGACGTGCTCATCAATGCAGACTTCACTTGTTCGGGTGTCCAGTTCGGGTGCTTTTGCAAGATAAGTGCACATGCTCCGGCTACATGCGGAGCGGACATGCTCGTTCCCGCTAGAGCCATGTACCCTTTTGGAATTGTGCTCGTGATTTCCACTCCTGGGGCAAGCACATCTGGCTTAATATCCCATGACACCGTCACAGGACCTCTTGAGCTAAAATCAGCCAGCCTATCTTGTTCCTTCTTGTTTACAAAGTGAACTTTTCCATGTGCTTGACCTTCCAAATCCTTTTTAAGGCGTAACCCATGTTTTCTTTTAATAGAAGCAACTGGTATTCTCATCTCTTTCTCCAGGCTACCTGTGAACATACCATTTGTATTATTAAAGATGATGACGCCCTTGGCCCCAGCCTTCTCAGCATTGGTCGCTTTTTCTTGAAAAGTGAGTACTCCGCGCTCCATTAAAACAATCTTATCCTTCGCCCTCTTTAGGTCACTTTCCTCCCCAATACCCCCATACATGATATCTTCCGAAAAGGTCAGATTCCATTTTTTCGACCCTTGCAACAAGGTTAAATCTGATTGATAGTGGTTTGAACCAAGCCCGTATTCCATAACAGGCACTTTCAAAGGAGGAGTCGAGGCCCCGACGGATATCGCTTTCTCCGCCGTTCCGGGTGATCCGACCGTCCATACGGCCGGACCTGAATTACCATTGGATGTGACAGCAACAATTCCGGATTCCACCGCCTTATTTAGTGCAAGTGAAATCGGTAAATCAGGTCCGTTAATATCATTCCCAAGAGAAAGATTCAAAACATCGACTTTATCCTTGATGGCCGACTCGACGGCCGCCAAAACTTGCTCAGTATCTCCTGCCCCGCCAGGTCCTAATGCACGGTAAGCATAGATTTCAGCTTCCGGAGCCACTCCCCTCATCTTGCCATTTGCGGCAATGATGCCAGCCACATGAGTTCCATGAATCGTGTTCATTTCCCCCTGATTCGTTGTCTCCATCGGGTCAGAATCGTCATCCACTAAGTCCTTTCCGCCTCTGTACGCATGCTGTAAATCCGGATGGGTATAATCCATTCCCGTATCGATAATACCGACCTTCACTCCTTTTCCAGTTATACGACGATGTTTCTGATCGAAAAAGCTCCTTACCCGATCGCCGCCAATATATGGGACGCTTTCATCAAGCGCCGGATGATATTTTGACACTTCCGAAACAGCTTGAATATGATCCTCCTTCCAAAGCCGCTTAACCTCCTCCCTGTTCCCCTGTACGGAAAATCCGTCAAGGGCGACCGTAAAAACATTGCGCAGATTCAATGATGGATATTTAGAAAGTACCTTTATAATCTCCCTATTGCTTAGCGGTCGATCCGTCGTGACAACAGCCCTAACTTTTTTGGATTCAGCCGTTTTGGGTAGGGGGGGCAGTATGACAGACGCCACTCCCCTTTCAATCGGAAGGGGGAATGTGGATAAAAAAATAAATATACCTATAATGATTGCTCTCATTTTTGTGCACCCTCCTTCCCCATTATCTTCTTCTCAACGATTGAGGAGTATACAATAAAAAAAGGAAAAGCCCTTGGATATTGGCTTTTCCTTTTTTATTATTCAAATCTTGTTGGTGGTTCACTTATTTGCTTGAAATAGTATCGGACCGCTTCAGCAATCCGGGCTGATGCGTTGCCGTCACCATATGGATTTGAGGCCTTTGACATTCTTTCGTGCTCTTCGGGATCGTTCAGCAATTCATGCGCCATTTGTACAATTGTCCGCTCGTCCGTTCCTGCCAGCTTCAAGGTACCCGCGTTGATTCCTTCAGGACGTTCAGTCGTATCCCGCAATACAAGGACAGGGACCCCTAGTGAAGGGGCCTCTTCTTGAATCCCGCCGGAATCCGTCAGAATCAAATACGCTCTGGAAGCAAAGTTATGAAAATCCAAAACATCCAGCGGTTCAATTAAATGGACACGGGGATGATCGCCGAGAATCTCATTGGCAAGTTCTTGTACAGCAGGATTCAAGTGTACTGGATAAACCACTTGAACATCTTCATGGTCCGCCACGATTCTTTTAACGGCCCTGAAGATATTGCGCATCGGCTCTCCTAGATTTTCCCTACGATGGGCCGTCAGTAAAACGAGCCTGTCTTTGCCCAACCCAGTTAAAACCGGATGGGAATACGTGGAGCGAACCGTCGTTTTCAAAGCATCCGTTGCCGTATTACCGGTCACGAAGATATTGCCTCTCTTGTTTTCATTCAACAAGTTCTCTTCCGCTTTGGCAGTCGGTGCGAAATGAAGGTCAGCCATCGTGCCCGTTAATTGGCGGTTCATCTCTTCAGGGTAAGGGGAATATTTATTCCACGTACGCAACCCCGCTTCCACATGTCCAATGACGATTTGATTATAAAAGGCGGCTAAGCTCGCAACAAAAGTTGTGGTGGTATCACCGTGTACCAGAACAATATCGGGTTTGGCTTCTTTCATTACGGAATCAAGCCCACTTAAAGCCCTGGTTGTAATATCCGCTAACGTTTGCCTTTCCTTCATTATATTCAAGTCATAATCGGGAACGATGGAAAACAAGTCCAAAACTTGATCTAGCATTTGTCGATGCTGTGCCGTTACAGCAACTATAGGTTCGAAAAATTCTGGGTGCTTTTGAAATTCGAGTACTAAGGGAGCCATTTTGACAGCTTCCGGCCTCGTTCCGAAAATCGTCATGACCTTGATCGGTTGTTTCATTCGTGACACCTCAGTTTCTTTCTATTTTGTGCCGAATAAACGATCTCCTGCGTCACCTAGACCTGGAACGATATATCCGTGTTCATCCAACTTCTCATCAAGTCCTGCAATGTAAATATCAACATCCGGATGTGCTTCTTTTAATGCTTCCACTCCCTCTGGAGCCGCAATGAGACACATGAACTTGATATTGATTGCCCCACGGTTCTTAATCGAATTGATCGCTTCAATAGCAGAACCGCCCGTAGCTAACATTGGGTCAACAACAATACATTCTCTTTCAGCCAAATCGCTTGGCATTTTCACATAGTATTCAACAGGTTTTAATGTTTCAGGGTCACGGTATAGACCCACATGTCCTACTTTTGCAGCTGGGATCAACTTAATGATTCCGTCAACCATCCCTATTCCCGCACGTAGGATCGGAACGATGCCCACTTTCTTACCGGCAAGCATTTTCACCTTCGCCTTGCTTACAGGTGTTTGGATTTCAACTTCTTCAAGTTGCATGTCTCTAGTGATTTCAAATGCCATCAATGATGCCACTTCATCCACTAGTTCACGGAATTCCTTTGTTCCTGTATTTATATCGCGTATATAAGCTAATTTGTGTTGAATTAACGGGTGGTCAAAAACAAAAACTTTTCCCATTTTTCATCTCTCCCATTCCAGTGCCTGATTTTGTTTATATTTCATACTTGCCATAGTCATCTAAAGTCTTTTTATGCCCTTTAAATTTCACTTCTACTCATTTTACAGAAAAAAGATTCAATCTTCAATAAGCCTTTAGATGTCAGACCTATTTTTAGTATTTAGATTTTTCGGAACACGATGACTTATATATCTTTTTTCCATCACGTGCACTACGTAAAAAACCACTTCCCCAGAAAGGAAGCGGCTCTACATATTAGAATGAAGGATACAAATCGAATTTACTTGTCAAAGCTTCAACGCGTTGTTTCGCTTCTTCAAGTTTCGCTTCATCTTCATTATTTTTCAAAACAAGACCAATGAGTGACGCAATTTCATCCATGTCTTCTAACCCGAAGCCACGAGAAGTCACGGCCGCCGTTCCGATACGGATACCACTTGTAACGAATGGTTTTTCCGGATCATAAGGAATTGCGTTTTTATTGACGGTGATTCCGATTTCATCCAATGCTTTTTCTGCAATCTTTCCTGTAAGTCCTGTTGAACGAACATCAAGTAAGATTAAATGATTATCCGTACCGTCAGATACAAGTGTGAATCCTTCTTTCTTAAGACCTTCACCCAAGCGTTTAGCATTATCGATGATTTGTTGAGCATATCCTTTAAAATCATCTTGAAGCGCTTCACCGAATGCCACTGCCTTAGCCGCAATAACATGCATTAACGGGCCGCCTTGAATACCAGGGAAGATAGATTTATCGATTTTCTTGCCGAACTCTTCTTTACAAATAATCATTCCGCCACGTGGTCCGCGAAGTGTTTTATGGGTTGTTGTCGTTACGAAATCAGCATATGGAACTGGGCTTGGATGCAAACCTGCAGCCACTAAACCGGCGATATGTGCCATGTCCACCATTAAATATGCTCCAACTTCATCGGCAATTTCACGGAAGCGTTTAAAGTCAATTTCACGTGGATATGCGCTAGCACCCGCTACGATCAATTTCGGTTTATGCTGACGGGCTTTTTCCAATACATCATTATAATCGATACGGTGATCTTTTTCGTCCACACCATATTCAACGAAGTTATAGTTCACTCCACTGAAGTTAACAGGACTGCCGTGCGTTAAGTGGCCACCATGGGAAAGGTTCATCCCAAGCACTGTGTCACCTGTTTGAAGAACAGTAAAGTAAACGGCCATATTCGCTTGGGCACCAGAGTGAGGTTGTACATTTACATACTCGCCACCAAATATTTCCTTTGCGCGATCGCGTGCCAAGTCTTCTACGATGTCGACATATTCACATCCACCATAGTAACGTTTCCCAGGATACCCTTCAGCATATTTATTCGTTAGAACAGATCCTTGAGCCTCCATGACAGCTTCACTAACGAAGTTCTCAGATGCAATAAGCTCAATCTTGCTTCTTTGTCGCCCTAATTCCAGTTGGATTGCGTTAAATACTTGTTCATCTTGTTTTGCCAAACGATTCATTCCGTAACTCCTCCTCAAATTGTGCGGGATTATTCGCTTTTTCCATTATGTACAACATGCCCTCAAAAGGACATGAAAAAGCCTCAGCTATAATTGTTTGAAAATTCTACTCTATTTTAACATGTCTATTTTAGAAGTGGTAGTTTATTTTTATCGAATATTCCTTCTATAATATTAAAATATTGTTCGTATTTTATAGAGTTTTCCCGAAAAAACCCTTAGTATCCTTAGATTTAATCAGCAAAAAAAACATTTTCCATACAATCAATTTGCGATTATTTAAGATTGTTCCTCTGTTATTTGAAAACAGCATCCCCTCATTAAAGGAATGCTGTTTGCCTTTTTAATTATCATGTACAACTCTTATTTATAGAAGCAGCTTGATAAACGGCCCGTTCCCCACCAATTAGTTTAGGACGGGTTCTAGCCATTGTCACATGGGCATGGCCTATTTCCTTAATGGATGTTCTAACTGGAACAGCTACATGTTTCAAATGCATGCCGATAAACGTATCGCCAATATCAATCCCTGCATCCGCCTTGATGTGCTCGACAACTACAGCATCATCCCATTGCTGATAAGCGTGGGTGGCCATTGACCCTCCAGCTGTGCGCACGGGTACAACCGCAACTTCTTCATAGCCTCGTGAATCCGCCGACTCCCTTGGGAGGACGAGCGCCCTATTCAAGTGTTCACAACACTGATAGGCAACCTGCACTCCGGTTTCTTCTTGAAATTCCTTCACTACAGAAAAAAGCATGCCCGCCACATCAACCGATCCTTCGGTACCAATCCGTTTCCCGGCCACTTCACTTGTAGAGCAACCAATTACAAGTAGCTGGCGCTTCCCTAAAGCGGCGGTTTCCTGGAACTCCTGTAACAGTTTTTGAAACTGGTTTTTCCATATCTCAAGCTCTTCTGATAATAAAGCATCACTTGTCATGAAAAACGCATCCTTTCATTGTGGATACCTCGCATTAGCATTACGGATGATGAATGACTTAGTTACTTTTGTCCTCATACTCTGCAATCTTGCCAATCCGATTTTGGTGACGACCGCCCTCAAATTCATAAGTCAACCATGTTTGGGCTATCTCCCTTGCAAGACCAGGCCCAATGACACGTTCCCCCATCGCTAACACATTGCTGTCATTATGCTGACGGGTCAATTTTGCACTATACACATCATGAACCAGCGCACAACGTATCCCTTTGACTTTATTGGCAGCAATGCTCATTCCGATGCCTGTACCACAGATTAGGATGCCTCGATCAAATTCGCCTTTCGCCACTTTTTCAGCAACCGGCAGGGCAAAGTCGGGATAATCCACGGATGTACTGCATTCACAGCCGAAATCCTCATATGGAATATTCAACTCATTCATCAAGTTCTTTATTTCTTCACGGATTTGAATTCCTCCATGGTCTGAAGCAATTGCAACTTTCATAATAAAGTCCTCCTAGATGTTCTCATTTATTTTTATTGTGTCACAAAGTTATGAAAAGATAAAGGGAAGCAGGTCCCCTCTATACAAAAGCAGGAAATCAGCGACTGATTTCCTGCAAGGAAGCGGTTTACGTATGAAAACGGGTGATGGTCTGCTTAAGTTTGTCGGCTTGATCCTTAAGTTCCATGGCCAACTTATCTACATTTTCCATAACGGAAGCCTGTTCATGGGTTGCAGCCGTGACTTCTTCTGCACCAGCGGATGTCTCTTCAGCAATGGCAGCGACTTCCTGTGACTGCCTGGATGTTTCCTCCACACTTTCCATCTGACGATCAACAAGCTCGGTAATATCCTTGACCGCTACGACAACGTTATGTACCGTTTTTGTCATGCCTTCGATCGCTATGTCTGTATCGGTCCCTTTTTGCGCTTCTTTATTCGCCGATACCACCTGCTCACTGATTTGTTTGACGACCGCCTGAACTTCAACTTGAATGTTTTGGATAAGACTTGAAATGCCCTGAACAGCTTTCGCGCTCTCATCCGCCAAGAGACGGACTTCCTCTGCTACAACGGCAAATCCTTTACCGTGTTCTCCGGCTCGGGCTGCTTCAATCGAGGCATTCAAGGCCAAAAGATTGGTCTGAGCTGCGATATCACCGACGAGTTCAATGATTTGTTCTACCTTTTTCGCATTTTCCTCCAAGCGCTTCACCGTTTTGAGTGACTCTTGGTTTTCTTGAGCCAATTGTTTAATACCGGAAACCAAGGAATTGACGACTTCCTTACTCTGAAACAGTTCTTCCGCCATTTCACTTGACAGTCCAACTGATGCCTTCGCCTTGCTTTGAACCTGCTGCGCAATCATGATGACATCATCGATGGATTCAGCCGTATTCATGATGGAGACTGCCGAGTTGTCGGCACCTTTGGATATTTCCTCAATGGTCCTTGCTATGTTCTCAGCCTGGTCCGAAGCTCTCGAAGACTCTTGGGAGATATGAATGACTTTATTATTGGTCTCTTGAAAGTTCTCTTCAATGCTCTGTACCATTTCCCGGAGGTTAAACAGCATCAAGTTAAAAGCCATGCCGAGTGAACGTATCTCATCATCCGCCTTCGATAGGACCACTTCTTCGTTAATGCTTCCTTGTGCTGCACTTAGAGCAACTTTTTCTAACCTTTGTAGTGGTTTAGTAATGACACCGGCTGCAAAAAAGGCGAGAAGGCCCGACCACATTATGCCTAGTAACAACGTAGCAATGCTAAAACTTATCGAACTGATATTTTCAAAAAACATTGGGTGTACAACGAAAATGAAAAATGCCGAGGTTGAATACGTGATTAAAGCAAGGACTGTAATGAAGACAACCAATTTCTTTCGTAAACCAAACTTATAATGTGCTCTTTCTGCCATTCTCTTTCCCCCTGTAGACTTACTCTTTGAGCCTTTTAACCAATTCTACAATTAAACCATGAAGCTCCTTGAACGTTTCCCGATACAGGTTTTCCGAACCGCCAAACGGATCTAGTATGTCTTTATCATATTTATCGTCCTGAATGAATTCTTTTAAAGTGAAAGTTTTGTGATCTATGGTTGGGAATGTATTCAGAATGACCGATTTATGTCCTTCCGTCATCGTAAAAATATGTGTGGCCCAGTCTAAATCCTGCTGGGATAATAGTGTGGAGCGATGGTGATTCCACATATCATTTTCGTCCAATACTCTTTTGGCATATTCTGATGCGTCCTGACCAGGTGTAGCATATACGCCTGCGGACCTCACTTCGATGCCCGATATGTTCTTACTTTTTAAAATTGCTTCAGCCATGGGGCTCCTGCACGTGTTACCGGTGCATACAAACAATACTCGGATCATATGTAACGCCTCCTTTTTTATTCATTATAAGGCATAGATCCGATTTGAATAGTCCATCTAAAAGCCTACTCTTAATTAAAATAACATAAAAAACATCGATAATTTGAATAAAATAAGGCGATTTCATAAACCTTTTTACCTAGTCCTAATAAAAATAAAAACCGCTCCGGCATTCGGAACAGTTTGATGATGAAAAGATAGGATATGAATATGTCTAAAAAGAGAATAATAGCTTTAAGCCGAATGCACATAGAATACTTCCACCAAGGATCTCACTGTATACTCCCAAGAGTCCCTGCATCTTTCTCCCAAGCAGAAGTCCCGCCCACGTTAAAAGAGTGGCGGCAAGGCCAAAGCATAAAATGGTCACGAGCGTTTTCGCCCCATAGATTCCGAGAGTCAAACCCACTGAAAAACTATCCAGGCTCACCCCAAGCGCAAATATGAGCAACCCTTTTCCCACCGGGGCAAGTAGTTTTTGATCTCTGCTCCCTGATTCATTCACCTTCCCGGGTAGGAACATCTGGATGCCAAGAAAAATCAACAAGAGGCCGCCCGCATATGTTGCAAAAGTTCCGAATTTATCAGAGATAAAACGCCCCGCCCCCATTCCAAGCAACGGCATCCATACATGAAAAAAACCGACTGTCAGCCCGATGAAGAAAATCTGCCTGAGCCTTAGCTTGAACATGCCCATTCCCAATCCCACAGAAAAGGCGTCCATGCCTAACGCAAAAGCCATGATCAATAAGGTGATGATTTCCCCAGAAACCGTATTCATTCCAACCCCCCTCGGACGTGCCTACTACATGTTATGCATGTCCGAAAAGAAATAGAAGGAAAAATCCTGTGTTTTAGCTGTGATTATCTATCCCTCGATAGTTTGGTGACCGGCAGCTTTAACGAGCCTGTTCATGATGGCAACGCCAATCCCGGACTCCGGAAACATTTCGCTAAAGATGATATCCGTATCAAGGGCATCAAATTGTCTTAACGTATCGTACAACCCGGCTGCAACCGTATGCAAGTCTGCCAATGATCCAGGCGCTATGACATAATCCGCTTTATATTCAGGTTGATGCTCAGTAGAACATATGACGCCAACTTTCAACCCATCTTTTCTTTTTTCATCCACAAGTCTTTGAAGAAAAGCTTGATTGCCCTTCACTAAAAAAAGTGGCGCTTTCGGTGCATAATGTGTATATTTCATTCCCGGTGCTTTTGGGGCCGCATCTTTACTTTTCAAAGCGACATCATGCCTTACCGTACCGATGACCGCTTCGATTTGTTCGAGTGTAATCCCACCGGGTCTTAATATAACCGGGGTTTCTACGGTACAATCAAGCACTGTGGACTCAACGCCTACCCCTGTTGCCCCGCCATCGACGATACCTGCAATTCGACCTACCAAATCATCTTCGACATGCTTAGCGGTAGTCGGGCTCGGTTTCCCCGAAGTATTTGCACTCGGTGCCGCTATCGGCAAGCCACTCGCCTTAATAAGGGCCAAGGCAATCGGATGATTCGGCATCCTGATTGCAACGGACTCCAAGCCAGCTGTCACTATGTCCGACAACTTTCCAGGTTTTCGTTTCATAATGAGAGTCAATGGCCCCGGCCAAAACTCATCCATCAGTTTCCTTGCTTGTTCTGGGACCTCTTCAACTATCTCGTTTAATTGCTTCTCAGAAGCGATGTGGACAATTAATGGATTGTCACTTGGTCGCCCCTTTGCTTCGAACACTTTTTTTACCGCTTCATCACTTTTTGCATTAGCTCCCAAGCCGTAAACGGTTTCAGTAGGAAAGGCTACCACCTGATTGGCCTCTAATAATTCGGCCGATTGTATGATCTGGGGATAACTTTGTAAATTATCCACATCTTTATCCACTAACCAGACTTTCGTTTCCATTATTAACACCTTCACTTTTTTACTTATCTTATTTTTGATAATTGCTTATATATGAACGGTTTTTCAGCCGTTTTAGATGGTTTTTGCTTAAAAGATACTTTGAAAGTATAAAAGAAGTATACACAATATTCAAGTGTTATCCACAAATTGTGGGTAACTACAAGTAAACTGTGGATAATATTGTGGATATTGGCCATTAAAGACTGACTTTTTCGATATTTTGTTAATATGCCTGTGGATATGTACGGTTTTCCCTTTCTAAACCTGAAAATTGGGGACAGTTGCCCCCATTTCAAAAAATCTCATGGAAAATTTCCGCAAAAAGTGACTTCACTTCAACTTCGGATTCATCTTCTCCGTCGTACACTTGTTGTCCCTTATCGGCAGAGGCCGTATATTCGGCATTCTCTACTTCTTCATCCTCTTCTCTAGCCTCCTCCTTCACCCCTTCTACTATCTTATCCTTCGCTTTTGCTTTCGTGTCCTTTACAGCCGCGGACACTTTTGCCTTTTCCACCGTCACCGTTTCCTTTTCTTCATCCTCTACAATAGGACTTTGGCTTACTGCCGTACCGTTTGAAAAATCAAGGAAGCATAATGGAGGAAACAACACACACCACCAGTTAGCCCCTTCCCCTTCACCAAGCGTAATGATCACCGCTTCGTACTCACCTGCAGGGTATAAATACTGGCCATAAAGCTTTGTGGGAAACTCCGCTTGTCCAAAATCCACGGAAACGGACTGCTCCAAACCATTCTCCTTTACCACTTCCATGGCCGTGGCCTCAATATCACCCAAATGGGATTGAATTACTTTTCTCGCTTCATCTAATGAGGTAAGATCTTTTACCCACTCGGTAATATCGGCATTCACTTCGTCACGGATCAGGCGTTTAACGGATTGGTCCGCTTCCTTATCGCTGTTAGCCAAAATCCTAAGACGAATCGCCTCATCCGGTATGACCATGGTCGCCTCGGTTCCGACCGCTTCCGCTTTCGGCATGTATATACTTATAATCGTTCCTATTGTTAAGATTAATAGATAAATAATGGCTAAATGTTTAGTTTTCATTACTCTCGCCCCCCTCATACAAACTAGTCTCGCCAATACCCGGCTATCTTAAACTAGTAAATATGATTTAAGGTTCACGATTTTCCAAAAGGAAAAAATCCGTCCCCAACGGAGACGAATCAACTCAATATAGCAAAGACCATCCGATCTTTCCCATTAATATCATGTTCAACGGAAACATCCGCGTGCACAAACGTTTCTTTCAGTAATCCAGCCACAGCTTTCCCTTGTCCTGCCCCCACTTCAAAACCGATGAAACCAGGCACTTGCATGACTTGCGGCAATTGTTCCATAAACCGGCGGTAAAAATCGAGTCCATCGACACCTGCAAATAAAGCACGATGGGGCTCATGATCCGTTACGACCGTAGACATCGTCTTTTCATCTTCATCCGGGATATATGGAGGATTCGATAAAAGGATGTCCACCTTCTTATTTTGCTGGATGAAGGGCTGAAGTAAATCACCTTGGATAAATTGCACATCCGCATCCAGTAATCCAGCATTCCTTCGCGCCACCTCAAGTGAAGGTGCTGCAATATCCGTAGCCGTCACGTGCAGTCTTGGTTCCTCCAGTTTCATCGTTATGGCAATTGCTCCACTACCCGTCCCGATATCTGCCATATTCAGCTTCTGGGCCCCTTTAAAAATGCCGGGAAGTTTTCGAAGCGTATAGTATATCAATTCTTCCGTTTCCGGTCTGGGAATCAATACTTCTTCATTCACAAGGAAGGTACGGCCATAAAACTCCTCGCTTCCGATTATATACTGGACCGGTTCTCCTTTTACGTGTTGCGCCACTCCCGACTTGAATTGTTCAAGCTGTTCTGGACTGAGTTCTGTATGCAGATTGGCCAAAAGTTGCGATCTCGTCTGTTTTAAATAATGTTGCAGCAAAATCTCTCCCGCATTGGCATCGCGACCATTCTCCATTAAAAAAGAAGAAGCCCACTTCAGGGCTTCATATACTTTCACAACCGGATTATTCATCTGCATTTTCCAGCCTTGATGATTGATCTTCCATGATCAAGGCATCCACGACATCATCCAGCTTTCCTTCCATGATTTGATCCAGCTTTTGAATCGTTAAGCCAATCCGATGGTCGGTAACACGGTTTTGCGGGAAATTATACGTGCGGATTCGTTCTGAACGGTCCCCTGTACCAACCGCAAGCTTCCGGTTCTGGTCATATTCTGCCTGTACTTCGCGATTGATTTTGTCATATACCCGAGCCCGTAATACTTTCATCGCTTTGTCTTTATTTTTGATTTGTGATTTTTCGTCCTGACAAGACACTACCGTATTCGTTGGTATATGTGTTAAACGTACGGCCGACATGGTCGTGTTAACACTTTGCCCTCCAGGTCCGCTGGATGCAAAAGTATCTACACGTACATCCTTATCATGGATTTGTATTTCCACTTCTTCGGCTTCTGGTAAAACGGCGACCGTTGCCGTTGATGTATGAATTCGTCCACCCGACTCCGTTTCAGGGACACGTTGAACACGATGGGCTCCATTTTCAAACTTCAACTTGGAATAAGCACCATTCCCATTGATCATGAAAATGATTTCCTTATAACCGCCAAGCCCGGTAGGACTCGCTTCAATGACCTCAGTCTTCCAACCTTGCACCTCAGCAAAACGGCTGTACATGCGGTAAAGACTTCCTGCAAATAGCGCCGCTTCATCTCCGCCTGCCGCTCCACGTATCTCCATGATAACGTTTTTGTCATCATTAGGATCTTTCGGAATCAGCAAGATCTTCAGCTTTTCCTCGAGTCGTTGTATTGTGGATTCGAGTTCACTGATTTCTTCCTTAACCATATCGCGCATATCCGCATCCAATTTATCCTCAAGCATTGCTTTAGCTTCCTTGTGTTGATCCCGGACCTCTTTGTATTCCTTATAAGTGGAAGCCGTTTCCTGAATACTAGCTTGTTCCTTCGAATATTCCCTTAGCTTATTCGTATCATTGATGATTTCAGGGTCACTCAATAGTTCATTCAATCTCTCATATCTATCTTCTACTGCTTGCAGTCGATCAAACAAGTTATTCACCTCTTAAGTTATCCAACACCTACTTGGCATGATGTTGAAAGGATCTTTTTATTTCTACATATAATTAATTCAGTGCCCCATTCGAGTTCACTTCTAAGGTTAATTATAGTATAGGTGAATAATCAACGTCAAAGCTGATTCAAATATGTGGTTATTTCTTTACTTTCACATCTATATTATATTGGGGAACGGCCCGTAAGATAAGATCCTCGATCCGTCTCTTTTCCTTTTCTCTTTCCTGATCCGTCTTTATTTTGCCTTTGGCAAGGACGGTCACATGAATCGTATTGCCATTATGCCACACCATCCCAGTATCATAATCGGTTTCCGATTTAATGACCGCCCGGATTTTATCTACTTCTTGTCCCATTGAGGGTGAATTATTACTTGTATGATGAGGTGTATTCAGCAGCTGATCAGACGGGCGTTCCGTTTCATTGTCCCAATCAGGAGTGACATTTTTCATATGATTACCAACAAATTCTTGACCATTTCTAGTTTGATCTCTGTATTCTGAATCATTATCAATTGCATTGTCATTTTGACCGCAAGCTGTCAATATACTAAGAAAAACAGCCGCCAAAAAAGGCAAAGTGATTTTCATGTTTTTACCTCCATTAGGTTATGTCTTATTAGAGTGCTTCCTCTTCAGCATTCCCAAAATGAAGGTAAAAGTTTCTTTAATTCTCTTCCATGTATTGGGATGACCTTTCTTCTATATGTTCCCTTTACCTAATAAAAAATGCCCTAGGATCGGAATCCTAGGACATCGTTTTACATTCATATTTGTTCTTTTACTTCCACCGCTTGTTTACCTGGAACTTCGTGATGATGACGGCAACGGGGCTCATATGACTCCGATGCACCAACAAGAATGATGGGTTCATCATAGGAAGCAGGCGAACCATCAATCAAACGCTGAGTCCTACTCGCAGGTGACCCACATACTTCACATACAGCTTGCAGCTTCGTAACGGATTCAGCAAGTGATAATAAAGTAGGCATGGGGCCGAATGGTTCACCTCTGAAATCTTGGTCCAGTCCAGCCATAATCACTCGATAACCGCTGTCCGCAAGATGCTGGGCAACCCCGATAATTTCAGGATCAAAGAATTGAACTTCATCTATCGCAATAATATCCAAGGGCTGATCCAGATACTTAAATATATCTGTTGAATGGGCAATCGGCTTTGCCATCACGGAGGAACCGTTGTGTGATACGACAGCCTCTTCCGCATAGCGGTTATCTATAGCTGGTTTAAAAACCGCTATACTCTCTTTTGCAAATTGAGCACGGCTGACCCGTTTTATCAATTCCTCAGATTTACCTGAAAACATGCTTCCGCAAATAACCTCGATCCAGCCTGTTTGTTTCATTACATACATGGAAACAGCTACTCCTTCCACCTGTCGATCCCTTGGCCATAATTTTTTTGGACCCGGTTTTATATAAAATCTCATTAATTTTCAGAAAAGAAAAAAACAGGCAAGAAGAATACTTGCCTGTTTTTTGAAAGTCCGGCTTATTTAATACCGTATTTTTTGTTGAAGCGATCAACACGTCCGCCAGCTTCAGCGAATTTTTGACGACCAGTGTAGAATGGATGGCATTCTGAACAAGTCTCAACTTTGATTTCTTCTTTAACTGAACCAGTTTCAAAAGTATTCCCGCAAGAGCAAATTACTTTTGATAGTTTATAATTTGGATGAATTCCAGTTTTCATTCTTTTCAGCTCCTTCTGCCCTGAATCATTCGAAACAGAGTTATATACTTCAAGATGAGGAAAATGCATCCTCACATTTATTGTAAAAACACATGACCTCATTATAGCAATTTAAAACTCGTTGTGCAACATTTTGTTTTCAACCTGTTTAAGAGCGCTTTAAACTCGATGATCCTTTTTTCATTTCAAGCATCTCTTCGTCCAACTTACTGAAAAATTCCTCATTGCTTTTTGTCTGTTTTAGACGGCGAAGGAATTTCTCTGCAAAATCTGGGGAATCGGACATCGTTTTACGAATGGCCCAAAGCTTATCCAAACGGTCTTTCGGAATTAATAATTCTTCTTTACGGGTGCCTGAACGGCGAATGTCAATCGCAGGGAAAATGCGTCTTTCAGCAAGTGAGCGGTCTAAGTGAAGCTCCATATTCCCCGTACCTTTAAATTCTTCATAAATAACATCATCCATACGTGATCCAGTATCTACCAAAGCTGTAGCAAGAATCGTTAAGCTACCGCCTTCTTCGATGTTCCTGGCTGCTCCAAAGAAGCGTTTCGGCCGATGGAATGCAGCTGGATCAATCCCACCCGATAACGTTCTACCGCTTGGGGGAATCACTAGGTTATAAGCACGTGCCAAACGAGTAATACTATCCATTAGAATGATGACATCGCGTTTATGCTCAACTAGGCGCATTGCCCGTTCCAATACCAGTTCAGCCACTTTGATATGGTTCTCCGGCACTTCATCGAATGTCGAACTAACGACGTCACCAGCCACTGAACGTTCAATATCCGTTACTTCTTCGGGGCGTTCGTCAATGAGTAAGACAATTAATTCCGCCTCGGGATGATTCGTTGTTATGGCATTGGCCATTTCTTTAATCAACATCGTTTTACCCGCCTTAGGGGGAGCCACGATTAACCCACGTTGGCCAAACCCGACAGGAGCAAGGACATCCATAATTCTTGTTGATAAATTCTTCGTCGTTGTTTCTAATGTAATCTGTCTATTTGGATACAACGGAGTCAACCCAGGGAAATGGACACGTTCCTTAGCAGACTCAGGATTGTCGCCATTAACGGCTTCTACATGTAATAATCCATAATAGCGTTCGTTTTCTTTCGGCGGCCTAACCTTTCCGGATACCTTATCACCATTACGCAAATCAAACCTGCGGATTTGGGAAGCTGAAATATAGATATCCTCCGAGCTTGGAGAGTAATTAATCGGACGCAGGAAACCAAATCCCTCTGAAGGGATAATCTCTAAAACACCTTCCATGAATAGAAGGCCATCTTGTTCGGCTTGAGCTTTTAGGATCGCAAATATAAGTTCTTTTTTCGACAGCTTGCTGTAATAAGAAACTTTATATTCCCGTGCATGCTCATAGAGATCTTTTAATTTCATGTTTTCTAAATTGGAAATCGTTAAATTCATCATGACACCACACTTTTATTAATTAAACGTTTTCACCCATACTGAAAAAGGATTGGTTTGTTAAATGGAAGAGAATCCACAATCCATGTACCTGACCAGAGTTTTCGTAGAAAGGATGATACATTTTACATGTAAAGAAGAAAATTATTTGAAGGCTTCTTGAAGTTTGGAGTGAAAGGGCAGAATTAAATCAATTAGTAGAACAAGCTTTATTTTACTTTTTTTAATTAAATTATTCAACTTAATTTTTTAAAAGAGAAAGCGTGCATGAAACACGCGCGCTTTCCCTCATAACTATTCAAGAGTAAATGGTCTTATCTAATCAAGCCGTTTGGCTTCATTTTCAGAATATGGCGTCCATCGATGAAACGGACCGTTCCTGATTTGGCACGCATGACCACGGATTGTGTCTCGCCATGATGAGCCTTAAATTGTACACCACGAAGAAGTTCACCATCCGTAACGCCAGTCGCAGCAAAAATCGCGTCATCACCACGGACAAGGTCTTCCATTCTCAAGACTTTACCAAGATCAAGTCCCATTTTCCCACAGCGTTTCACTTCTTCTTCATTTTGAGGAAGAAGCTTACCTTGGATTTCTCCTCCAAGACATTTTAATGCTACAGCTGAAATGACTCCCTCAGGAGCTCCACCAGATCCGAATAGAATATCAACACCTGTATGATCGAAAGCCGTATTAATGGCACCGGCTACATCTCCATCGTTGATCAACTTGATACGGGCACCCGCATCGCGAAGTTCTTCGATGATTTTAGAATGGCGTTTACGGTTCAAGACCGTAGCTACCACGTCTTGAATATCCTTATTTTTCGCTTTGGCAACTGCCTTAAGGTTATCTAATACGGATGCATTGATATCGATCAGACCTACCGCTTCAGGACCGACGGCAATTTTATCCATATACATATCAGGAGCATGCAGCAAGTTCCCTTGATCGGCAACAGCCAAAACTGCTAGTGCATTCCATCCGCCTGATGCAACGATATTCGTTCCTTCTAAAGGATCGACTGCAACATCCACTAGTGGTCCAAGGCCTGTACCAAGTTTCTCACCGATATAAAGCATGGGTGCTTCGTCCATTTCCCCTTCACCGATAACGACCGTACCTTGCATGGGTATGCTATTAAAAACATCCCTCATCGCCGTTGTTGCCGCATCATCTGCTTCTTCTTTCTTTCCTCTACCCATCCAACGCGCAGATGCAAGAGCAGCCGCTTCCGTTACACGGACAAGCTCCATCGACAAACTTCTTTCCATTTTTCGTTCCCCCTCAATGTGCAAACATGTTTTATTTATATAATAGTATAGCACATTAAAGCATATAACGTAACACAATAAGGCAATAAGAAAGGGATCAGCTTTTCAGCTGCTCCACTTCTTCTTCTGTCATTTTTTCACGCCAGATCGTTGCACCTAAGCCAGAAAGTTTCTCTACAAGATGACTATATCCACGGTCTATATGTTCAAGACCCGTCACTTCCGTTATTCCTTCTGCCATTAAACCTGCAATTACCAAAGCTGCTCCTGCACGCAAATCGCTCGCTTTGACCTTTGCCCCATGAAGTTGGACCGGGCCGCTAATGATACCCGTCCTGCCTTCCGCTTTAATCTTTGCATTCATGCGGCGTAATTCGTCTATATGCTTAAAGCGTGCTCCGTAAATCGTGTCAGTCACCATGCTTGAACCGCTTGCTTTTGTTAATAACGACGTAAAAGGCTGCTGTAGGTCAGTCGGGAACCCCGGATAAACCAAGGTCTTTATATCAACAGACTTCAGGACCTGACCAGGAGCCACAAATACTTGATCGTCCCCCGCTTCAATTCCGACGCCCATTTCCCGCATTTTGGACGTGAGTGACTCTAAATGTTGGGGAATGACATTATCGATCAATATGCCCTCACCAACAGCAGCAGCTAGAATCATGAAAGTTCCCGCTTCTATCCGATCGGGGATAATCGTATGTTTGCACCCATGAAGGCTATCCACACCATCAATCCGAATGATATCCGTTCCGGCTCCCTTGATTTTCGCTCCCATATTGGTCAACAAGGTAGCCACATCAATAATTTCTGGCTCTTTTGCGGCATTTTCAATTACGGTCCGCCCTTTAGCCAAGACAGCAGCCAACATGATATTGATCGTTGCCCCGACACTGACTACATCCAAATAGATACGGGCACCACGTAGCTCGTCCGCCCTTAAATAAATGGCGCCTTGTTCATTCGTCACTTGTGCTCCTAGTGCTTCGAACCCTTTAATATGCTGATCGATTGGACGAGGTCCTAAATGACATCCTCCAGGCAGTCCAATTACAGCTTTTTTAAATTTCCCTAGCATCGCACCCATCAAATAATAAGAGGCACGCAATTTTTTCACCTTTCCGTTAGGTAGAGGCATAGAAATCATTTTGCTGGGATCTACAGTCATTTCACCATCGTTAAAAACAACAGTACCGCCAATTTCCTCCATTAATTCTTTTAGCATCTGTACATCAGAGATATCCGGCAGGCCTTCTATCGTGACTGGGGAATCTGCCAAAATCGTTGCAGGAATTAAAGCGACAGCACTGTTTTTCGCACCACTGACCCGAATGGTCCCCTTAAGAGGATAACCACCGGCAATTTTAAGTTTTTCCATAATGAACTCCCTTCCACGCTAAGCACTCAAGAAGCTGTATTTTAAATAAAAGTAATATTTTACCACAAGAAAATTGCGTAATCCGACATCATTCACTATCTAGTTTCTTAGTTTACACAAAAATAGAAAAGTCATGTAGAAAAATGAGAAAAATTTCTAATTTTTTTCTTTTTCATCCAATACTCAGCATTCTTTTGCAACTTAGCGGTAGGATTCATTATGCTTCTGTACGAGAGTTCCAGTCTTTCAAGAATGCTTCGATCCCTTTATCCGTTAAAGGATGGTGGAATAATTGCATTAACACTTTATAAGGAATTGTTGCGATATGAGCTCCGTTTAACGCAGCTTGTGTGATATGCATCGGATGGCGAATTGAAGCCGCGATGATTTCTGATTGGATGCCATGGATTGTAAAGATGTCTGCGATATCGGAGATTAAGTCCAATCCATTTTGACCGATATCATCTAAACGTCCTAAGAATGGAGACACATATGTCGCTCCTGCCCTAGCAGCAAGTAACGCTTGGTTGGCACTGAAAATAAGGGTAACATTCGTTTTAACTCCTTGTTTTGTTAAAGCTGCAACAGCCTTCAAGCCATCCGGTGTCATTGGTACTTTGATTGTGATATTTGGTGCAATGGCAACTAGTTCTTTTGCCTCTGCCATCATTCCTTCAAAATCAAGGGAGATAACTTCTGCAGAGACAGATTCCTTTACAAGGCTTGTAATCTCTTTTAGACGATCATGAAAAGAAACGCCTTTTTCTCTTGCTACAAGAGATGGGTTAGTCGTAACCCCTCCTAAGACACCAAGTTCGTAAGCTTGTTTAATTTCTTCCATATTAGCTGTATCAATAAAGAATTTCATGAAAAGTTCCTCCATATGTAAATGAATTTTACGTGCTTGTACACTGCATTTTAATGGTTTGATGAACGAAGGGCAATACCGCCTTGTTCCTATGTGGCCATCAGAGAACAAAAAAATCTCTGATGGACAAACTTCCTTTTAAAAAAATTAAGCTTTGTTATTGGAACCGAATTCGCGAATTTTACCAATGACCGTTTGTTTGATTGCTTCCCGACCAGGTCCTAAGAATTTGCGTGGATCATATACATCCGCATTACTATTTAAGACTTCTCGAACAGCTTTAGTGAAAACGATTTGGTTTTCCGTATTCACATTTATTTTTGATGTTCCCAGTGAAATGGCTTTTTGGATATCTTTTGTCGGAATACCAGTGCCACCATGAAGAACAAGCGGTTTTTTAGTTAGATCACGAACCTCTTCCATTTCCTTATACCCAAGGTTCGGTTCTCCTTTATATGGACCATGGACAGAACCCAATGCCGGAGCAAAGCAGTCTACATCCGTTTCCTTAACAAGAAGTTCACATTCCTTAGGATCAGCATAAACGACACCATCCGCGATGACGTCATCTTCTTGTCCACCTACTGTTCCTACTTCAGCCTCAACGGACACATTGCGGGCGTGAGCGAATTCCACAACCTTCTTAGTCGTTTCAATGTTCTCTTCAATCGGGTGATGGGAAGCATCGATCATTACTGAGGTGAAACCAGCCTCGATAGCTTCTTTACACTTATCAAAGCTAGAACCATGGTCAAGATGAATGGCCACAGGTACGGTGATTTTCATATCTTCCATTAAACCTTGAACCATCATCACAGTTGTTTTGAATCCACCCATGTGACGGGCAGCCCCTTCAGAAACACCAAGAATGACCGGCGATTTTTCTTCTTCTGAAGCAGCCAGAATAGCTTGCGTCCACTCCAGGTTATTAATGTTAAATTGACCTACTGCATACTTTTCATCAAGAGCTTTATTCAGCATATCTTTCATGGAAACTAAAGGCATTTGATTTCCTCCTAATAATGAATGTATTGTTGAAAGTTGTTTCTATCTAGATATTCCCGAAAACTAAAGCATCATACACATAATAAACAGAATATCTCTACTCGTTTAGCATATCAATACATGAAAAAAACAGCAACAAATTGACCATATCACTTAAGCTTCACACTAAAAAAAACACGGCTATCTTAAAGAAGATGCCGTGACGCTTCTTTATTGAGAAAAGATCCATAAACCTAGTTAACTAGATTGGATGGGTAAATATTCACGGACAGCATTTCTAATATCATCGATGTCAAAAGGCTTTGCAAAATGAGTCATCGCCCCTAAGTCCTTTGCTTCTTGTATCATGTCAAGTTCTCCATACGCCGTCATGATGATGACCCGAATATCGGGATCGACCGCTTTCATCCGCTTCAAGATTTCTATTCCATCCATACCGGGTATCTTCATATCCAACAATACAAGATCAGGTGAATCATTGTTAAGAACTTCTAAAGCCTGAATGCCATTCGCAGCTTGAAACGTTTCATACCCTGCTTTATGTAAGACCTCGTTCAATAAAATTCGAATCCCAAACTGGTCATCGACAATTAATATTTTCCCTGACATTTAGCCACCTCTGTTCTCTATTTGTAATGTGAAAATGAATCAGATAATAGATCCCCCTTATGGGTAATTAATTTGGCTTGCTGCAAAACTTCTTTGGAGTTCTATGTCTCTATGTTCATATTCAATAATTGTAACAAAATTCCTGCTATAAGAGTAAATTGATTTTAATTTTTCGGATGACCTTTCTGACAGATAATGACTCGAATGACTGGAAATCTGTTAAAGGAACAAAAAGTCCTTTATAATAGGGGTACTATTTTTTAAAGGAGTTCCTAAATATGTTGAAGATATTTTCTACACAGTTAAGTGGTGTATTTAAGAAGATCATGGAAAAGGATTCTTTCGAAATGGAGGATGCCGGACGCCTATTAGCTCAGGCCGTGGTCGGAGATGGGTCCGTTTTCATTCATGGATTCGGGGAAATGCAAGGAGTTGTTGCGGAAAGTCTCGAGGGGGAGGAACCTTTTCCAAAAGCTAAAAGATACACAGATGATAGTAGGATTTCCCACGAGGATCGGCTTCTGTTATTCAGTCGTCACTCAGATGATCCAGAAGCCATCAAATTTGCTGAACGACTTCATCAGGAAGGCATACCTTTCGTTGCCGTTTCAACCGTGGTTCCATCCGAACGAACCACACTGGTGGAGCTAGCGGATGTCCACATTGATTTACGCATCCAACGTGGATTAATCCCGGATGAAACGGGAAATCGTTACGGTTACCCGACTCTCATCGCTGCCCTTTTTGCTTATCATGGGATTAAGTTCACGGTCGAGGAAATCATACAGGAATATGTTGATGAATCCGAAGGTTGACCCGACTTCTAGACCAAAACAAAAAAAACAGCCAAACGGCTGTTTTTTTGTTTTTATTATTTTTCGTTATGTTTCAAAGACATACCCACAAAGTCACGGAAAAGTGGTTGTGGACGGTTTGGACGTGATATGAATTCCGGATGGAATTGTGATGCCACGAACCAAGGGTGATCTTGCAATTCTACGATTTCCACTAAACGGCCATCTGGGCTTGTACCAGAGAAGATGAATCCTGCCTCTTCCATGGCTTGACGATAATGGTTGTTGAATTCATAGCGATGGCGGTGACGTTCATATACGACTTCATCGTTATATGCCTCATATGCTTTTGTACCTTCGATAAGCTTACATGGATATAGACCAAGACGTAAAGTACCACCCAAGTCTTCCACATCTTTCTGTTCTGGTAGAAGGTCAATGATTGGGTCTGGTGTATCTGCATTGATTTCTGCTGAATGCGCTTCAGACAAACCTAGAACATTGCGTGCAAATTCGATGGATGCCAATTGCATACCCAAGCAAATACCGAAGAACGGCGTTTTCGTTGTACGTGCATATTCGATTGCTGCGATTTTTCCTTCGATTCCACGATCTCCAAATCCACCAGGGACAAGGATTCCATCTGCATCTTTAAGCAATTCAGCAACATTTTCTTTCGATACATCTTCGGAATTGATCCAATCCACTTCAACGTCCGCATCAAATGCGTATCCTGCATGTTTAAGTGCTTCGACAACAGAAAGGTATGCATCTTGCAATTCAACATATTTACCAACAAGGGCAATTTTCGTTTTCTTCGTCAAAGAAGTAACTTTTTTAACAAGTTCTTTCCAATCTTCCATTTCTGCCACTCCACAATCTAGTTGTAGGTGGTCGCACACAATCTGATCCATATTTTGCGCTTGAAGGGCAAGCGGGATTGAATAAAGTGTATCCGCATCAAGACACTCGATTACTGAATCTTTATCGATATCGCAGAATAAAGCAATCTTATCCTTCATATCTTGTGATATCGGTCTTTCAGTACGTGCTACGATGATATTCGGTTGAATACCAAGACTGCGTAATTCCTTAACACTATGCTGTGTTGGTTTTGTTTTCATTTCACCGGCAGCTTTAATGTAAGGAACAAGAGTACAGTGAATATACATGACGTTATTGATTCCAATGTCACTTTTGATTTGACGAATGGCTTCAAGGAATGGAAGAGATTCGATATCGCCGACTGTTCCACCGATTTCAGTGATTACGATATCCGCATTCGTTTCGTTTCCTGAACGGAAAACCCGTTCTTTGATTTCATTGGTAATATGAGGGATAACTTGAACAGTTCCGCCTAAGTAGTCTCCGCGACGTTCTTTTCGTAAAACGGTTGAATAAATTTTACCTGTTGTCACATTGCTGTGTTTACCAAGATTGATATCGATAAAACGCTCATAGTGACCTAAGTCCAAATCCGTTTCGGCGCCATCATCCGTTACGAACACTTCACCATGTTGGTATGGGCTCATTGTTCCTGGGTCCAAGTTGATATATGGGTCGAATTTTTGAATCGTTACATTTAACCCTCTATTTTTTAAAAGCCTTCCTAGAGAAGCTGCTGTTATCCCTTTTCCCAAAGAGGAAACTACTCCACCCGTTACAAAAATATATTTAGTCATCTCATATCCTCCTATGAATGTTTTCATCAACTGCCGTTCTCTTGATTCCATTGAACCTTCTGCCTTTGTTTATTCCGGCAGATATAGACGAACAAACCAGGTCTTACAATCTTATCTCTTAGAAGTAACCAAGAATTCGGACGGTAAGATGGGGTATGCCTGGCATGCCAATTAGATAAGTTCCCTGTGTTTAACATGAACTTTTTACTGATATCTATAGTTTTTACCACTTTACGCGTATTCATTGTAAAAATAAAAAAATGATGTCATTTTAACATTCCATCATCAAAAACAAAAACGCTCCTCTTACAAAAAAGTAAGGGAGCGATATAATTTTAAGATTGTGTCCTTTTTTAAGGAGCCCAAAAATGATTCTACAAATTTCGCCTTAAAAAGTCAAGGGGCGATTATTTATTTCTCTTTTTCGTCGTCTTCTTCATCTTCGTCTTCATCTTCGTCGATTTCGAAAACTTCATCTTCAATAATTTCCTCTTCTAAATCGTCGTCATCATCCACGTCGTCTTCTAAAAGTACTTCGTCGATAACTGCGCCGCCTAAGATTTCATCATCGTCGTCATCGTCATCATCTTCATCCAAGTCATCAATATCTTCCTCGAAATCAAGATCTTCGTCTTCAATATCATCGAAGTCTTCAACGACCACTGCAGCTTTCTTCGCTTTCTTTTTCTTCTTCACTTTTACAACGTGCACAACTTCTTCTTCAATTTGGTCAACCGGGTACCAAGTTTTCAATCCCCAACGGTTTTCCCCAAGTGAAGTAAATCGGCCATCTACATTCAAATCCGTATAGAACTGGGCAATTCTCTTTGCCACTTCCGCTTTTGATAAATGCTGAAGTGAAGCTATTTCACTCATTAAGTCTTTAAATAGAATGGGTTCGTTTTTTTCAACCAACACTTCATATGCGATTTCTATCAAGGACATTTCCATAATTTGCTCTTTCGAGTATTTTTTCAAACTCAAGTTCCGCACTTCCCTTCTCTATTCGAACACGACTAGTCATGTTTTTTCACATAAAAAAATAATCTAAAACAGTATTTCGGTAAAATAACGACAATTCCTGCTAGACATATTATCCATTATAAACAATCTAAATGGGTTTATGCTAGTTCTATCTGATACTTTCACAGATTTTCCCTACTGGCTTATAAAAACTAAATCTATTTCAAGGAAGGTATAAGGGAAAAAGCAACCACAAATAACGTTAAAAAAGATTTGAGATTGATGTGCGAATTAATCCTTATTTTTTAACATCAGTATCTTCGAGTTGATTCTACCAATCACAGATAGGGGTGAATCATCATCTTTGCCCCTTTTCAAGGAATTTATAAGGTGAATGTTTCATTTTCCGAAAAATGATGAAAATTGGTTCTGAAAAAGGAGCATCCCTTAAGGATACCCCTTCCCTTTTACATATTTCTTCTGTATTGTCCGCCAACCTCATATAATGCACTTGTTATCTGACCCAAGCTCGCGACTTGCACGCAAGCCATAAGTTCGGCAAAAATATTTCCTCCGTTCATTGCCGTGTCCTTTAATCGGTTCAAGGCTTCCTCAACACTTTCCTTGTTTTCTTCCTGGAATGCACGAAGATTCGCGATTTGCCCTTCTTTTTCCTCTTTTGTAGCTCGGGCAACCTCCATGCTGTTCACAGCTTCTTCTGTTGGGGGATTCGGATTCAAATACGTATTCACCCCAATGATTGGGAGTTCCCCTGTATGTTTTTTCATTTCATAATGCATGGATTCATCCTGAATCTTCCCACGTTGATACTGGGTTTCCATGGCGCCCAACACACCGCCTCTATCATTAATGCTATCGAACTCGCTCAAGACGGCTTCCTCGACTAGTTGAGTCAACTCTTCAATAATGAAGGCACCTTGCATCGGATTTTCATTCTTGGATAGTCCATGTTCTTTCGTAATGATCATCTGAATGGCCATGGCACGGCGTACAGACTCTTCTGTAGGCGTAGTGATGGCTTCGTCGTATGCATTGGTATGAAGCGAGTTGCAATTATCTTGCAGGGCCATTAAGGCCTGTAGCGTTGTCCGTATATCATTGAAGTCGATTTCCTGTGCATGCAGGGAACGTCCCGACGTCTGGATGTGGTATTTTAGCTTCTGGCTGCGTTCATTGGCACCATATTTATCACGCATGACTGTCGCCCATATTCGTCTCGCGACCCTTCCGATAACGGTGTATTCCGGGTCAAGACCGTTGGAAAAGAAAAACGACAGATTTGGAGCAAAGTCATTGATATCCATGCCGCGGCTTAAGTAATATTCGACATACGTAAAGCCATTCGCCAACGTGAAGGCCAATTGGGAAATAGGATTGGCTCCCGCTTCTGCGATATGATAGCCGGAAATCGAAACCGAGTAATAATTCCGGACCTTTTTATCTATGAAATATGCTTGGATGTCCCCCATCAGCCTTAAGGCAAATTCAGTAGAGAAGATGCAGGTATTTTGCCCTTGATCTTCTTTGAGAATATCAGCCTGAACTGTCCCACGGACCGTTTGAAGCGTATAATCCTGAACTTGTTCATATTCTTCCTTTGTGAGCGAACGGCCTAATTCCCCTTCTTTCAGGCGAACTTGCTGTTCGATTGCCGTATTCATGTACATGGCCAAGATAATGGGCGCAGGGCCATTGATCGTCATGGACACCGAGGTGGATGGGGCGCATAAATCAAAGCCGGCATACAATTTCCTCATATCATCCAACGTGCAGATGTTGACGCCACTCTCTCCTACCTTCCCGTAAATATCCGGCCGGTAATCAGGGTCTTCCCCATATAACGTAACCGAATCAAAGGCGGTACTAAGGCGTTTTGCATCATCATCTTTAGATAAGTAATGAAAACGGCGGTTCGTTCTATCCGGTGACCCTTCGCCGGCAAACTGGCGCTTGGGATCCTCCCCCTCGCGTTTGAATGGGAAAACTCCGGCCGTATACGGGAAATGGCCAGGTACATTTTCTCGATAGACCCACCCTAGTATCTCCCCATAGTCTTCGTATTTAGGAAGGGAAACCCTTGGGATCATTAACCCGGACAAACTTTTTGTCTTTAGGTTTGTGACGATTTCCTTATCCCTGATTTTCGTGACAAGCTGTGTAGCCGAATATTTCTCTTTTAACTCGTTCCAGCCAGTCAGGATGGCTTTCGATTCGGCCGATAACTTGGAAACGGTTTCTTTTTTCGATGCCTCAAGTGACTCCATGACAGCTTCCTCACACCCATTTTCCTTGACCGCCACTATCGCCCCTTCCAGCTGGAACAATCTTCTTGCCAGTTTGACTTGTTCACGGGCCTTCTTATGATAATTCCGGACCGTCTCACTGATTTCACGTAAGTAGTACCGCCGGTCAGTTGGAATGATGACATTCTGCTTGTAGACATCCGCTTCTTTTGAAAAAGTCGTGCTCCAATTCGTCCCGGCCTTTTCATTTAACTTTTCGATAAGAACGGCGAATAAAGCATTCGTGCCTGGGTCATTGAATTGCGAGGCGATGGTGCCATATACAGGCATTTCGGAAGTGTCTCGATCAAATAAAGTGTGGCTTCGCTGATACTGTTTCTGAACCTGATTTTTAGCATCTTCAGACCCTTTACGCTCATATTTATTGATGACGATCAAATCGGCATAATCGATCATGTCAATTTTCTCAAGCTGTGAAGGGGCTCCGAATTCACTTGTCATGACATACATGGACACATCGCAAATCTCGGTTATGCCCGCATCTCCCTGGCCGATTCCACTCGTTTCTACGACGATTAAATCAAAGCCTGCCGCCTTGACCACAGAAATGGCATCTTGAATGGCGAGTGAGAGCTCACTTTTTGAATGGCGAGTCGCCAAGCTTCGCATATAGACTCGATTGGAAAAAATGGCGTTCATTCGGATCCGGTCGCCAAGCAACGCCCCACCAGTTTTTTGTTTTGTCGGATCGACAGAAAGGATCGCCACATTCTTCTCCGGAATTTCATTGAGGAAACGTCGGATCAACTCATCAGTCAGTGAGCTTTTCCCAGCTCCTCCCGTTCCTGTAATGCCGAGCACCGGCACCTGTTTTTCCGATGTCTTGACCTGTTCAAGGAGACTTTCAACTGTTGCGGCTGTTTCCTGGGCGGCGTCGAGCCTATTTTCTGCACAGGTGATATATTGGGCAACCGCACTCGTTTCTCCTGCAATCAGTTCATCAAAACGGTCCTGCAAGGATGGCTTTACTGTCGAGAAGTCACACTCTGCCATCAAAACGTTGATCATTCCCTGTAGCCCGTACTCGCGGCCCTCATCAGGAGAGAAGATACGGGCAATCCCATATTCATGTAGTTCCTGAATCTCCCTTGGTAAGATGACACCGCCGCCACCAGCGAATATTCGAATGTGTTCGGCTCCCTTTTCTTTCAATAAGTCATACATATATTTAAAGTATTCCACGTGCCCACCTTGGTAGGATGACATCGCGATACCCTGGACATCCTCTTGAATCGCTGCATTCACGATTTCCTCGACCGAGCGGTTATGGCCAAGATGAATGACTTCCGCCCCGCTTGCCTGAAGAATCCTTCTCATAATGTTAATGGATGCATCATGGCCATCGAATAAACTCGAAGCCGTCACGAACCGAATATGGTTTTTAGGTTGATACACTTCAATTGTACTCATTTGACTCCTCCTTATTGAAATGAATTGATATCAGCATGTTTCTGAATCGATACACTATGGGTCAATAATTCTGTTTGGATTTCAACATACTCTTGAAGCGTAAATCTTTTGTGTAAAGCCCATCTTCTAAAACTCCACATCTGTCCCTGAACGAAAATGTTATGGGAGACGAGGCTGATCTGTTGCTTCGTCAAGTGAAGCTCCCCGTTCTTGACACAATTGGTGATGACCTTTTCGAACATGCCCACCATTTCGATTTCCTTGTTTAAAACGTATGGTAAGGCATCCTTGGTCAAGGCTTTCACCTCTTGATACATGACCAATACTTCATCCTGCATCTCATCCATTACCTGATAAAAATAGGCGATCGTCAGTTTCAGGCTATCTAGCGTCCCATCACTCTGTTCGATTTCCCTCTGAAGTTTCTCCCGGACCTCATCATAAATAAAGTCACAGACGAGATATAAAATGTCTTCCTTCGTCCGGATATACTCGTATAACGTACCGATACTAAAACCGGATGCTTTAGCAATCTCCCTTGTTGTCGTCCGGTGAAACCCCTTCTCTTTAAATAGGTTAACGGCACCTTTAATCATCTGCTTACGCCTTTTCTCGATCAGCCTCTCATCCTTGACAGATGCTTGAACTTCTCTTTTTTCCATTTCTTAAACCCCTTTTAGAAAGCTCACCCTTCACCTTCAGGGAGCCTTTCAGAAAAATGAAAAGGGTATTCCGGGAGGCGGAAGGGCCTCTCCGGAAAACCTGGTTTCGACTCTATTTAGTTATCATCCTTGAGATGACCAGTTTTTGAATTTCCTGTGTTCCCTCATAAATTTGGGTGATCTTTGCATCACGCATAAAGCGTTCAACCGGGTAATCTTTTGTATATCCATACCCGCCAAACACTTGAACAGCCTCCGTTGTTACTTTCATGGCTGTGTCCCCGGCAAAAAGTTTCGACATGGCGGATTCCTTTCCATAAGGGAGGCCCACTGACTCCAGCCAAGCCGCTTGATACGTTAAGAGTCGCGAAGCCTCGACACCTGTCGCCATATCCGCCAATTTAAAACCGATTCCCTGCTGTGCGGAAATAGGTTTTCCAAACTGGACGCGTTCTTTTGCATAACCAACCGCCGCATCCAAGGCTCCTTGGGCAATACCGACTGCCTGAGCGGCAATTCCGTTACGTCCGCCATCAAGAGTCATCATCGCGATTTTGAACCCTTCGCCTTCTTTTCCCAAAAGATTTTCTTTTGGTACACGGCATTCATCAAAAATGATTTCAGTTGTCGGTGAAGAACGAATTCCGAGTTTTTTCTCTTTTTTACCTACACTGAAGCCTGGAAAATCCTTCTCGACAATAAAGGCACTTGTTCCTTTTTGTTTAGACTCCGGATCTGTCAATGCAAATACTACATACGTATCGGCGATACCACCGTTCGTGATGAAAATCTTCGAACCATTGATGATGTATTCATCTCCTACAAGCTTTGCAGTCGTTCTCATGCCACCGGCATCAGACCCTGAGCTTGGTTCCGTCAAACCATATGCACCGATTTTTTCACCTTGAGCCATCGGGCGAAGGTATTTTTGTTTCTGTTCTTCCGAACCAAATTTATAGATTGGCCAACCGGCAAGGGATGTATGGGCCGAAAGCGTAACACCCGTAGAGGCACATACACGGGATAGTTCTTCGATTGCGATACAATACGCGAGATAATCGCTTCCGATGCCCCCGTATTCTTCTGGCCATGGAATTCCGGTCAGTCCAAGTTCAGCCATTTTATCAAAAATCTCACGGTCAAACCGTTCTTCTTCATCTCTTTCGGCTGCTGTTGGAGCCACTTCATTTTCAGCGAAATCACGCACCATTTTCCTGATCATTTCATGTTCTTCCGTTAATTTAAATTGCATATCCATGTCCCCCATCTTCTTGGTTTTAGAGATGTTTATTAATGACGATCCTTTGTATCTCACTGGTTCCTTCATAAATTTCCGTCACCTTGGCATCCCGGAAGTAACGTTCGACCGGGTATTCCGTTGTATACCCGTACCCTCCGTATACCTGAATGGCCTCAGTTGTCACTTCTACAGCCGTCTTCGATGAAAACAACTTTGCCATCGATGCCTCCTTGCCACAAGGTAACCCAAGCGACTGAAGATAGGTCGCTTGATAGACTAATAGCCTGGAAGCCTCGATGTTCGTGGCCATTTCGGCCAATTTGAACCCGATGCCTTGCTGCATGGCAATCGGTCTGCCGAATTGCACCCTGCTCTTTGCATACTCGACAGCATGTTTCATGGCGCCTTCGGCAATACCGAGGGCTTGAGAAGCAATGCCTATTCTTCCAACGTTCAGGTTGGCCATCGCAATTTTGAACCCTTCGCCCTCGCTACCAAGGAGATTCTCAGCTGGTATTTTCATATCTTCAAAGGTTACCTGTACCGTACTGGAACCATGAAGCCCCATTTTCCGCTCATTTTTCCCGAAAATAAGGCCAGGTGTTCCTCTTTCTACGATAAAAGCAGAAATGCCCTTGCTTTTCTTACTCGGATCACTGGAAGCGAATACAATGTAAACATCTGCCTCCGCTCCATTTGTGATGAATACCTTTGAACCGTTCAGCCGGTAGGTGTCGCCTTCCTTTACGGCTTTTGTTTTCAAACTCGCAGCATCGGATCCTGAACTTTGTTCTGTCAAACAGAAGGCACCTAAGTATTCACCTGCAGCAAGCTTCGGGACAAACCTCTCTTTCTGTTCTTCCGTTCCGAAGTAAACGATTGGATTCGTGCCAACGGAAGTATGGACCGAAAGTATGACACCCAGAGTCGGGCTCACTTTAGAAATTTCATTGATGGCAATGATATAAGACATGAAACCCATCCCTGCTCCACCATATTGCTCTGGGATCGGGATACCCATCAGTCCAAGTTCACCCATTTTACGGAGGATCTTTTTGGGAAACTCCCCTCTTTCCATCGATTCTATATGGGGCTCTATCTCCTTTTCGGCAAAATCACGGACCATCTTGCGCATCATTTCCTGCTCTTCTGTGAATTGGAAATCCATCCCTACATTCCTCCCCTGATGCCCTTGCTCTACCTGAAGACTAACTGTATTCATAAAAACCACGTCCTGACTTTTTACCAAGCCAACCTGCTTTTACATATTTCCTCAATAACGGACATGGACGGTATTTGTCGTCCCCTAACCCATCATGGAGGGTTTCCATTATGTATAAACATGTATCCAGGCCAATGAAGTCCGCGAGTGTAAGTGGTCCCATGGGATGATTCATGCCTAACTTCATGACGTCATCGATCGCCTCTTTGGTTGCTACACCCTCGTATAGGGTATAAACCGCCTCATTGATCATTGGCATCAGTATCCGGTTCGCAACGAATCCAGGAAAATCATTCACTTCGACCGGGACCTTACTTAAGGACTTTGCCATTTCCTCAATTTCTTCATATACGTCGTCTGCTGTAGCAAGACCACGGATGATCTCGACCAGCTTCATGACCGGAACCGGATTCATGAAATGCATGCCGATCACCTTCTCCGGCCTTTTTGTCGCAGCAGCTATTTCCGTAATGGGAAGCGATGACGTATTGGTCGCCAGTATGACATGCTTCGGGGCGATTTCATCCAATTGGGCAAAAAGCTTCGTTTTGATTTCCATATTTTCAATGGCTGCTTCAATGACCAAATCCACATCTTTCGCTTGATTCAAATCCGTTGATGCTGTCAACCGGGATAACGTTGCCTCTTTATCTTCAGCAGGCAGTTTTCCTTTTTCTACTTGTCGGGAAAGGTTCTTGGTAATCGTACCTAATCCCTTTTCTACATATTCTTCTTTCAAGTCATGCAATAGAACATCATAGCCGCTCATTGCGCATACCTGGGCAATACCAGAACCCATTTGCCCTGCACCAATGACCATAACCTTTTGAATGCCCATCCAAAATCCCTCCTTAGTTATCTAGCAATCTATTTTCCCTGCGTTGGCACTTCTATTAAAATGGCATCTCCCTGACCGCCGCCACTGCAAATGGCTGCAATGCCCAATCCGCCGCCGCGACGTTTCAATTCATGCATAAGCGTGATGATGATGCGGGCTCCACTAGCCCCAATCGGATGTCCTAATGCTACGGCACCACCGTTTACATTTACTTTTTCAGGATTGACATTCGCAATCTTCCCACTGGCTAGGGCGACAGCGGCAAAGGCTTCATTGATTTCAAATAAATCTATGTCCTCGATGGATTTACCGGACTTTTTCAAGAGTTCATTGATGACCAAACCAGGTGTTTTGGGAAAGTCTTTGGCTTCCACAGCCACTTCTGCATGGCTCAAAATATAGGCAAAAGGCGTTACCCCTTCTTTTTCTGCACGTTCTTCACTCATTAAGACAAGGGCGCCCGCTCCGTCATTGACCCCTGGGGCATTTCCAGCCGTGATGGTCCCTTCGTTATTAAAGGCCGGACCTAATTTGGCCAGCTTCTCGGCTGATGTATCTTTTCTTGGGCCTTCATCATGCTCAATCGTCATAGGCGTTCCTTTTCTTACCGGAACCTCTACGGCAATGATCTCTTCAGCCAAAATACCGGCATCGATTGCCTTAATGGCCTTTTGGTGACTTTCATAAGCCCAGCTATCCTGCTGCTCACGCGTAAGCTCCAGTTCTGCAGCTGTACTGTTTCCATACGTCCCCATATGTACGCCTGTAAAGCTACAGCTAAGGCCATCCGAGATCATCGTATCCTTCAGCTGACCATCGCCCATCCGTAGTCCCCATCTCGCTTTCGGGAGAATGTATGGTGCGTTGCTCATCGATTCCATTCCACCGGCAACGATGATTTCTTCCTCCCCTAAGCGAATAATCTGATCTGCCAATGTCACGCTTCGAAGACCTGAGGCGCAAACTTTGTTTATCGTTTCCGTTTTCACTTCCCAAGGTAACCCTGCATTACGTGCTGCTTGGCGAGAAGGGATCTGCCCTTGCCCCGCTTGGAGCACATTCCCCATAATGACCTCGCCTACCTTGCTTCCATCAATCCCTGCCCGTTCAACCGCTTCTTTGATTGCTATTCCACCAAGCTGTGAGGCTGTCAAACTGCTGAGGCCCCCGCCGAACTTACCAAAAGGTGTTCTCACACCGCTAATGATCACTGTTTTCGCCATTATTCATTTCCTCCTCAGGTAAATTGATTGAACGCTCGCTCGATGTCCGTATAAAAAATTTTGAAAGCGCTTAATTCCATTTTACATATTTTTTACAAAAATTAAAATATTTAGTTTATATAAAAGAGAAATTGCCTGCTTCTAGTGAATGTATTCATTTAAAAGAAGCAGGCAATTCTATTTAACTTAAGACGCTACGGGCTTACTATCTCCCAGGATTGCCTTTTCGAGTAATTCGGCAACATCATACGTTTTCACATTCTCTTCAACTTCTTTTGCCTTCGTCCCGTCCGACAACATCGTCAAACAGTATGGGCAACCTGAGCTAATAACGGTTGGGTTTACTGCAAGAGCTTGTTCGGTACGGGAAACGTTAATTCGGTTACCCGTTTCCTCTTCCATCCACATCAAGCCGCCCCCAGCTCCACAGCACATTCCTTTTTCACGGTTACGTTCCATCTCGACAAGTTTGACGCCTTCAATGGATTGCAGGATTTCACGTGGTGGGCTGTATACATCGTTATATCTTCCCAAGTAACAGGAGTCATGGAAGGTGATCGTTTCATTGACCGGGAATTGTGGTACCAGTCTTCCTTCCTTAACAAGCTGAGCAAGTAATTCAGTGTGATGGTACACTTCCGCTTCTAGTCCAAAGTCCGGATATTCATTCTTGAAGATATTATATGCATGCGGATCGATGGTCACGATTTTTTGGATATCGTTTTTCTGGAATTCTTCGATATTTTTCATGGCCAGTTCTTGGAAAACAAACTCATTTCCTAGACGGCGAGGAGTATCGCCCGAATTTTTCTCCTTATTTCCTAAGATGGCAAATTTGACGCCAGCTTCATTCATTAATTTAGCAAAAGAAAGGGCGATTTTTTGGCTTCGGTTATCATACGACCCCATCGAGCCTACCCAGAATAAATATTCAAATTCCTCATCCGCTTTTTTCATTTCCTTGACGGTTGGGATGACAACGTCGTCACGTAAACCTATCCAGTCTTCTCTTTCTTTACGGTTCAATCCCCAAGGATTCCCTTGGCGTTCGATGTTTGTCATCGCACGTTGGGCATCGGGATCCAAACGACCTTCCGTCAGCACCAAGTAACGGCGCATATCAATGATTTTATCAACATGTTCATTCATGACCGGACATTGATCTTCACAGTTCCGGCACGTTGTACATGCCCATAGTTCCTCTTCCGTGATGACTTCCCCAATAAGGCTAGCGCTATAGGCCTCGGTTGCTGCTGCAGACTCCTGCGCCCCCTGCCCCGCACTCGCTAAAGCGATTTGGTTGCCCTTTGTATTTCCAAATACGAAAGACGGAACCCAAGGTTGCTTAGTCGTAACGGCTGCCCCTGTATTCGTTAAGTGATCACGCATTTTGATAATGATATCCATCGGCGATAGCATTTTCCCCGTACCTGTGGCCGGACACATATTCGTACAGCGACCACACTCTACGCAGGCATATAGGTCAATCATTTGATATTGCGTTAAGTCTTCGATATATTTGGCACCATAATATTGATTTCCTTCTTTATCCAAAATCTCTTCCTCTAAATCCACCGGCTTCAGCTTACCCGGGTTATCCAAACGATTCAGGAATACATTAACGGGTCCAGCAATTAAATGAGCGTGCTTGGACTGCGGGATATAGACAAGGAACGATAATATGATGATCAAATGCAACCACCAAGCTACGTAAAACACGACAGTCGCTGCGGTCGGTCCCATCCAGTTGAATAAAAACGCAATGCTGGATGCTACGGGTTCTGACCACGTTGCATCATGACCGTGCCAGATCATTCCCATTCCATTACCTGTTAATACGGTAACCATGATTCCGGTAATGAAAATGACGACCAACCCTGCTTTAAAATCTCTTTTCAATCGAACAAGCTTCTCTACATAACGGCGGTATGCTGCCCATAAGATTGCAACAAGAACCGTGAGCGTCACGACTTCCTGAAAGAAAGTGAACGCCGGGTATACCGGACCAAATGGTAAATGCCATCCTGGCTTTAATCCTTTGATAAAAAAGTCAATGGCTCCAAATTGTACTAAGATGAAACCATAAAATAACATGGAGTGTATGATTCCACTCTTCTTGTCTTTAAAGAGCTTCTTTTGTCCGAATACATAAACCCCAATTTTAACCAGCCGTTCTTTGACGCGATTATCGAATTCCACTTTTTTGCCAAGCTTTATATAGGCCATTCGAGTCCTGATTAAATAGACAAATAATCCAGCAGCGTAAGCGGTTACAAGTAAAAATGCAATTAAGTTAATCCACAGCAGGCCATTCATTTCCATTGCATGCGTTCCCCCTTTTATATATTCGTGAATCGTGTAAAAATGCCAGATCACCACTTTAAAATTATAGAAAAAATGGCATTTTCCTGAAATTTGATTATCTCCATTATATAATGAATGAGCATTCAGTCAACTTTTTTCTTTGTAAATATTGTTATTTTTCTACACCCACTAGTAAAGTTCGACAATTCCGTCAATTACCCTTCTTATTTTTAAAAAAAATCCACTTTCTCTTGTACTTAATTAATGGTTACAAATAGGTTGTTTGAGTCAAACTAACTTAAACCATTAAGGGGGGATCGTGTTGAAGGTGTTCGTTACGTTTTTTTCTATATTAATGTTGATCCTCACTTGGTGCTGGGTTGATTTCAAGTTAGGCTATAAGCAGCAGGTAAAGCGGGCAACGAACATCACTTTCCCGCCCCGTAAAAGTGAAATGACCGTCTTTACATCAGGGAAAATCCTATTCGAAGATTTCCTGAAAGAAATTGAACGGGCCCAGGAGTCCATACATATTCTTTTTTATATCGTGAAAGAGGATCAATTTAGCAATGACTTTTTGAAGTTGCTTCAAAAAAAGGCAGAATCAGGTGTGGAGGTAAGGCTGTTGGTAGATAGGGTCGGAGGTAAAAAAATGTCCCGGCAGTCCATTCAAGAATTAAAGAAAAGCAATGTTCACTTTTCATATAGCTTTAAACCGAAGCCCCCTTTCCTTTTCTATTCCACGCAAAGAAGAAATCACCGGAAAATCACCGTAATTGACGGAAGGATTGGGTATCTGGGCGGTTTTAATATTGGGAAGGAATATATTAATCAAGGAGAAAAGCTAAACCCTTGGCGTGATTACCACCTGAAAATCACGGGGGAAGGAGTGAAGGATTTACAGGAAGTTTTCCTTTCTGATTGGTTTTATGATACAAAAGAAGATTTCAGGGGGACTCCCGCCTATTTTCCTGAATTAGTTCCTGGCTCACAAGCTCAACAGTTCATCGTGACTAATGGAAGCGACCTTGAACAAACTCTGATAAACCTGATTCAAAAAGCTGATACGGAAATTATTATTGGGACACCCTACTTCATCCCAAGCCATAAATTGTTTGAAGCATTAAGGGAAGCCCTTTCCAGAAAGGTAGCGGTCACCGTCATCGTTCCAGACGTTTCGGACCATGCCCTAGTTAAAGAGGCATCATTCCGCTACTTTAGAATTTTATTAAGAGAAGGCGCCTCCATCATGCAATTTCAGAGAGGGTTCTACCATTCTAAAGTGATCTTGATCGATGATATTATGTGTGATATCGGTACGGCAAACTTTGATAAACGGAGTTTATTCCTGAATAGCGAAATCAATTGTTTAATATATGACCGCCGCTGCATAGAAGATGTGAAGGATGAATTGGCGATCGACATTGCTGAATCTAACCCAATAGCGGAAAAGACACTCTCCTCCCCTAATATCTTACGTTCAGCAAAAGAATCACTAGCTGCCATCCTTTCCCCTTTTCTTTAAAAATCGGATAATGGGAGAGAAGAAAATGAAAATACGATTCGGATTTGTTTCCAATGCAACCTGTCTTTGGGAGGCCTCCCCTGCAAAGACCCTGACCTTCAAACGATATAACGAGCTTGGTCAGGAAGAAGGAAGGCAAAAGCTATTGGAGGTGACCAAACAAAATATCGAGAACACATTGCGGGTCCTTCAGTATAATACGGCCCATCAGGTCGAGCTTTACCGACTTTCCAGTTCCATCGTGCCCTTGGCGACCCACCCGGACGTAAAATGGGATTTTGTCACCCCTTTTGCAAAAGAATGGGAAAAACTTGGGGATTGGGTATTGACGAACAACATGCGGGTCAGCTTTCATCCGAACCAATTTACGCTTTTCACTAGCCCGAAACCAAGCATTACTGAAAATGCCGTGAAGGATATGGAATTTCACTATAAAATGCTTCAAGCGATGGGCATTGCAGACCAATCCTTCATCAATATCCATATTGGCGGCGCCTACGGTGATAAAGATTCAGCAATCATTCGCTTTCATGACAACCTCAGGTCGCTCCCTGAACATGTAAAAGCAAGGATGACCCTGGAGAATGATGATAAAACCTATACAGCTTCCGAAACGTTACGTGTATGTAAGCGGGAAGGCATTCCTTTCGTCTTTGATTATCATCACCATCTTGCCAATCTATCCGTGGAGCCGCTTAACGAGCTACTCACCGATGTCTACACTACATGGGAAGACAGCAATTCGGTCCCTACAATCCATATTTCTTCCCCAAAGTCAGCCAGTGCGTTTCGTTCACATGCCGATTATATTGATATAGCCTTCATTATGCCCCTCCTAAAAGCACTCACGGAGTTGGGGAAGGATGTTGATTTCATGATTGAAGCAAAAATGAAGGATCAGGCGATGCTGAAATTGATTGAAGAGATGTCAAGAATCCGTGGAGTGAAAAGAGTAAGCGGGGGATCTGTTTTCATTAAATAAAAAAGCGGCCGTTTCACGGGAAACGACCGCTTTTTCTTATTACATTTTTTCCGGTGCAGAAACGCCGATTAGTGCCAGTGCGTTTCTCAACGTAATTTGAACCGATTTCACTAGAGCAAGACGAGCTTTACTTCTATCCATTTTCTCACTATCCAATACTTTATCCGCATTGTAGAAGCTGTGGAATGTAGAAGCCAGGTCGAAAATATAATTCGTCATGCGGTGCGGCATCCGTTTTTCGGCTGCTTCCGCGATTGCCTGTGGGAATTCCCCTAATTTCTTCAATAGCTCGAATTCCTTCTCCGTAGAAAGAGCAGTAAAATCAGTGATGCCTTCATAGCTAATCCCTTGTTCCACACCTTGACGCAAGATGCTTGAAATACGGGCATGAGCATATTGTGAATAATAGACCGGGTTATCATTGGATTGTGATACAGCTAGATCAAGGTCAAAGTCCATATGTGTGTCCGCACTTCTCATGGCAAAGAAATACCGTGTGGCATCCAGGCCGACCATTTCAATCAAGTCGCGCATCGTTACCGCTTTACCGGTACGCTTGCTCATTTTCATTTTCTCGCCATCTTTGAATAGATGAACAAGCTGAATGATTTCCACTTCAAGCTGCTCACGATTATAGCCTAACGCTTCGATTGCCGCTTTCATACGTGGAATATAACCATGGTGATCCGCTCCCCAAATATTGATGAGGGTGTCGAATCCACGCTCCAATTTATTGCGGTGGTACGCAATATCCGGTGTCAGGTATGTGTAGGAGCCATCCTTTTTGATAAGAACGCGGTCCTTATCATCGCCAAGTTCTGTTGAACGGAACCAAGTTGCCCCGTCTTCTTCATAAACATGACCTCTCTCCTTCAGAACGCTTAGTGCTTCGTCGATTTTCCCATTTTGATAAAGGGACGTTTCCGAGAACCACACATCAAAACCGACACGGAAATTTTCCAAGTCTGTTTTCAGCTTAGCCATTTCACATTTCAATCCGTACTCACGGAAAAAGTCATAACGTTCTTTTTCATCGACGTTAACATACTTATCTCCATATTCCTTCGCAAGCGTTTTACCAATCCCGATAATATCTTCGCCGCGGTAACCGTCTTCAGGCATTTCTTTATCAAGGCCAAGTGCTTGGAAGTACCGTGCTTCGATTGAAATTGCCAAGTTATTGATTTGGTTACCTGCATCATTGATATAGTATTCGCGCGAAACGTCATATCCCGCTTTTGATAGAACATTACATAACGTGTCACCAACAGCAGCACCACGCGCATGACCAAGGTGAAGGTCACCAGTCGGGTTTGCGGATACGAACTCCACCTGGATTTTTTCGCCTTTACCATAATCGCTTTCCCCATAGGCTTCATCTGCTTTCAGAATCACTGGAACCAACTCTGTCAGATAAGCATTATCCATGTAAAAGTTTATGAATCCCGGGCCTGCGATTTCAATTTTTTCAATGGATGCCTTGGACTGGTCAAAGTTTTCGATGATCGCTTCAGCAATCATTTTCGGTGCTTTTTTTGCGATTTTCGTTAATTGCATCGCCATATTCGTGGAGTAGTCTCCGTGTGTCTTATCTTTTGGAAGTTCTAACACTACTTTGGGAACCTGTTCTTCCGTTGCCAAACCAGCTTTAATAACCGCATCTTTAATTTCCTGTTTCAGTTTTTCCTGTACCTCATTTACTATATTCATGTTCTAAGCTTCCTCCTTGTAGGAAATCGTCATTTCATATTGCCCGGGTTCGCTTCCCTGCATATGTAGTGCATAGCGAAGGATCAGTTTCCCTTCCTTTTTCTTTTCATCCCATTGATGCTGAATTTTCTTTGTGGTCGTCGATAGCCCCAACCTGCCATATATACTTTCATAATGTCCATTTGTCGCTTCCTGCAAGCGGAAAAGCTGTCTCATTTTAACGGCACCGTTCCTAAGCAGAATCGTTTCGTTCGTTTTATGCTTAATGGTTGTCTGCGTTTTGCCGGCTTCATTTTCCTCTGCATATTGCAAATACAAATCGGACCCTTTATACATCCTTGTACCAAAAGTGACGAGCTCATACGTTTCCGTTTCAGAGCCATGCCTGATTTTTGTCTGCAATGTCACTTTAACATTCTGCTTATCTATATCATGAAGAGTCAAAGCTACACTTCCTTCATCATCTCGTTCTTAACTTTATAAGTATAAATATTCTTCAATGAAGTTTCAACTTGGAGCGGAAAATAAAGTTTCATATCTTGTCTTAGTATGCAATTCATTTGAATGTAACGCAAGACAAGCTCTTAATTACGAAGGGAAAGCGATGATATTTCCCGAATACATACAAAAAAAGGCCATTCCCGCTAAAATGCAGGAACAGCCTCCCCTATCATATTTAACCCTTTTGAACCCAACCAAGAATCATTTCACGAATCAGCTTGCTTGCCGTATTCGCCGTTTGTTCAGATGGATCATAAATCGGGGCCACTTCTACTAAATCACAGCCAACCACATTCACTTCTGAACGGGCTATCTCGTGGATCGAAGCTAAAAGCTCTTTGGACGTAATACCACCGCAGTCGACGGTCCCTGTACCCGGCGCATGCGCAGGGTCAAGCACGTCGATGTCTATCGTCACATAAACCGGACGACCCGCTAATTGCGGCAATACTTCCTTCAGGGGCTCAAGCACTTCAAACTTAGAGATGTGCATGCCATTTTCCCTTGCCCATTGAAATTCTTCCTTTAGCCCGGAACGGATTCCAAATGAATAAACATTACTCGGCCCGATAAGCTCTGCTGATTTTCGGATGATGGAAGCATGGGAAAGTGGCTCTCCTTCATAATCCTCCCGCAAATCTGTATGGGCGTCCATATGGATGATGGCCATATCGGGGTACTTTTTAAACATGGCTTTTATGACAGGCCATGTAACAAGGTGTTCTCCCCCCATGCCCAATGGGAATTTACCGGCATCAAGCACACCGTCTACAAATTCTTCAATCATATCGATACTGCGTTGCGGATTACCGAAAGGCAATGGGATATCCCCAGCATCATAGAATTTCACTTCTTCCAATTCACGGTCTAAATATGGGCTGTATTCTTCCAAGCCGATTGAAACTTCACGAATCCTTGTTGGTCCAAAACGGGAACCCGGACGGAAGCTGACTGTCCAGTCCATCGGCATACCATAAAGCACCGCTTCGGATTCCTCGAAGTCCGGATGGCTTTTAATGAATACATTGCCTGAGTACGCTTCATCGAATCGCAAGTTCATGCCCCCTTATTTCACTAAATCTTGAACGAATTTAGGCAGGACGAAAGCTGCTTTATGAAGTTCTTTTGTATAGTATTTTGTTTCTATATCGTGGAAACGCTCGTCTGGAACGTCAAGCGGATTATATTTTTTAGAACCGATCGTGAATGCCCACAGCCCACTTGGATACGTCGGGATATTGGCTAAATAAAGGCTTGTGATTGGGAATATTTCTTTCACGTCGCGCTGTACATCACGGATTAAGTCTGATTTAAACCAAGGGTTGTCCGATTGGGCAACGAAGATTCCGTCTTCTTTCAAAGCCTTGGAGATGCCGGCATAAAAGCCTTTGGTAAATAGATTTACGGCAGGACCCACTGGTTCGGTGGAGTCCACAAGAATCACATCGAATTCATTTTCACTCTTCGCGATGTGCATAAAGCCATCCCCTACTTGCACATCGACACGTGGATCTTCTAGCATGCCTGCAATTTCAGGTAAATACTTCTTGGAGTATTCGATGACCTTTCCATCAATATCAACCAGTGTAGCTTTTTTTACGCTTGGATGCTTAAGGACTTCACGGATAACTCCGCCGTCTCCTCCTCCTACGACCAAAACATTTTCTGGATTAGGATGTGTAAATAAAGGAACATGGGCTACCATCTCGTGATAAACGAACTCATCGCGTTGGGATGTCATCACCATGTCATCCAACAAAAGCATATTCCCCCATTCTTCAGTTTCAATCATATCCAACTTTTGAAACTCCGTTTGTTCCGTATGTAAAGTACGATTCACTTTCATCGTAATACCAAAATTCTCTGTTTGTTTCTCAGTAAACCAAATGCTCATTTATTAACGCTTCCTTTCCAAAATCTTATAGTCTTTCAACTAATTGGCCGATATTCGGTATACCCATTAGCTAGAAAAAGTATAGACGAATCTACCAGAAATGCAAGATAAATATTACAATTCCACTTCTTATGTTTAAAAATATCTTTTTTTTCCATAATAGTAATAGATTCTTTTTTAAAAATAAGAGAGGTGAAAGCAATGGAGCTCATTCCAAGCGAACGTTTTAAAAGGACAACTAAATATGTGCGGGCTTTCATCATTTTTGCCACAATAGGTCTCATCATTCTCTTTGTCTTGCTTCTCTCTTTACTGATGTATGCAAAAATACTAGGTCCGCCGCCTTTGGCTGTACCTCAATCTACCCTATATTATAGCCATGATGGAAATGTGATCGGAGAATCCGATAATGGTCAAAAGCGCTACTGGGTCGGGCTGGAATCGATTTCACCCGAACTAGTCAAGGCAACAGTCGCAGTAGAAGATCGCCAATTTTACACCCATAAGGGCTTTGATATAAAACGGATTGGTGGTGCCATTCTTGCTGATGTCCGTGCCATGTCCAAGGTTCAAGGGGCAAGTACGATCACCCAGCAATATGCCCGGAATCTCTTTCTTGACCATGATAAGACGTGGTCGCGTAAGCTCAATGAAGCGTTCTATACAATACGCCTGGAAATGAATTACTCAAAAAAAGACATTCTAGAAGGCTATTTAAATACGATTTACTATGGCCATGGCGCCTATGGAGCACAAGCTGCAAGCCAATATTACTTCGGTAAGGATGCCAAGGATTTGACGCTTTCGGAGGCAAGCATGCTAGCCGGAATCCCAAAGGGGCCATCCAACTATTCGCCTTTGGACAACCTGGAAAAAGCCAAATCAAGGCAAAAGGTCGTCCTGCATGCCATGCAAACCAAAGACTATATTTCAAAAGCTGATACGGATGAAGCCCTCCAGGCAACCCTTTCTTTAAATGGCGAACATGGTACTGTAACCAAGAAAATGGCTCCTTACTTCCAGGATGCCGTCAAACAGGCCCTAAAAACGCAACTTCATTTAGATGACCGGACAATCGAGCTCGGGGGCTTAAAGGTTTATACCACATTGGATGAAAATCAACAGCGCATCGCAGAGGAGTCCCTCTCCACTGTCATACCCGAACAGGCTAGCATCCAAGCATCACTGGTGGCCATGGATCCCAGGACCGGGGAAGTCCGTGCACTCGTCGGGGGCACGGACTACACAGCTTCACCATTCAACCGTGTCACACAGGCCCTACGCCAGCCAGGATCGACAATAAAGCCGCTTCTATACTATTCAGCACTAGAAAACGGGTTTACACCGTCAACCACTTTAAAAAGTGAGGTCACAACCTTTACCTTTGATGATGGCCATACTTCATATAAGCCGCATAACTATAATTATCAGTATGCGAATGATGAAATAACGATGGCACAGGCCATTGCCTTATCCGACAACATTTATGCCGTGAAGACCCATCTATTTCTCGGCGAACAGGCATTGGTTGATACGGCACGTCGTTTTGGCATCACTTCCAAAATGGATGCGGTTCCTTCTCTTGCACTTGGCACATCCAATGTGAGACCCATTGAGATGGTCAATGCATACGGAATCCTGGCTAACGGTGGTAAAAAGGTAGATCCTATATTCATCACCAAGGTGGAAGACCGAAGAGGTGAAGTCATCTTCGAACGGTCCCAGAAAGGTGAACAGATTCTGGATAAGGATAAGGCATTTGTCATGACCGAAATGCTTACCGGGGTTTTTGACGAAACGCTAAACGGCTACACGAAGGTGACAGGGAGCACGATCAGTTCCCAACTGACGCACCGCGTCGCAGGGAAGTCGGGTTCCACTTCCACCGACAGCTGGATGGTCGGTTATACGCCTCAACTGGTTGCAGGTGTATGGACTGGCTACGATCAAGGGAAAAAGATAGAAATCCCCGCCGAAAAAAGTTATGCGAAAAAAATATGGGCATCCTATATGGAGAAGGGTTTGAAAGGGCAACCTTCCAAACCCTTTAAGGAAACGGGTAATGTAATCGGTGTACATGTCAATCCAGCAAGCGGCAAACTTGCAACAGATGCCTGCCCCGTCTCCAGATTAACTTACTATGTAAAAGGAACCGAACCCGTGGAATACTGTGAAGAGCACTTCAAGCAAAAGAACACCAAAAGTGCTCCGAAGGACGGGAAACATAAAAACCCCTGGTATAAAAAAATCTTAAAACCTTGGGGATAACGAAAAACCCCGAAGCCGGTAGCGGCTTCGGGGTTTTTCTGTCCTAGTTCCACAGTGTCTAAACTGCTGTCTCTAAGTTTACTGATTTTATTCGCTTCGTACAAGTGATTTTTTTACTAAACTTCACATTTCATACAATAATACACATTTAAACCATCAAAGACTGTTTAAGCTCATCGGATGAACGCTCCCACATTCCTGCATCATGGTTTTTCAGGAACTCGGCAAGGATGCTTTTTGATTTATCGTCCATATCCTCGACGATGATATGGCGTTTCAAGGATTTATCCATCCGGTTAACATGTTCCGGCAAGGATTTGTAACCACGTCTGATTGAGCGGTCCACCGTCATCTCACAAGCGGTCACCCCGGCATAGTACGGACCATTTTGCAGGGCTTCAATCGTTACCCAAACAAGCCAGTAGGGTTTCCCATTTGGCACTTCCTCTTTTGTCTTTAGAAACTTGATTCCTTTTTCCACAGCACTTCTTGCATGCATCGCGCCGATGTCGACTTCCGCTTCACCCGCATCCACATCAATGATGACCGGTGAAATGTTATCGAGCGTTAAAACACCAGCGCCATACCCGCCATGGCCTTTCATCGGGTCATTTTTTATAATATTGAAGCCTATCTTTTTCTTTGGTTGTTCTTCCATGTTAATAACCCCCTTCAGTTTCGTCATTTACTATATTAAAAAAACAAAAGACTTACAGTGTGTCCGAGGTTGTCACGGACGAATGGTACAAGTTCATTCATAATCGGACTGATTGTATATTTACCCAACGGTGTGATGACTAAAATCAAGAAAATCAAGGATCCGTATTGCTCATACTGAGTCATTTTCGCACGCATTTCCACCGAAACCAGATCTTCTACGATCCGATACCCATCAAGAGGTGGTAGTGGTATCAAGTTGAATACGAATAATACGATATTTAAGTGAATCAACATCGTAAAGAAAGGTTCCACGAAGAATGGAATGTCGTAAGGAACCAACCCTGACGCGAGTAACCCGTACCAGACTAAATAGCCTATCGTCGCCACAAGAAGATTGCTGAGCGGTCCTGCAAAGGAAACCAGTATGCCGGCCAGTCTTGGGTTCTTAAAATGAAACCGGTTGACAGGGACAGGCCTTGCCCATCCAAATCCTACAATCAGGATCAGGAGCGTACCGATCGGATCCAAGTGCTGTATGGGATTCAAGGTGACCCTCCCTTGATTCTTAGCTGTCGGATCCCCAAATTTATAGGCCACATAGGCATGGGAAAATTCATGAACCGTAAACGCGATCAAAAGAACGACAATCACGTAAGGAAGCCTATCCAAACTATAAGCCAAAAACTGTCCTAATTGATCCAATAGCTTCTCCCCCAATGTTTATTACCGTTAGTATACATGAAAATTTCAAGATGTGAAAAAACTCTGATTTCAGTATCTTGCAAATATTTCCCCAATGTGAAACACTACATCTATTAAAAAGAATGGGGGAATATGAAAATGCCATATGTAACAGTCAAGATGCTTGAAGGCCGTACCGAGGAGCAAAAAAAAGCATTGGTTGAAAAAGTAACAGCAGCCGTTTCGGAAACAACTGGTGCACCAGCCGAAGCTGTAACGATTTTCATCGAAGAAATGGCTAAAAACCACTTAGCCGTTGCCGGCGTTCGTAAAAGCGACCAATAAGAGGTTCATAATCGTAAAAGCTAAGCCATCAATTCGGCTTAGCTTTTCCTTGTAGCTTCTCTATATATTCATATGCATCATCTATTTCTTCAAGCGTATATTTTTGCTTGCTTTTCAGCGTGAAGATTTTTTCAATGACCTCTTCCTTTTCCAACGTATCAAAGTAAAGGACCGTTGAAACAAGTTCCAAAAACCGGGCATTTTGTTCATTCATATCCAATAAGCATGTATCAAGAGAAGGCATATCAACTTCCTGTATCGACAAGAAGTCTTTTCCCGCCTCCGTAATGGAATAGCAGTATTGATAATAGCCCGCCTTTTTCTCCTTCACTTCATTCAGGTACCCCATTGCGCAAAGTTCCTCTATTCGTAAAGTCAATTCCTCCGAGTACGGTCCGTAAAAGTGAAATTGAAATTTTTCATGAAAAGGAAAGGATAACTTCTTCGCTATATAAACAATTTTTTGCAGCTTTTTTCGACCTGAAATTTCACCTGCAGTTGAAATGGCATTGATAATGTTTGCATGATCCTTAAACAAGGCTCGTCACTCCTCACCCAAAATGTACCGCTTTAAATCGACAGCTCCAATAGCTGACGGATTTGTTTTTTTATATCTTTATTCGTTGATTCATCGCGTAGTAAATCTGCCGGGAAGTACAACTTATGGTCCGTTCGTCTTTTTCCTGAAATGGCGTCCACTATTTCGGATTCACGCGACAATTCCCGAAGTTCGCCATTCGTTTGCAGCAAATGGATTGGCAACCGCTCTTCTTCTTCGCCTGGACGATAAAAATCATAGGGCAGGTCCGAGGAGGAATCGACGACTAAATAATAATCAGGATCGATTCCCGCCTCAATGAATAGCGCCCTTAATTCCATTAGTTTATTCATTTGACTATTCGAAGGATGAAACTCAACATATTTAAAGAGTTTTCGATTCACGAAACGGATACATAAATCCCTTAAGATTGGATCCTCTTCTTCTTCCCAAGCCTCGAAATAGTAGAGCATCACGGATTCATCCATTTTCAAGTAATCTTCTAACGTGACATTGCCCTTGAACATTGAATAAAAGTGACGGGGTTCTTGGGCAAATTGGTAGTTGGTTTCGAATAAATACTTTGCCCTATGCAAAATTTTCGTTAGGATGACCTCGGCACTCCGTGTAACCGGGTGGAAGTAGACCTGCCAATACATTTGGTATCGACTCATAATATAGTCTTCCACCGCGTGCATCCCGCTTTGCTTAATGACAGCATGTTCCTCACGCGGCCGCATCACCCTTAAAAGCCGCTCCATATCAAAATGGCCATAGCTTACCCCAGTGAAATAAGCGTCCCGTTGCAGATAATCCATTCGATCGGCATCAATTTGACTAGAAATCAAGCTGACTACTAATTTGCCTTTATACGTTTTGGCAATGACCTCCGCTACTTTTTTGGGAAAATCGGGTCCAACTTTGAGAAGGATCTCATTCACTTCCGTATGACCGATAATGATCTGTTGAGTGAACTGTTCATGGTCCAAATCAAAAACCTTTTCAAAAGAGTGAGAGAATGGGCCATGTCCTAAATCATGTAGCAAGGCCGCACACAACGAAAGCAACCTTTCCTCCGGTTTCCATTCCGGTCTCCCTTCGAAGACATCATCGACAATTCTTCGGACAATCTCATATACCCCAAGCGAATGGCTAAACCTACTATGTTCTGCACCATGAAAGGTAAGATAGGTCGTTCCTAGTTGCTTGATTCTGCGAAGACGCTGGAATTCTTTCGTGCCGATCAAATCCCAAATAACCCGGTCCCGAACGTGTATATACCGGTGTACTGGGTCTTTAAATACTTTTTCTTCTTGTAATTTTTCGCCAGAATATTCCATGGACTACCCTCATTTTCATAATCTCATTGCTTTTATTATAGCTTGTCTTTATAGAATATCCTAACTCGACCCATGATAGAAAGCCTGTTGATTTTATATGAAATCAGGAGTTTTTATAGATTTTGATAGAGAAAATAACGGAATTAAAAAATCACCACAGTTTATTGAATCTGGGTGACGAGTCGCATGTTTCACGTTTCAAAACTGCTGAATTATTTATACATAAAGCTACTTTAGCTTCTTATCTATTTTCTCTAGTAACTCGTCTTCTGTCGGGGCCGCAACTGGGCGGTTATTGACAAAAGCGAAGGATTTTTTCCTGCCCGGACCGCAATAGGATTGGCAGCCAATTTCAATTTTCGCGTCAGGATCAAGCTTTTCCAGCCGTGGAATTAATGTTTTGACGTTTACTGCCAGGCAATCATCACACACTCTGAATTCATTGGACATCCTCGGTAAGCATCCTTTCTAAAACAAATGATTTTCGTTCTATTTACGTGACTAAAAGGTATTTTACCGTTTCTATCTATGAATATCAAGAGACGGAATGGAAGGAGAAAAGATGCTTTGCCATAAGTGGATGCCCCAAATAAGGGAAGTACCAAGTCAATTCAGCTTATTTTCCCTTTCCTCACAAAAAACTAGTATCCTTTTAACCTTTTTGTATAAAAAATCCATATCTTGTCCAAAATACTAGTAGAACACCTAATCAATCATTGTTACAAGATATTCATATAATGATCATTTTAAAAAGTTACCAGAAAGGGAGTATGTAGAAATGAAGGTTCGTCAAGATGCCTGGACAGAAGAGGATGATTTACTGTTAGCAGAAACGGTATTACGGCATGTACGTGAAGGCAGCACGCAACTGAACGCATTCGAAGAGGTCGGTGACAAATTGAACCGCACATCCGCAGCTTGTGGATTTCGCTGGAATGCAGTTGTCCGCCATAATTATGATAAGGCGCTGTCTCTAGCAAAAAAACAAAGAAAACAGAGACAACGGATTCTCGGAAAAGATCAGGGAGGAAAAAAACGTCTGCTCTATACACCGCCATCCCCAATGATTTCTGATATCATGGCTCCTCTCCTGCAAGAAGAGGACGTGGAATCAGAGACTGATACGGCAGTAATAGAATCTACTAATTATGAAACCGCAGAGGAATTTTCTGATGAAGCGTTCGTTCCGACACAACAAAGGAACACAAGCATGCCTACCAGCACGCCGGCAATGGGCCTGGATATGGTTATCGCTTATTTGGAGTCCATGAATGGGCGATTGCTACAAGCCGAAACATTACAAACTGAAAATGAACGCTTGAAGTTAGAAATAAAAGAGTTAAAAGGACGGAATGAAGAACTTCAAAATAAAGTATCCCACCTTGAACAAAATAGCGGCTTGATGCAGGAAGATTACGAAACATTGATGAATATCATGAATCGTGCCAGGAAGCTAGTCCTATTAGAGGAAGAAGAGCGCCCGGCCACAAAATTCAAGATGGACCGAAATGGAAATCTGGAGAAAATGGCTGAATAAAGATAATGCGGGGGCCTTTCATCAGGCCAACCACATGACAAATAGCCATTCCCTATACATTTTCCGAAAAATGAGTCTGGAAAGGGCTCTTTTTTCATGTATTAGCCTAGTATCTTCTTACTAAAAGTTTCTTTTTCAGTTTCAGTGAATACTATACTCGGAAGCAACACCGAAAAAGCTGTCCCTTCCTTCAGGAACAGCTTTTTACCATTTATTTATCTTCCAATGCATCGAAGACTTTGTTATTACGTTCTACCACTCTTGTTAAGTATCCTTCATATAAAGGCCACTCTTGTGCCGAAAGGGAATCGGAAAATATCTTCCCACTATGCTCCTTCAATACGTTCAGGAATCTGAGCATAACATCTTGGACAGTTAACTTAACCCCCAATAACTCAGTAAGCGAGGCCATTACGGAAGGAGTGATATCCGGATAAGTGAATTTCGTTTCGACCTGCTTTTTGGCGGTCTGATAGAAACCTTTCACAAGTTCGGCCCTTTGTGCACCACTTCCATTGACGCATATGTATATTTGTACAGCCACACCATTGCGGATCCGGCGTTGCGATATACCGGCAAATTTCCTGCCATCGATACTTAAGTCATAGCTCCCTGGACAATAGGAGCCCACGATTTCTTTTGCTTCGATGCTAACCGGGAAATCGCTGAACATACGTCTAATCAGTTCCCACATGGCATCATATCCACGGTTTATTTCGATTTTCCGTTCGCTTTCAGGGAAAACGAGTGATACATTCAGGACTCCTTCATCTAACACGACGGCCAACCCTCCTGAGTTCCGTACAATCGCCTTGAAATCGTGCTTATCCAAATAATTAATTCCCTCTTTAAGAAAAGGAAGTTTCGTATCCTGAATACCAAGTACGATGGTTTGATGATGCACCCAAGCCCTGGCTACGGCCGTCGAGCGGCCGGAACCTACGGAGGCACATAATGTATCATCCATCGCGAAGGATTCTAGGGCTGGAAACTGGGGACCAACCGATGACTGGTCAATTATCCGCCATTCTTGCTGCCTTAATAATGAATCTGTTTCACTCATAGAAATCTCCCTCTATCAATATCATTCACGTCATTACTGGTATTGCGCAACGAATCCTTGTGCGGCTGTGATGAGTGCCAATTTATATACATCCTCTTCGCTGCAGCCACGGGAAAGATCATTCACTGGACGGTTAAGTCCTTGTAGGATTGGACCCACCGCTTCGAAACCACCCAGACGCTGAACCATCTTATAACTAATATTACCGGCTTCAAGACTCGGAAATATAAAGACATTGGCATCTCCTTGAATGAGAGAATCCGGTGCCTTTTGCCTAGCAACCGAAGGAACGAACGCCGCATCGAATTGAAATTCTCCATCCAGGAGAAGGTGTGGATCCATTTCTTTTGCCAAGGCGACGGCTTGAACGACCTTTTCCGTTTCTGGTGAATGGGCCGATCCCTTCGTAGAAAAACTCAGCATCGCGACTCTTGGTTCGATATCGAATGTCAGGGCCGTCTTGGCACTTTCCAATGCGATTTCAGCCAAATCACGGGAATCCGGGTTAATATTGATGGCACAATCCGCGAATACGTACTTTTCCTCTTCACGGACCATGATAAAGACTCCCGAGGTTTTTTGAACACCTGGCTTTGTTTTAATGATTTGTAATGCCGGTCGGACTGTATCAGCCGTTGAATGGGCTGCCCCACTCACCATTCCATGCGCCTGTTTCATATGAACGAGCATCGTTCCAAAGTAATTCTCATCCAAGAGGATTTCACGGGCTTGCTCAACGGAGGCTTTTCCGTTCCTAACCTCAACAAAAGCTTCAACCATCTCATCCATCATGATGTAGTTTTTCGGATCGTAAATTTCAATGGCATCCAGAGAAATTTTGAGGTCTTTGGCTTTCTCTTGAATTTTGCCGATATCGCCAATTAATACAGGTGTTAATAATTTCGCTTTAGCAAGCCTTCCCGCTGCTCCCAAAACGCGTCCATCCAGCCCTTCTGGAAAAACGATTTTTAGATTATTCCCTGTTATCTTCGATTCTAAAATTTCAAATAAATCGCTCACAAGCTCATCCTCCTTGAATGTATGTACCTTCTATTCATTCCTATATTACCCACTTCGTAAACTTCATGCTCTTCTTCTAAGAATACTCTAGCCGCTATTTAAATTCCAGAATCATTGGTCTTCTTCGTAAAATCGTACATATGAACATTCCTTGAACAAAGAAGAATGACTGCAGACATTTGCGGCTTGATATAAATTTCCTTATACTGAAACTATGTTATATTAAAGTTATATTAAGACATAGGAGTGATCGTAATGAGTGAAGCAGCACAAACACTTGATGGATGGTATTGTCTACATGATTTCCGCCTGATTGATTGGGCCTCTTGGAAAACGTTGTCAAGTGACGAACGTCAATTAGCCATCTCGGAATTCCAAGGTTTATTGGATAAATGGAATACGACCCAAAGCAACAATGAAGGCAGTCATGCCCTTTATTCCATCGTAGGACAAAAAGCCGACTTCATGCTTATGTTTGCCCGTCCGACAATGGAAGAATTGAATGCCATTGAAAATGAATTCAATAAAACGAAACTTGCCGAATATACGATTCCAGCTTATTCTTACGTTTCTGTAGTGGAATTAAGCAATTATCTAGCAGGTGGAGACGGTGAGGACCCATATCAAAATCCTCATGTACGTTCAAGACTTTATCCAATCCTTCCTCAAGCGAAGCATGTATGTTTCTATCCGATGGACAAGCGCCGTGAAGGAGAAGACAACTGGTATATGCTTTCCATGGAAGAACGTAAAAACTTGATGCGTTCTCATGGCTTGATCGGACGCAGCTATGCCGGTAAAGTGAAACAAATCATTTCCGGTTCTGTCGGTTTTGACGATTACGAATGGGGCGTTACCCTATTTGCGGATGACGTTCTTCAATTCAAAAAGTTGATTTATGAAATGCGTTTCGATGAAGTCAGCGCCCGTTATGCTGCGTTTGGTTCATTCTTCGTCGGCAACATACTTCCAGAAGATAACATACCCACTTTCTTATATGTATAAGACAAAGGCTTCCGGCATCCCGGGAGCTTTTCTTTTTCTTCCGCTTTTTATTTCCACTACCATGACATAAAATCCAGAATCGTCCCATACATTTTCTTTAGTGATGCTAATTTTTTTCACAGTCTCATTCAGCTTCAGACTGCCATACATGTAGTAGTTTACTGGCACGTAATAACACTATTGTGGTTTTTTGGGCCGTGTCCGGGTCTGCCCTAGATTATCCATGTAAACCTTCCCACTCCGGCTGCTATAAATCGCACTGTTTCTTCCAGCCAAGACACTCGGATGTTCAGTTGTTCAAGAACCGAAATAACCTAGAATTTCAGGAGGGAATGCAATGTCACAAAATAATCCTTATGGCAATTATCCTTATGGAGGAAACTCTTATAACCCATATGAAAGTGACCCATCCCAAAGACAGCAGCAGGGTCAATACCAGCAGCAACAAGGTTACCAGCAGCAGCCTGCTTATCAACCACAGATGCCCACTACAGGCGGTACCCAGCAGCAAATCCCTACGCCGATGAACGCTCCCACCACCGGTCCACAAGTACCGGGCATGCTTCCAGTCGAACAATCTTATATAGAGAACATATTACGCTTGAATAAAGGGAAACTGGCCACCGTTTATACCACATTTGAAAACAATAAAGAATGGAACGCAAAAATCTTCAAGGGAATCATCGAAGCGGCCGGACGCGATCATCTAATCATCAGTGACCCACAGACCGGAAAGCGTTATTTGATACCAATGGTATTCTTAGATTACATTACCTTTGATGAAGAAATTGAGTATGACTATCCATTCGGGGGAGCTGGACTTACCACATACTCTCCTAGATAGAAAGTGACTATGTTAAAACGAACAGCCTCAGAAGTCTTGAGGCTGTTCGTTTTAACCATGCAAAAAAACAAAAGCTGACCCTGAATGCGGCCAGCTGAATTTTTCATAAATACTTATAGGCAGCAATGATCATCAGAATCCAAGCTGCTAAAAACGAAACGCCACCGATTGGTGTGATGGCACCTAGCACTTTGATTTGAGTGATACTCAGAACGAAAAGGCTACCGGAAAATATGATAATGCCGATGAACATCATCCAACCCGACCAATTGATGAGTGGGCTCGTTATTTTCCCCGCCAACAAACCGATAACCAACAAGCCTGCCGCATGGAACATTTGATAATCTACAGCCGTATTCCAGGTTGCTAAATACTTATCAGGTATTTTCCCTTCTAGTCCATGTGCGCCAAATGCTCCTAGTGCCACGGCTATGAATGCATTCAACGCTCCTAAGATGATAAATAATTTCATGATTGCTCCGCCTCTCTTACTTTTTATTTAAAAATCAAATAAGGAATCCCCATTGGCTTCATCCATTTTAACCGGTTCTGCATTCGGTATGTTCGACATAACAGGTTGTGTGAATGTAATGGGCTTCATTATTTTGTTATTTTCCGATTTTTCATCCACCATCACTTCACAAAGTGCCTGAATGGCAACTACATACCCTTGCAACTTAGTCTCTGAATTCGCCAGTTTAGCTTTTGTCACAAGCTCTTCCATTTTATCCAGAATCTGTTTGGATGAGATATCCACATTTACCACCTCGTCTGCATACATTTCCTAACTTCCCTACCTAGCATAGCAAACATTAAGGGGGAAGAAAACTTACTTTTCAATTGGCTTTGGATTCAAACTTCAAACAAGGCTCACCCGAGGAGCGATACACATCAAGGGATGGCAGATTGGATGTTTTAAATTGAAAGGCGCGGCAACCTTTGGGGAATTTAGGATCCCACGTCACATAAAAATGCTTGCAGGCCATGCAATTTACTCGTTTCAATTTATCATGCCCCCTTTGCGGTTCGATATTTGCCAGTTGATAGGAGCCAATCCCATTTCCATAAGAAGTTCATTGGTTTTGGAGAATGGCTTACTGCCAAAGAAACCACGGCTAGCAGACAGCGGACTCGGGTGGACGGAAGTAATGATTGGGTGGCGCTTTTCATCTATCCAACGCAGTTTTGTTTGAGCTGGCTTTCCCCAAAGGATGAAAATCACCGGTGTCTCCCTCTCATTCAACAGCTGGATGATCTGATTCGTGAAGGTCTCCCACCCTTTGCCCCTGTGGGAATGTGCCTCCCCTTCACGTACAGTTAGAACGGTATTGAGGAGAAGCACACCTTGTTCCGCCCATTCGCCTAGGTAACCATTGTCAGGAACCTCACAGCCCAGATCACTTTTCAGTTCTTTAAAGATATTTCGTAAAGAAGGCGGGATGCGGACGTCAGGCTTTACCGAGAAGCTAAGACCATGGGCCTGACCCTGTCCATGATAAGGGTCCTGGCCAAGAATGACGACCTTTACCTTTTCATACGGTGTACAGTGAAGCGCATTAAAAATATCTTCCGGACTCGGATGTATGGCATGCTGATTGTATTCTCGTGTGATGAATTCTTTTAAATCCTGATAATATGGCTTTTTAAATTCCTCTTTCAATAGAGGCCACCAGTCATTCGTTAAAATCGGCTTTGTCATCTTTACTAGCCCCTTTCTCGCTTTTCCAATTATTATATCAAACTCATTTTCTGATTCATGTTTCTATATACCCCTAAAAAGGGGAAATAGATAGTTAGCAAGCAATTTAAGTAAGATGGAGGATTTTCTATGAAAAAATGGTATAAACGCAAACGATTTTATTTGCTTGTTAGTATGCTCCTTGTTGTCATCGCGGTCATTGTCTATAACAGCTATAAACCCCTGCCCAAAGGAATATCCTACGAGGGGGAGATACATCATGTCGAGGATATCGATTTCATTTATGATCTCTCTTATCATGATGAACAAGGAAAGGTACAGCATGAACAGCGAATCTTCCAGACCATCTATCATGCAATTGAAGAGGCCGATTCTTTTATCGTAATTGATATGTTCTTGTTTAATAGTTTCTATGATGAGAAAGTAGACTTCCCTAAATTAAGCAAGACTTTAACAGATAAACTGATAGCCCAAAAGAAGAAGAAACCTGAACTTGAGGTTATGTTCATTACCGATGAAGTGAACACCTCCTATAATGCATACGAATTAGACGAGTTAGAAAAGCTGAAACAAAATGACATCGAAGTGGTCGTAACCAACTTGGACCGACTCCGGGATCCCAATCCACTCTATTCCGGACTATATCGAACATTTTTCCAATGGTTTGGGGAAAGCGGGAAAGGCTGGATTGTCAATCCCATGGCTAATAATGCCCCAAAGGTCACGGCACGGTCTTATCTTCGATTAATGAATATCAAAGCCAATCACAGAAAAGTGGTAGCTACTGAAAAGACAGCCATCATCTCATCCGCAAATCCTCACGATGCAAGTGGGTTCCATTCCAATATTGCTTTCCAGATGGATGGCAACATCATCAGTGATTTCGTCAAAGCGGAAGAAGCCGCATCGAGGTTCTCTGACGGTCCGAAGGCATTTCCTGAAGTTAAAGGAACAGCGGAAGAAAATGGCCCCATTTCCGTTCAATTATTGACGGAAGGAAAAATCAACAAACATGTCCTAAAAGCCATTAGGGAAACAAAGAAAGGCAATCGAATCCAGCTCGCCATGTTCTATATCGCTGACCGACACGTCGTCGAGGCATTGACCGATGCGGCCAGGAGAGGTGTCCGGATCCACATGATATTGGACCCGAATCAAAATGCATTTGGCAGTCAAAAAATGGGGCTTCCCAATCTGCCGGTTGCAGCCGAATTCGAAAAGCTAGATGAAGGGAATATCAACATACGTTGGTACAAAACCGATAAAGAACAGTTCCATACGAAACTGATGACGATTCAAAAAGAAGAGGAAACCGTCATAATTGGAGGATCAGCCAATTACACAGCCCGAAACCTAGACGATTATAATCTAGAAGCCAATGTTGAAATCCATGCCCCTAAAGACACCGAAGTCGCACAGGAAGTGGATGCCTATTTCCAGCGGCTTTGGAAAAATGAAAAGGGCGAATATACTTCAGACTATAGCGAATACCAGGATAAATTACCGTTCTTAAAATATGTTACCTATCGATTGCAAAAGCTGTTCCGTTTCACCACCTATTAATAATTAATAAGGTAAATGTTTAGCAATGGCTAAATAAGGTTATATACTACTATAGCTAATAACAAGCTGAGATATGCAAGATTCCATTTACCCAATTTAAGAAAGTCTTACACTAAAATTGAAGGAGGAGTTTATATGTATCAAGTACATGTTGTAGAAAACGGTTTACAAGCTAAGGAAAAAATCGATGAGTTAGTTACAACCGGCTATACGAAGGATGATGTATATTTATTTGCTCACGATAAGGATCGCTCTAAGCACCTTACCGAAAATACAAATACTGAAGATGTCGGTATGAAGGAACAAGGTTTCCTCGATACAGTTGGAAACCTCTTCAAATCACGTGGGGACGAACTACGTAACCGAATGAGCAATCTTGGACTTACCAAAACAGAAGCGGAACGTTATGAAGAAGTGTTAGATGAAGGAAAAGTCGTCATCATTGCATCCAAACAAGACAACAAAGACGGAGTTACTCATTAATTCCCGTTAACCCATTACCCATTTACCCTATATCACATCCTATATAAAATGAGGCCCCATTCGGGAGCCTCATTTTTTGTGTTATCCAAGAATTCTTTGATACAACGCCTTTGCATGGACCATATCCTTCGTGCCATGAATTAACGCTCGGCCATCCTGGAAAATGACCATACGCTCCCCGTCTTTTTCACAAGAAAGAAGGAAAGGATTAACCTTGACTAAATAGTCACTTCCCTTTAAATCTTTGGCCAGCTTCTCTAGTTGGAGTTTCAATGGCTTTGATGGCCTGACCTGTACCGTATCCCTTCCACAAAGGACAGCGGTTTTGGTCATATTATCCGCATTTAAAAACGGATACGTCCGTTGCTCCCCACATGAAAGACAGTCCATTCTCTTTGCTTTCGTTAATTTAATCGTTTGATATTGGTTTCGCCATAAATCGAATGTGACAAGCGTTGGTCGAACTGCTTCCCAATCTTCGACTAAAATCTTCAAGGCTTCAGCCGTTTGATGAGCCACTACCATGGTTACGGCTGGAGAGATGATTCCACCGGTATCACAGGTCATCCCTTGTACCGGAATGGTTTTCATCAGGCAGTTCATACACGGCGTTTTATCTGGAAGAATCGTCATGGTCATGCCAACACTGCCTACGCATGCCCCATATATCCAAGGTATTTGAAGCTTTTGTGATAAATCATTGATTATCATCCGAGTCTCAAAGTTATCTGTAGCATCTATTATCAAATCCACATGATCCAATAATGGTTCAAGTGAGCGTGCCGTGGCATCCATGATGACCGCCGCTACATCTACTTCGTGATTAATAGCATGCAAGTGCCGCTTTGCCGCTTCGGCCTTTGGCAGTTTATCCTCGACATCCTGTTCCGTATATAACTGTTGACGTTGTAAATTACTGGACTCGACGTAATCCCGGTCCACAATGGTCAACTTTCCCACACCTGCACGAGTCAAGGCTTCTGCATTAGCGGAACCAAGCGCTCCAGCTCCCAGAAGCAAGACATGCTTTTGACGAATGTGGGCCTGTCCTCCTTCACCGATTGGAGAAAACAAGGTTTGTCTTGAATATCGCTCATTCACTATGATTCCCCCCTATCTAATTAGCCTCCGCTGACAGGTGGTATGAAGGCTATGGTATCTCCATCAGCCACTATCACTTCGTCTCCGGCAAACTCTTCATTGACCGCTGTCATTACCGTATCCAGACCTTCCAAATGGAACTCGGCCCTAATCTTTTCCTTTAGCTGAGCCACGCTCAACCCATTTCCTTCTATAGAAATAGTCTCTTTTCCCATTTCATCTTTTAGTTGAGCAAACAAAAGTACTTTAATCATCGAGATCCCCCTCTTCTGGCTTTCCATTAGGATAAGGTACGGTTTCTAGTTGATTGCCAACCCATGTCTCCCCATCTTCCCAATGTTCCTTTTTCCAAATCGGAACGATTTCCTTTATTCTTTCTATGGCATATCGATTAGCTTCATACGCGTCGTTACGATGTGGTGTACTTACAGCGATGACCACCGCAATATCCGTAATTTCCAATTGACCGACCCGGTGAGTGATCGCCGTTTCTGCGTCAGGCCAGCGCTCCTTAATCTCCATCCCGATTTGTTCTAACTTCTTGACCGCCATCGGTTCATAAGCCTCATATATTAAGAATAGAGTCTTCTTCCCCTTCGTCATTTCCCTAACTGTACCAATGAAGGTCGTGACTGCACCTGCATCCCGCTTAACTACTTTATCTACCACTTCTTGAATGACGATCGGTTCCTTCGAAATTTCAAAATTCATGGGGTACCTTCCTTTCTGACAATTTCAGTTTGGTATATATGTTTTGCTTCTTCATAATCTTCCATTGTATTCATATTAAAAAAGAGAAGACGGAAACGCTCAGGGTCTTCATGATATAACGAAAAGTCGGTTTCCTTGATGACTTTCACCCTGATCTTTTCTAGAAAAAGCTTCATTTTCAATTCCTTCTTCTCCAGACATTCCGTTAACAAGGGTAGGCACCTTTTGTGATAGACCGCAAAGAGCGGCTGAAGTCTTCCATTGATTTCCGGAATGATGGCATCAAAATCCGATTCATAACATGAAAGCATTTCATTGACCGCCTGATCATTTACAAAAGGCATATCACAGGCACTAAGGACCTGCAGCTCTGTTTCGGAAGAGGACATTCCAGCATGGAGTCCTCCAAGCGGACCTTGACCTATATATATATCAGGAATGAAAGGTAATTCAAGAAAGTGATATTCTTCAGGTGAATTCGTAACAACCAGGATGTTTTCCGTAACCTTTTTAAAGACGTTCGCCACTCTTTGGATGTTCACCGCCTCGCCTATTTTCAGCAAGGCTTTATTCATACCCATTCGGCTTGATTGGCCACCGGCTAAAAGCAAGATCGTACAATTCAACTGAAACACCTCCTATTATTTGATTGAACCCTTTACCATTTGGAAACGTTATAATGAATAAGTCCTTTTTAAACGAATTCGGTCGTACCTCAATAGTTTAAATCAACTTTTAAAATATTAACACTTTCACACCCTTATCAAAAGATTGAATATAGCATATTTCTCCGGTGTTTTACATTTTCAAATGGATTTTACGCATTATATCCCTTTTTCATTGAATAATTCACCATTTCAATACAAAATTTGGCTGTACTCCCATAAAAATTACCAGATGAGATTTGTTCATTCTATGTCATGTCCCGCCCCATTTTAAAGCCTGTATTTCCAGATATCTTCTTAGTTTTACATAATATAAATTTTGGTATATTCTAAAAATAAGATATTACGGTACACTGATAATATCCATATCATTCAATACTCCTGAGGAGGTCACATAATGACCATGAATAGAGCTATGACTGTTGCTGGTTCAGATTCCAGCGGCGGTGCAGGTCTTCAAGCTGATTTAAAGACATTTCAAGAATTCGGGATTTACGGAATGTCCGCTTTAACGACAATTGTCACCATGGATCCTAAAAACGGTTGGTCTCACAATGTTTTCCCTACACCGGTCGAAATTTTAGAAGCCCAATTAGAAACGATTCTTTCTATCGGGATAGATGCCATGAAAACAGGCATGCTTGGTTCTGTTGAAATCATTGAGCTTGTTGCTCGTAAAATAGACGAATTGAAACTGGATAAGGTCGTAATCGACCCGGTTATGGTATGTAAAGGGGAAGATGAAGTTTTACATCCGGAAACTGCTGTCGCACTTCGTGAGTTGCTTGTTCCACGTGCAACAGTCGTTACTCCAAACCTTTTCGAGGCTGCACAATTGGCTGGGACTGCCCCGATCAAAACGATTGATGATATGAAAAAGGCTGCCGAGAAAATCCATGCCCTTGGTGCCAAATATGTTCTGATCAAAGGTGGTAATAAGCTGGATCATGACAAAGCCATCGACCTTTTATACGATGGAAAAGAGTTTGAAATCCTGGAATCCGAAAAAATCGAAACGACCAATACACACGGGGCCGGCTGCTCATCTTCAGCTGCAATTACGGCACAGTTAGCTGAAGGAAAGAGCCCTCGTGAAGCCATTTATGTCGCAAAAGACTTCATTACCGAAGCCGTCCGTCATTCTTGGAAAATGAATGATTATGTAGGTCCGGTCAATCATGGTGCATACCATAAATATGGGACGCCTAAAAAATAAAAAATACTATTAATTAAGAGGGTTGCTCAAATACTCGAGCGGCCCTCTTCGCTTTTTCCGCTTAACTTTAGTAAAATAGAAAGATGGAAAATGCTTATAGTTACCCAGTAAAGGAGGAATTGTCGAATGAAACCTATAGACCGTTCAGAGGTGCAGAAAGCCATCGATTCATTTGCAGGAAAAGATGTATACCTTCACCTTGAAACGACTAACGGTGCCTATGCCACCCATGTGGATGAAGCTTTTTTTTCTGCAGGCGCTTATATTCGTAATGCACAAATTCAATATGAACACGGTAAGATTATTGGGGACGGACCTTTTCGCGTCGGCTTAAAACTCATGATTGGCTGGGTATATGCTGAAGGCGTAAACCACTTCGAGATCGATGATCAAGGAAGATTATTGTTGGCAGGACTTGATTTCACGGGAAAACTTGCCGTTTCCCTTCAGATCAGTTCTACTCCCTTTGAATAACCAAAAGATATTTACACCATTTCTATTCATCCCGCACGTACGTTTCTCTTCGGCGGAACTCTTTTATAATTATTGTAAGTAGAACGAAAGGAGACGAGTATTATGGAAAAAGAACAGCATATTTTAGTGATTTTCCCGCACCCCGATGATGAAGCCTTTTCTGTTTCAGGGATGCTTGCCTTACATAGTGAAGCCGGCACACCGATTACCTACCTCTGCTTGACTCTAGGGGAAATGGGTAGAAATTTAGGAAATCCTCCTTTCGCAACTAGAGAGTCCCTTCCTAAAATTCGCAAAAGAGAATTAATCGATGCAGCGAATGCCATTGGTATCCAAGACTTGCGCATGCTTGGTTTACGAGATAAAACGATTGAGTTTGAAGATGATGAAAAATTGACCTCCCTGTTCACAGAGGCCATCAATGAACTTAATCCTTCATTGGTCATAACGTTTTATCCAGGATACAGTGTCCACCCCGACCATGAAGCGACAGCACGTGCCGTCGTTCGCGCTGTAGAAAGAATCGAAGAAAAAGACCGTCCAAAGCTCCATTGTGTCGCCTTTTCCAATAATTGCATCGATGAATTGGGACAACCCGATATCATCCATGACATCACCGCAGCTGAAGATAAAAAGGTAGCGGCCATAACCGCGCACCGATCGCAAACACAAGCAATGGTGGTTGATTGGAAGGAAAAATTCGAAAACCATGATGCTGATTTCCTCGACTGGATTCGAAAAGAGCGATTATGGACCTACAAATTTTAAAAACCGCCATTTGGCGGTTTTTTTATTTATTTCCATAAAAAAACGCCTGTTTGTAACAGACGTAGAAAAAGGGGGATTACTTAGAAAAGTAAATCATACAATAAGTATCCCCTTTTTCCATATTTTTAAACAAATAAGGGATAATCAAGAAATCATTTGATCGCCCGTATTCTGCCTGGATGCCCTTGCTGATGCCTTTTTACCATGAACAAAATAGTAAATGACTATCAACAAGACTGACAGAACAGCCATGCAGATAAACAACCCTTTAAAACCAGTATAAGGAACGAGGAACCCTAGCATAAACGGTCCTAAACCAATTCCAAAGTCATAAAAGGTAAAGAATGTGGAGGTTGCCAATCCCATACGATTTGATGGAGATTCCTTGATGGATATAGCCTGTGCGCTTGACTGAAACGTACCATATCCTACACCGATGAAAGCACCTGCAATCAAGAGCGTCAAGGCATGTTGCGATTGACTTAGTACGACCATCCCAATTACAAATAAGACAAGGGAAGGGTAAATTACAGCATTTTCACCTTTCACATCGAACATACGCCCTGTAAATGGACGGGTAACTAAAAGGAATATAGCGAACACGACAAAGAAAAAGCTCGCGGCATCCAGTAGGTTTATTTCCTTTGCAAAAGAAGTTAAATAGGACAAGATGCTCGAATAGGCTAAACCTGCAAACATCACAAGTATGGATATCGGCAAAGCACGTTTTTCAAAGTAGTCTTTGATGTTGAACCCCCGTGGTCGAGGCGCTTGATCTTTTGTTGCCTCAGGTACAAATAAAAATAAAGAAGCCGCTAAAGAGAATGCAGCGAATAGTGACGCGGCATAGAAAATAAAGGAGTAGCTAAAATGCTGGGTTATGAACAATCCGATAAATGGACCAAATGCCATGGCCAGGTTTGTACTCATGGCAAAGTATCCCGTACCTTCACCACGTCTTTCATTCGGTATGATATCAGCAACAATTGTTCCAGTGGCCGTTGTAGCGAGACCAAATGAGATACCATGAACCAACCGATCAATAAATAAAAGCGGCAAACTATCCACTTGCAGATAGAAAACGGAGGCTATAAAAAATAATACCAACGAACCAATAAGCATTTTCTTCCGACCTAATTGATCAATCTTTTTTCCGGCGATTGGTCGTACAAGTACTGCTCCCAAGACAAAAATACTCGACGCCAGTCCGGCTTGAGCTTGAGAAGAATGGAAATTATCCATCGTATAAAGGGTCAAAGTGACCATCAAGACATAAAACGTTAAAAAGAGAAAAAAGTTTGCGGACGAAACAATAATAAAGTCTTTCGTCCACAATTTTGTTTTTTGATTCATTTCAATCCTTCTTCCTTACGATTGTTGTAACTTTTCCTTTAAGAATTTTAAGGTCCGCAATGTTGCTTCCCAGTCCTCTTCAGACAAACCATCTATTAATTGAAGTTCGAATTCATCTACTGCCTTTCTAGCTTTTAGGTATGTTTTTTCACCTAAATCAGTTAACTGAATTCTCCGTTCCCGTTTATCTTTTCCCGGTATTTGTTCGATTAATTTTCGTTCTTCCAATCGATTCACCGTCCGGGTTACTGTCGGTTTCTCGACATCTAAGTAATTGCTGATTTCAACCAACGTGGTACTACCATATTCCTTCAGATAATAGATAATCATCCATTGAGAATGAAAAAGATCGACCTTTGCCAGCTGCTCATTTAACTTCTTGGTGAACGTTCTTGAGAATTGCAGGTTATGGTGAAAAAATAAACCATCACGTAAAAACAAAGGTATTCCCCCTGAAAATTAGTTACCTAGGTAACTATACTACGATTCATCTGAATTGTCCAGCCAATCCCTATTGATTTATCTAGATACTACTCACACATTATCAGTATTCCCACTCCTCCTTGGAAGCATAAAAAAAATGCCCTTTACAGGACATCTCTTAATGGGACTTAGCTAAGGGCAAACGATAAAGTTTATCATCATTACGATCGGCCTTTCCACGCCCATCTGTATTATTGCTAATAAAATATAGGAATCCCCCGTCTACTAACACATCTCGTATCCGGCCAGAATCGGTAACTAAATCCGTCATTTCCCCACTTTTTATATCATACCTCTTAAGTGCTTCTCCCCTTAAGGCAGCAACAAAAAGCTTGCCATCTGAATACGCAATCCCAGAAGGTGCCCATGTATCATTTCCGGAATGAATCATAGGAGCTTCCATATTTGATTGTGCCTCACTTCCCTCTATTTCCGGCCAGCCATAATTCTTTCCAGGGAGAATCGCGTTTAATTCATCATGTGCAGATTCACCATGTTCACTTTCGAACAGTTGTCCCGTTTCATCCCAAGCGAGGCCTTGCGGATTGCGATGTCCGTAAGAAAAAATATAGGAATTCTCGAAAGGATTATCGTCGGGGATGGTTCCGTCAAGATTCAAACGCAAAAGCTTGCCACCTAAAGAATCAAGATCCTGGGCAATCATTGGTTCCCTTGCATCTCCTGTTGTGGCAAATAGTTTTCCATCGGGGCCAATCTTTAAGCGTCCTCCATGATGATAGTCACCACTTGGAATCTTGTCGATTAGAATTTCCTTCTCTCTCCATGTATCATCCACCTGTTGGAGCGTGATGATCCGATTGGATGGTTTTCCGTTTTCCTCGTAGGTGTAATAGGCAAAAGCTTGATGGTTCTTCGAAAAGTCAGGGTCGAGCACAAATCCAAGCAATCCAGCTTCTGCCTTTGAGGACAACTTCTTTTCCAGCTGAACCTTCTGCCTCTCCATATGCTCATTCTTCCATTGCACGATGGTGCCTGACCGTTCTGAAACATAGAAAGTCTCTCCATCTTTCTGAATCGACCATGGAGAAGCCAGGTTCGTTACCAGTACCTCAGGGCCATCTATCGCCGTTTCTGTAGAGTCTTCCTCAGGCTGTGCTCCGTTATTTCCCTCTCCCCCTGAACAACCCGTCAAGGCCAACGTAATCATGAGGATCAATGAACACCATCTCTTCAAATAAATTCCCTCCCTCGGTTTGCCGAATTATTCGATTGTCTTCTTAAGAACCTTTAAAATAGCCTTCGCTACTCCATGTTCTTCATTTGTCCCTGTCACTTCATCACAAAGGTTTTGAATGTCGGTCGGGGCATTTCCCATTGCGACGGATAAACCCACTCTTTCAAACATGGATATATCATTATAATTATCTCCAATGGCCATCGTCTCCTGCATGGAGCCTTCTTTTTCGTTCACATACTTTTCAAGTACGATTCCTTTTTGGGCATGTTTGCTCGTGATTTCCACATTCTCACGACCCGAAGAAGTGACAGCAGTCCCTTCATCCATTTTGAACCGCGAGGCAGCTTGGTCCAATACCTGCAAATCCGTGGAGAAACCAAGGATTTTATATAGTTCCAACTCAGCTTGGTCGAAAAGCTCAGCATAATCCGCAATGGATGTAACATGTCCCAATTGTAGACGAGCCTCTGCATACTTTCTAATTTGGGACGGGTCAATATCCTGATTTGCCGTGACCATCACATCCACAAGGGCATCGATTGCGGTCTCGTAGTTTTTGGAGAAAATTCCTTTGCTCGTATAAATTTCGAAATAGATTCCCCGTTCTTCAAGCCACTCCGCTGCATTCTTTACGGAAGCTATCGGCATTGGATGGGAAGCCTCTACCTTCCCTTCTTGCGTGAAGAGGGCAGCGCCATTCACGCAGATGATCGGACATTCAAGGCCCACTTTATCTAAAGCATATCTGGCTTCCTCAAACGATCTTCCAGTAGCAATGATGACTTCGATCCCTTCTTCTTGAGCCTTATGAATCGCTGATTTATTTTCTTCACTCACCGTTTGCATTTTATTCAGTAATGTTCCGTCCATATCAATCGCAATCGTTTTAATCATTTAACCACTCCCTTTTCTTTTTACCCTTATTTTACCCTAATAAGAAATGATTAACATCCTTGTGCATATAAGATGATCTAAATGATTGTCCCTTCTATGTAAAACTGCACCTCATTTTAAAAAAGGTGCAGTCTCTTTTCAATGTAATATTGTTGGGTTATCCATTGCCTTTACCCGCTCACCAATCTGTTCCTGAATATCTTTCATCATGTCATCGACAGCCGTAAAATCCATGGCCTTCACATAGATTGCTTCAAGTTCGTCATGCTGCTCTTTAGCCTTCGCCAGAGACGCTGTCGCTTCATTCATTTTCTCCCGGTACCTCAAAGAGACAGCCTTGATTTGATCGGCATATATCTCATCGGTTCCCGGAAGGATGGCCGTCTTATAGATATCGATGATTTCATCCCCTTCAAGGCTTGGGAAGTATTCATGAGGGGCGGTGCTATCAAAAATGGCGATGCCCACTTCACGCACGATCACCATATCCAAGCTGTCAGGGTCAAATCCACAATGATACATTTCCACATCAAAGCCACGTTGCTCTGCAGATTTGGCAATTTTCTTCAGCATCGTCGATTTACCTGAACCCGGACGCCCTTTCAAAAAGTATCGTTTATGCACACCTTTTGTAATGTTCGGAACATAGTCAACAGCACCCTTTGGAGTGGCTGCACCTAAGAACCTGTGGCGAACATCCGCTTTTTTGTTCAAGAATATATCTCTATAAAAACTCTGAATCAATTTATTCGTCAATCCATTTAATTTGGCGAAATCGATGTTTGCTTTATAGATTTCTTCCCATTCGTCATGTATCTCCAACGCTTTGGCAAAGTGGCCATAAGCCGCCTCATAGCTCTTGCTTCTGGCATTCGTCAATCGAATGATGTTTGCCCTTTCAGCCGCCAGCTGCTGGGAATACCAGGCAGCTCCAAGATTAACGTATTCCTCTATAGCTCCTGGCGCTTTCGGTTCAATTACATGCGGTGCCGTCCCATCCACAAGACCTACTTTCAATGCAGGGACGATCACCCCATCAATGGAATCATTATCGGAGGAACAGTGCAAAAACTCTATGTCGTAGCCTTTATCCAGCCATTCCTGGCCAATCTTTTTCATAATCGTTGATTTCCCTGACCCAGGTCCTCCCTTTAGGATGAATAATTTCTCCAATCCCGTAAGGTTTGAATCATATAAGCTATAAAAACCTTTGGCCGTATTACCTCCGGCAAAATAATGCATCGCATTTCCTGACACTTCCACACTCTCCTTTACCATACAGATGTATCTTCAAGACAGCGTATGCCATGAAGCACAGGTAGGTGAATGCCTAAAAGTTCAAAGTGACTAAAAACCTTATATGGGAGCTTTTTAGATTCACTTTAAAAGGGCCGCAGTTTCAGCCTCTGCCCCCATCAAGAATCCCGATGGTTCCAGGACAATTTGTGTACCGATCTTCCCACCGCTCACGATGATTTCGGACAGGTCTAATGCGCTTTCATCAATAAAGGTCGGATACTGCTTTTTCATTCCTATAGGTGAACAGCCTCCGCGGATATACCCGGTGTACTTTTGCAGATCTTTAACGGCAAGCATTTCGATTTTTTTCACACCTGCTGCTTTGGCCGCTTTTTTCAAATCCAGCTCAGCAGCCACAGGGATTACAAACACATAAAGCTGTTGAGGACCATTATGGGTAACAAGCGTTTTAAAGACCGTTTCCGGTGCTTTACCGATTTTATTAGCCACTGTAATCCCGTCAATTTTCCCATCATTCGCATCGTAACTCATCATCTCATACTTTATTTTCATTTTATCGAGAATACGCATCGCATTTGTTTTACTAGCTCCCATCTCTTAAATCCCCTTACCTTTTTCCTCTATCTTACCATTTTTGAAAATAGGCCAAAAGAAAAGCACAAGCTTTTAACAGCTGTGCTTTTGTCGCATCACTCTAAATGTCGACGTTGAAAGTCGGCAATTCGCTTGTAATCTCCTTCTAATTTTCGGCAAACGGACAGGTAAATCGACATGAGTTCTTGGTATATTTCCACATTTGCCTCAATGGGCTCGAGCTCATGGGTGTTACCGACCATATCCTCCACCGCATCCAAACTTTCGATTTCCCCTAAAGCGTAGAGACCAAGAATGGCAGCCCCTAGACTCGAACTTTCAAAGCTTTCAGGAATCTTCACATGCTGGTTAAATATATCAGCCATAATTTGACGCCAAAGCTTGGAACGGACAAAGCCGCCACTCGCATGGATTTTTTTCGGGGCCCCGGTCAATTCCCCTACAGTGAGCAGCACACTATATAAGTTATACATCACGCCTTCAAGTACAGATCGGACCATATGATCACGGGTATGATGAAGAGCCAATCCAAAGAAGGAGCCTCTCGCATCAGCGCTCCATAACGGTGCCCTTTCCCCAGCCATATATGGATGGAAAATCAACCCGTCAGAACCAGGGGCGATATGCGTTGCCATTTCGGTCAGGATTTCGTAAGGGTCCTGGCCCAATACTTTCGCTCTCGCAATTTCCTCCCGACCAAGTTGGTCCTTGGCCCATCGGAAGGTAATCCCGCCATTATTGACCGGTCCGCCAATGACCCAATGCTTTTCAGTAAGGGCATAACAAAACGTTCTCCCTTTTGGATCCGTAAGCGGACGGTCACTGACCGTACGGACCGCTCCACTTGTTCCAATCGTTACCGCAAATATGCCCGGTTTGATGGCATTTTGCCCCAAGTTGGCTAGTGCCCCGTCACTGGCACCAATGACCATTGGTGTATCAGGGGAAATATTCATGTTCGCAGCCAATCCCTCACTCAAGTTGGAAAGGATATGGATCGTCGGCACAAGCCTTGGTAGTTTGTCCGAACCGATTCCGGCAATCACCAATGCTTCCTCATCCCACTCCATCGTTTTCAAGTTGAACAGGCCTGTTGCTGAAGCCATAGAATAGTCCATCACATATTCATTGAAAAATTTATAAATGATATATTCTTTAATTCCTAGAAATTTATCCGTTTTGTTAAAAATTACTGGGTGTTCATTTCTAAGCCACATGATTTTCGTGATGGGTGACATCGGATGAATCGGTGTCCCCGTCCTATGGTATAATGCCTCTCCCTGACTTGATGCCTTCAGTTCCTCGGCATAGGCAGCACTTCGATTATCAGCCCATGTAATGCTGTTGGTTAGTGGGTTTCCGTCTGTATCCATGGCAATCAAACTATGCATGGCCGAGCTAAACGAAATAAACCCCAATTCTTCTTTTTCAATCCCACTTGCAATCATGACCTCACCGACTGTCAGCAAGACCGCCTTATAGATTTCTTCAGGGTCCTGTTCTGCAACGGACGGTGTGGGACTGTTCAATGGATATCCCTTAGAACATGTTTGCACTACCTTACCGTCTTTCGTAAAAAGAACCACTTTTGTACTTGTTGTCCCAATATCGATTCCCATCATATAATTAGAATGCTTCATGCTATTACATCGTGCTCCTTTCTCTTAAACAATTGTATCCAATAGTAAGATTAGGATAAGCGAAACGACTGAATTGCCGTCCCCATTTTCGATTCATACATGTGTCATCAATTACTAGATACAGGTCGGGCCAAATAGAATACTGTTCTTCTTTATTAAAACCCTTTGCTTAGACCCATGTAAAGGAAGAAACAAAGCCTGTACCGGTAAAAAATAAGCAGGTTTCGTAAAATCAGGTCCCCAATAGAGTCATAGGGTGCAGGGATGTAAAATGGAACTAGAATTAGAATCACTCAACCATTCCAGTAGCTTAGCCATATGAACGGATCTTTAACAACAGTTCCGTAATATATTATGAGTGTTTCCCTAATTACTCCAACTCATAAGATGAATCAAAGAATTATCAAGGGCACTCACTAGACGAAAAGGGAGGGACCCTACTCGGCGCTTATCAGGTCTCTCCCTTTATATATATATGTACCATCACACGAGAATAAGCGGACCGCAACGTTGGAAAATGTCCGCTTCTAGGCTTTCAGGATAGGTGATCAAAAAACTGGTAGATGGACCCGATGACTTCTCGATATCTACACGACCCTTTATCCGTTCGGGTATTCCCCCACCTTGAGGATCCAGCTGCTCCCATTCATAGGCAATGCCTTTCGAACCTACAGGAAGAAGGCGGACCCCTTCAAGTTCGGAGCACCATTTAAAGAGGGATAAAGGTGCAACCCACTGCTGTTGTTCCATAACCTCGTCGCCAACCAACGGCCTGCCGACAATGGCCATTTTCCGATTGGAAGTTTGCTTCGAACCCCATTCTTTTTCCCGTTTTCCAATGACCATCAACCCTAATGCGGATTGTTGGAGGGGCATGTTACTCTCTGTACTGCCAGTAATGGACAGGTCTAACCCTATTTCATCCATTCCCTTCCTTACACCCTTCGTCAAACTTCCCCAGGCCTCATCGCCACAGAAGTTTTGAAGGACGACTGCGATTGGGCTCCCACCGGAGGCCAAACATTCCATGACCGCTACCCGAAAAGAGTAATAGCCGACCACCTCATATGGGACATGAACAAGATCTTTTTCCTTCAGCCCGATTCCACCACTATTATCTGTTGAGATAACCAAGGACTGGGAATCATTGAACGGTAAGATCAGTGAATCCATCATTCAAGTATTCCTTCTCGTATGAACACCTTTTTCAAGACTGGCACGAGACGAGGAATCAAAAGAATGCTCAAGAATACATTCAATGCCGTAGCCGCCGTTAAAGAAGGTACCAACATCATGTAAAACTCAGTGCTAACCAAGAATACGAAAGGTAATCCTACGATGAAGGCATTACCTAAAAAGAAAAAGGAAAAAGCGCTTATTTTCTTATCGTGGTCATATAGGACACCAAACATCCAAGCAAGGACTGCCATTTCCAACATGATTAAGAAATGAAACGGACCAAGTGGCGTGCCGCCAATCAAGGCAGATAAGATATGGCCTAAACCAGCCACGATTCCTCCCGTAATCGGGCCTAATGCAACAGCCGCCAATAGTGCCGGAAAGCTATCGAAAGCTATACTTCCAATTGGGGAAGGAATCTTGATCATCGCCCCGACCAACGATAAGGCGATGAACATGGAACTCATGGTGATTTTTCTTGCGTTCATGTTTATTCCTTTTCCTTTCTTTTTCCTCCGCGGAATACGTTAGCACTACGGGCATATTCGACATCCTTCACACCAAGGCGGAAGTTGATCACTCGTGCGACCGCAAAGAAATAATCCGATAACCGATTTAAATATTGCAGGGAAAGAGGAGACACCGCTGCACCCGATTTGATCAAGGAAACCACCAATCGTTCAGCCCTTCTTGTAACGGTACGTGCTATATGGATTGTTGCAGCCGCTTTTGTACCACCTGGCAATATGAACTTTTCCAATTCAGGGGCTTCGACGATGAAGGCATCGATTCGTTCTTCTAAGTATGTAATCGCCTCATCCGTCAACTTTTGAGGGGCTTTATCAGAAACGGTCGCCAAATCACCACCGCAGTCAAATAGCTCATGTTGGATCTTTTCCAAATCTACTAGTATATCTTCAAAAACCGCCGAATCCAATTCAGTTACGGCAAGCCCAATATAGCTATTCACTTCATCCACAGTCCCGTAAGATTCAACACGGATATCATCCTTATCCAAACGGCCCCCGATTACGCTTGTTTGCCCTTTATCACCTGTACGTGTATATATTTTCATCTCTATTCCTCCTCTATTTAATTCGTTGATTGATTCCATACCAAATGATATCCACGCGTGTAGAAATGGAGGCCACATCTTGAAAGATCCATCCGCATGCATCACGCCATTGACGGTTCTTTTTTTCGATTGGAACGATGCCTTTTGATAGATCCGAACCGATGACAACACATGTGCGACCACTTTCTTCTTTCTCCCATATTCGCCAGCCGTCCAGGATTTCCTTCCACTTCTTCCGGATTGACTCCACATCCATGATATTCACATCCTGCCCAATCCACGCATCGATTCCCTGTAGCACGACGATATCCTTTTGAAAATCTCTGAAATCCGGTTGGTCGTTTTGATAGCCTGATAGCCATAGACCCTCAGTATTCAACCCGTAAAATTGCTTGACCCATTTAGTTTTCCCATTATAGGCACCGCCTGTAACAAAGTGCAACGTTCACCCCTCCTCAACCTTTCCTTGTTTTCCCAAATCAGCTCATACCCCTTCGCATGGGGTATCGACCAATCCCAAAAGGGCTTTTCCACCGGTGCATAACGGGCAAGAAGCTCACGTATCACACCTCCATGAGTCATCACCGCATACGTGGAGCTATCCTCATCCGCGATCAACCGGGCCCAGCCATTATGAACCCGCCTGGAAAACTCAGGATAACTCTCCCCTTTAGGAACAGCTGCCACCATGGGATCCTCCAGCCATTTTTGATAATCAGCATTCGTCTTCAGTTCTTCATAAGTTCGGCCTTCCCACCTGCCGAAATTCATTTCACGGAAAGCAGGCCATCCCACTGGATCAACCTCCGGGAACAGATGCCTTGATGTTTCCATGCACCTAAGTAAGTCGCTTGAATGAATCCTTTCATATCTTGGATAGTATCGCTTCCATTCTTCGATATCCCTTTTTCCTTTTATGCTTAAGGGAGAATCCGTCCACCCTAAATAGGCTTTTCGCTCATTGGCTTCCGTCAACCCATGGCGAAGTAGTGTAATAGCCACAGAATCAGCCATAACCACACCTCCACTCCTTCAACTGACGCGCCCAGCACATCACCCGTTATTCCACCGAACCAACGAATGATTTTCCGTTTTATATAAAGGAGAAAGAGTAGTGCGGCGATCCCCATGATCGCGAATAAAGCCATGAGGTTGATATCGATTAAATAAGCTATCGCAAAACTTAAAAGCAGGTAAATCCAATATATGTGCAAGCTGTTTTTCCTGACTGCACTTTGGAAAAAGGCGCCCAGTCCCTCTTTTTTAGCCAACTGCATCCGGCTAAGTAAATAGCCCATCACGCATTTACTTAGAAAGGGAACCATGATAATCAAAAAATAAGTCCATTCATTGATCCGTTCGATGATTTCATACATCCATATAAAGCGGGCAGCTAACAGCACAATGACAGAAATGACACCAAATGCACCGGTCCTGGAGTCCTTCATGATCTCCAGTCGTCGTTCTTTATCTTGGTACGAAAAGAAGGCGTCACTTGCATCAATCCAACCATCAAGGTGCAACCCACCTGTTAGGGCAATCGTTAATACCCATATCACAAACGCAATGGCTAGGGGGGAAAATGGTGTCCATTCCACAAGCCCGTATAGCACTCCCCCTAATATCAGACCTAGAAACAATCCGACCAAAGGAAACGTTTGGATCGCCCGGTGAATATACTTCTTATCCATTGGAAGTTGTTTCTTTATGGGAAACACCGTAAAAAATTGCAAGTTAATTAAGAATCCAATCCAGCTATTCATTCAGGGATACCCGCTTTCATCCTTAGAGGGACACCTGATTCGACAAGATAGGCCTCATCTGCCCTTTCAACGATCGCTTGATGAAGCAATCCGAGCACTTTTCCGTATGTATGTAGAAATTCATCTTGAAAAATGGGCTCCTGTAACACTTCATTGCTTACGATAATCAGGCTTTGAGCTTCCTTCCTGATTTCACCGATGCCCTTGATTATTTTGGTGAATACTTTATGTAGAAAATCCTCTGTAAGGGGCACATTAGGCAGAAATAATTCATTATCGAGCAACGTCGTCAGGCAATCAAGCAAGACGATTGATTTTGCATCCAGGTCCTTCCCTATTCGGCTAACATCCGTCGGATATTCCGATGTCCTCCATGCAAGCGGACTTCTATGCCTGTCCTGACGGTGCCTATTAATCCGCTCTTCCATTTCGGCATCAGAACTCCGGCCACAAGCAAGATAATGTAGGTTGCCGCCCGATTGAATGGCAAGCTCCACCGCCTTTTTTTCTGCAAAGCTGCTTTTACCACTTCGAACGCCCCCCGTTATAAAATAGAGCCTAGAGTTTTCCACTGTTTTACCGCCTCCATCAATGCCTTATTATCCTGCTCACTTTTCACTGCAAACCGGAGCCACCTGCCATCCAAACCAGGAAAATTATAAGTATGGCGCGGCACGATGCCCCTTTTCAGTAAAAAGGGAAACAGGGAAAGAGACTCGTCCCTCACTAAGTAAAAATTCACCGTACTTTCAGAGACCTCGATATCCAGTTCCTTATAAAAACGGAATAAATCCCTTTTTTGCCTTTGAATATATGCTCTTGTTCTACTCATATATGCTTCTTCTGCCAAACAGAGTTTGCCTACCTCCAGGGCGATATGGTTGACGCTCCAATGTGGTTTGAAGGTCTTGGCCCGTGTAATAATGGTCGGGTCAGCCAATAGGTAACCCAGCCTTAATCCAGGTATCGCGAAAATTTTCGTCATTGATCGTAAAATGAGCAAATGAGGAAACTCTTTAATAAGAGGTGCATAGGAAAAGGCATTATCCGTAAAATCATAAAAGGCCTCATCCAGCACCATCATGCATTGGGCTTTTTGGCATGCTTCGATTAGTTCCCGTACTGTCTCCTCCTTATAAGAAATGCCAGTCGGATTATTGGGCGTACATAAAAAGATGGCAGCATACTTTGGCAAAAGCGGACGTAATCGATCCAAGTCCAGTTCCCACCTGGGCGCTTCCAGTTGAAAAAAGTCGACCTCGCAACCTGCTGCCAAACAAGATTCGGCATATTCGGCAAAGGCTGGTTGTATGATTAACACTCGTTTATTCGCCAGTTCTTTCGCCACAAGCGTTATGATTTCCGCTCCTCCGTTTCCAACAAGTACAGAATCTTCAGGAAGTGCTTCTTTTTTTGCTATCATATGTGTCAGCTCTACGGCATGTGGATCTGGGTAGTCGAGGATACCCTCAAAAAAACCCGACCATCTCTGTTTTATACTAGAGGGTGGACCCAATGGGTTGATATTGGCACTGAAGTCCGCATACGATTGTGGCATTTCGATTCCCAGTGCTTTGTAAAGATAATGCGGATTAGAGCCATGAGTTGGTAATTGCAAATAAAAGTCCTCCTAACCAAAGCATCAACAGGAATAAAAAAGAAGTCCGATGCATGATGGTAATCGTTTTTTTTATATGAATCGCTTCTAGCGGAACAATTGGAAGGCCCATTCTAGCTCGATTGGACACCACACCTTTGTACATATTCCTTCCGCCCAGTTGAACGCCCAGGATGGCTGCAACACCCGCTTCGCACCACCCACTGTTCGGACTTGGGTGCTTATGGGCATCCTTGAATAATATAGCCCACCGCCCCTTCCAGCCGTTATGGACTGACTTTGATCCAATCAGCATCAAAAAACCGGTTAAACGGCTCGGAATCCAGTTCACTAGATCGTCAAGCTTGGCAGAAGCCCATCCGAAGTCAGCATATTTATCATTTTGGTATCCAACTATGGAGTCGCATGTATTGATTGCCCTATACATCATGGCAAGTGGCGCTCCTCCGATGGCAGCCCAAAACAGGGGAGCCGTAATACCGTCACTCGTGTTTTCCGCTACCGTTTCAACGGTACCCCGAACAATTTCCGGTTCTTCTAGATCTGCCGTATCACGGCCCACAATATAAGAAAGCTTCCGCCTCGCCTTGGCCATATCCCGTGTATTCAATGGTCGATAAACATCCATTCCCGCCCGTCTTAAACTCTTTTGAGCGATCGTGGTGGAAATGAGTAGCGCTTCCCAGATGATACCGGCAGCAGGATGGATTCTATACGCTAAATAGACGGTGATGCCTGTGGCTGCCAACACGAGCAGCAAGACGAGCAGTAGCATGAACAGTCCATTCCGCTTCTTTCTTGCCCCTTTGTTGAGAGCTTCATCAAGTTTATTGATAAGCGATCCTATCCATTTAACCGGGTGTGGCCAATCAGGAGGGTCGCCAATGACCAAATCTAGGATAAATGCCAATGTGATTGCATAAAGATGGTAAAAAATCATAAGCTTTCAATCCGTTTCCTACTATTTTCAATCGCTTCCACCGTACAGTCATAAACGCCACGGCTAATTAACTTCCCGAGGGGCGTGATGGTACCCGCATATCGGAGGGTGGTTCCTCTTTGTGTGGCTGCAATCAAGATGCTATCCGTCGATGTTCCAGTCGCCCATGTGTTTGTCACCTGATCTAAGACATGTAGGTCATGAAGCGCTTTAACCTTCGCCTCGGTAGCTGTCACTATACAGTGAATGAACGCTTCTTCCGCCAAATGGCCATTCACGAAAACCCAGGTATTGATCGTACCCGGCGATGAAGTCCATGAATGCCTGTCTGCCAAAGAGGCATCGATGGCATTCCCTACCCCCGCTGTTACCATGATGAATATCGAAAAACCCTCATCTCTTAGAAGTCGATATGACACTGTATCCAAAAACACGGCCGTCATCATTCCGACGGTTTCCTGCGGTTCAAATCCGTATGTCTTCAAATAGTCAGCCATTTCAGCAATATGGTCATCACAATTGTAATCGTAGTGGACATGTCGATTAACAAAGTGCTGATGCCACCCCGTTCCCGAACCAGTTACGCCGGATGACATGGTTCTAAGCGGAATGGGTGAACTTAAATGAAGGAACTCCGGAGCCTGGTTCAGATAACTTTCATTGATCTCCAAAGGGTCCAGCTCTCCTGTATGCTTCTCGGGTACAATGAACATTTGCGGCTTAGGTAAGGCAGGATGAGGATGTTTTTCGATTTTTGTCCTATATACCTCCTGAATCCGCTCCTGCTGAAGCACTTCATTCGGCACGTCAATCACTTGGACTCGCCCTTTTTCAAGCAACATCAGGCGATCGCAATATAAGCCAGCCAAGTTCAAGTCGTGAAAAATTGAAATGACCGTCAATTGTTGTTCCTTAGCCATTTTCCTCATCAAATCAAGAAGTTCTTTTTGATAAGACAGATCCAGGTGGTTCGTCGGTTCGTCGAGAAAAAGGATTTCCGGTTCTTGTGCAAGAGCTTGTGCCAACAAAACACGTTGTCTTTCCCCGCCTGACAAACGTTCAAAATGCATTTCCTGAAAGACTGCCACTCCCGTTTGCATCATCACGCGTTGAACGATTTCTTCGTCTTCAGACGTCCAACTATGAAACCACCCTGTTTGATGGGCATATCGCCCAAGGGCAACGGTCTCTTTTACTGTATAGGAAAAAGCCAATGAGGAATGCTGCGGCAAAACGGCGATGACCTGTGCCAGTTGTTTGGACGAATATCCCTGTAGGTCTTTCCCCTTAATATCGATGGTTCCCGCCTGATACGGCAGGATACCGCTAAGCATCCCCAATAGCGTCGTTTTCCCACTTCCATTCGGACCAAGAATACCGAATAATTCTCCTTTTTTCACATCAAACGAGACGGAGTCCAAAACCGTTTTATTATCATATCCTCCTGTTAACCCTTTAACTTCAAGCATACACTTCTACCCTTCTCTCCGTCTCTTTAATAAAATAAATGCGAATGCCGGCGCACCGATAAGCGAAGTAATAACACCTATCGGCAATTCTGTCGGTGCGATGATCGTTCGTGCCACCAGATCAGCCAATATTAAAAATCCGCTTCCCACAATCAATGATAATGGCAACAGATGCGTATGGTCTGGCCCCCAAATCCTGCGGACCAAATGGGGGATGACCAGCCCTACAAAGCCAATCGTCCCTGATACGGCAACGGCAGCCCCTGTCAGTATCGAGCCGGCGATCAGAATCAGCATCTTCCTCCGCTGAACATTCACGCCTAGGTGCCTCGCACGGTCTTCCCCAAATGTCATGGCATTCAATTCGTGGGTGTTCATCATCAATACGAGAGAACCAACGAGGAAAAATGGCAAAATGATCGTGACATGACTCCAACCACGCATCGAGACACTTCCCATCAGCCAGCTGATGATTTGCCTTAACTCCTCACCCGTCAATGCAATCATCAATGAGATGAAAGCACTTAAAAACGAGCTGAAAATGATGCCGGTTAAAATAATCGTTTCTACCTTCATGGAACGATCCATTTTTCTTGCAAAGGTCAATACGCAAAAAATCGTCAACAATGAAAAAAGAACGCTTAATGTAGGCAGTGTATATAGGCCCAAAAACGGCAGTGACAAATTCAAAAACAACGTTAATACTGCACCAAGCGAAGCCCCTGAGGATATTCCCAGGGTATAGGGGTCAGCTAGGGGATTCCTGAGCAATCCCTGAAATGCTGCCCCTGCTATTGCAAGGGATGCCCCAACCAAACTTGCAAGCACGACCCTCGGCAGGCGGATGTTCATCACGATATTCGTCAGTGTCCCATCCGGTTCCATGGCCAGGGGCAAATGAAGGACTTCCTTGCCAATGATTTGCAAAAGCACTGGTATCGGAACGGAAACCGATCCTAAGGAAACACCGATCAATATCGAAATAACCAAAAATGATAGGGCAAATACATAGGCCAATGCCCGTTTAGTTTTTAAATACGTTCGGATAGACTGATTTGGCAAGTTCCTCTACTCCCTCTATAAGCCTAGGACCGGAACGAGTGACAATATCTGAATGGACATCGAAAACCTCACCATTCTTAACTGCCTGAATGTCGGCCCATCCATTTCTTCCCGTTACCTCTTTGACTGGATCTCCTGTGTAATAACCATAGGTTGTAATGATGACATCCGGGTTGGCCGCTATCATCGACTCTTCATCGAGTTTTACCCAGCCATCCAATTCACCTGCGACATTATCCGCTGAAATGATGTCCAGCATTTCATCCATGAAAGTATTTTTTCCCGTTGTATAGATTTCAGGTGACGGTGAAACCTCTACAAAAACACTTTTTCTATCCTCACTCTTGATTGCCTTAGCCTTTTCTTTGATCTTTTCCAGCTTGTTCTGCATCGTCTTGACGATTTCCTTTGCCTTATCCAGTTCCCCTATTGCCGTTCCAATCATCTCGATAGACGTATACACTTCTTTAAAGCTTTTAGCATCATTGACGATTATAACTGGAATACCCGCATCCTTAAGCTGTTGGATTCCTTCTTTGGAATTATGGGCACTCTCATGAGCAAGAACGATATCAGGCTGCAAGGCTAAAATCATCTCTGTATCTATTTCCATTCCACCTATCTTCTGAATATCTTTCGTTTCTTCCGGGTAATTGTCATTTTCAGACACTCCAATCACTTTCTCACCCGAACCTAGCGCAAAGACCGCTTCTGTATTACTTGGGATTAATGAAACAATTTTTTCTGGTTTCTGCTCGATGGTGACTTTGTTACCCACTGCATCTTGTAACGAAAGCGGGAAGCCCTGGTTAACAGCTTGTTTTGTCGACTGGTTTTCTCCTGTTCCATCCTGGGAGGCATCGCTACAGCCAACCAATATACCAACCATCAATCCCATCACAAGCATGAAACTATATATCTTCCTCATCTTAAAACCTCCATCATTTTTGAGTTCATTTCTGGACCTTCACACATGTGTTGCGAATATCAAAAGACATACAAAAAAGCATCCCCCATCAAAACGGAGGATGCTTGTATGGCAACGGAACAAAAAAGGGACATAGCTCTGCCACACACCTCCCCATCCGCGTGGTTACCGGTGTACAATTTTGGCAGGTCTCCTGGCTCATGGTCATTGCTAACGGCACCTTCCCATATTATTCATACAGTGGTATACATCCGTTAACTCCCATTTACAGTGGCGCGACCGCGTTGGCATTTCACCAACTTCCCTTTCAAGTCCTTACAGACACCAAATTGTTCATATGTATATAATTTCACTGCCTTTCATTATACACCATTTAGGAAATCGTATTATATGATATTTCAGATTACTTTAAATTAAGATTTGGAACACAAAAAGGCAACCATCACATGGCTGCCTTCTATAGCTTTAGATGTCACTATTAAAACGGCATGTACTTTGATCACGTAAAAGACCTAGATCTTTCGGCACCATCGTTTCAATCAAAAAGTCATCCTCTTCCTCATAAATGATTTTCTTCATTTCGATGCCGAAGTACTCTTTCATCCGGGCTTCCGTCATCACTTCGCGGACTTCGCCATACACCACACGCTTTTCCTTGGCAGTCATTAAAACATGGTCAGCCAAGTAGAATGCGTGGTTCGGATAATGCGTGTTTATGATACAAGAAATGTTCTTCTCTTTCGATAACCGCTTTAGTGTCTGTAAAATCACGATTTGCTTTTGAATATCAAGATGCGATTCTGGCTCATCAAGAATCAATACATCCGGGTCCGATACAAGCGTCCGGGCAATCAAGGCCAGCTGCAATTCCCCACCACTGACGGAATTACAGGACTTTTTGGCAAGGTGAGCAATGCCAACCATTTCAAGAGCAGCGATGGCAGCCTCCCGATCCTTTGCAGAAGGCTGGGACAGCGTACTGATATAAGGCGCCCTTCCCATAATGACAAGCTCTTCCAAAGTAAATCCGAAAACCATTTTATGTGCCTGAGGAACATAACCGATTCGTTTCCAGATCGTTTTGCGTGATAGCGCAGTAAGCGGCTTTCCGTCGATGAGCGTTTGACCCTTTTTCCAATCAAGAAGGCCGGTGATACACTTCAGCATCGTGGTTTTACCGGCACCGTTCGGGCCAAGGATCGCCATGATCTCTCCGTCATTCAACGAAAAGTCAATGTCGGTCTGGTAAAGAAAAGGAGCTTTCTCTCTTTTTTTAGCATAGAAAAAATTCCCTCCCTGCACCTCGATTTTCATGACCACCCACCTCCTGTCTTTCTAAGTAGAATCGCAAAGAATGGTGCGCCGATAATGGCTGTCAATATCGATAGCGGAATTTCCGTAGCCGTTACAGAACGAGCCAGGTTATCGATCAGGAGTAAATAGGCGCCACCAACCGATAGGGATACCGGCAGGACAAGTTGATTGTTGTTCCCAACAAGCATTCTTGCCACATGAGGGATAATCAATCCAACCCAGCCAATGATACCGGCTATCGCTACAGAAGAAGCCGTAATTAACGTCGCACCAAGAATGACCGTCCACTTCAATCTAGTGACCGGGATACCTAGCGATTTTGCTTCATCCTCAGGTAAGGTCAGTAAATTGATTCTCCAGCGTAGTGAATACAAAATCAAGATGCCGACAAGGATGATTGGTCCACCCACATATAAATCCTTGTATGTGGCCGTTCCAAGGCTTCCCATTAACCAGTATGTGATGGCTGGCAGCTTTTCCTCAGGGTCGGCGACAAACTTAATTAACGAGATCAACGCTTGGAAAAGGGCGGAGGTGACAACCCCAGCCAAAACAAGCATGAAGACCGGTGAATCTTTTTTGCCGCTGATTATGAACGTGAAAACGATGGCGGCTAAACCACAGCCAAGTGCCAAGACTTGAGATGCAAAACCATGTCCCAATAATAAAATCCCAAGGGAAGCACCGAACCCAGCACCTGCAGACACTCCTAGGATATCGGGACTGACCAAGGGGTTGCCGAACATCCCTTGGAAAGAGGCGCCTGCAATCGATAGGCCCGCACCGATTAACAAGGCCAGTAAAATTCGTGGCAGACGTATTTGAAGGACCACTGTTTCTTCCATCTGTGTCCATGTTGGCTCGATTGGAAACACGGTTGAAAGCAATATTTTAATTTGAGTCCCTAAGTCCATTCCAAAGCGTCCGATGCTCAATGATAGGAGAACCATCGCAATGGGCAATATCCAGAAGAGGACCGTTTTCCATTTTTTCATTTTCATTCCCTACTTTACTGTTTTGCGGCTTCGGAAGATGGGTGAAGAATGTTCTCTACTTGTTCTTCCGTTACATCATAATCATAGAACTCTGAGTAGTAATCCGTGATTTCATCCTTCATATCATAATCAAATAGCTCGGGATGATTTTTCTGAGCCATCCATTTTAACATAAGAGGTGCATCACCGCTTGGTGGGAACCATCTATAGATGCCCAGCGGAATTTTATATACATTTCCTTCTTGTACAGCACTGACCTGACTCCAATCTTGTCCCTTCACTGTATTGTTCGTTAGGTCTTCAGGCTGAGTTGTCGAAAAGTTTGTAATGTAGATGATATCCGGGTTCCATTTGTAGATTTGTTCCATATTGACTTCTTTTGTTCCTGTAACTTCTTCTGCTGCTATATCATAGGCCCCTGTAGCATTTAACCATTGGTTACTAAAGAAGTTCTTCCCACCGACCATGATGCTTTTATCACTGTGCTGATAGAGGATCAATGCTCTAGGCTTTTCTTTATCCTTAATGCCCTCTAATTTCTTATCCAATTCGGCTTGAACGGCTTGGCCTTTTTCCAAGAACTTGTCCGTTCTTTCGGTAGTGCCCGTAATTTCCCCAGTCAGTTCCAACCAACTGTTGAAGGTAGCCAATGGCTCCGCAGCTGCTGCATCCATAGGGTTGAGTGCCACAACCGAAACACCTGCATCTTCTAATTTGTTTATGGACTTTTGGTCCTGTGCTTTTTCAAAGTAAAGTTGCGGATTGACTTTCATCAATTCTTCCACGTTCACTTCGCCATTTTTAATGAATGATGTATCTGCCTTTAAAATATCGGGTGATATTTCAGAAAGAATCGAGTTTTCCGCGGCATTATACGCATTAGGATGCAAGCCGACAACTTCCTTCGTCGAATTCGTCGCTACATACCAAGTCGAGAAGTACGGAAGAATGCCACCGACCGCAATACGTTCCACTTTACCTGGTACCGTTACATCACGGCCAAGTTGATCTTGAATCACTTTTTCCTCTGCAGTCGTCTGTTTTTCTGAAGTATTGCCTTTCGAATCATCCCCAGAGTTTCCACAGCCCGTAATCAAAGCGGCCATCGCAGTGGTTGCCGCTAACATTGTCCATTTCTTCTTCATAAAACTTCCTCCTTATCCTTCTCTAAGCCACTTAGCCATCCCATGTAAGAATGGTTTAGATTGGTCGATGAATCCAAGTCCAATGTGGAATATTGGATCAAGTGTGGTAATGATCAATTCGCCTTTATAAGACACATCATCGGTGTAGATGATCGAGCGACCGTCGGGAGTATTCACAAGTGATTTTGCCCCTTCCGGAACTTTGAACGTCCCGTGGTAATGCCACTTCATATCTGATAGGGATACATGCTGATATAAAGGATGATCTGTATTTTCAGCCATTAAAGGTAAATCTCCATGCTCCTTCACCCACCAACTGAAATTCACTTCAGATTCCTCCCAGTCTATACCAGGAAGCCAATTATCCAGCACTTCACCGAAAACGACTAGACGTTTTCCCTCTTGAAGGAACTTCACGAAAAGCGATTGGTACCGTTTTAAAAGCATTAGGGACATCCGATCATTAACAATTAGCGTGTCATATTGACTTAAATCATATGTATGGAGCTGACGAAGTTGAAGCACATCATCATACATATAAGCAAACTCATCCATTTGAAAGAAACGATGATGGAAACTATAACCGTTATCTAAGATTGCCACTTTCATTGCTTTGTTTCCCCCTTGTTTGCTTCATACTCTTCGCGTATCCAGTCCAAAATTTGTTGACGTAGCACACGCGAACTATTTTCTTGGATTCCAAAGCGGTACAGATCCGTTCCTGCACCCGCGACAATCGTGCCACCGGTCGTTTTTCGGTCAATGTAAATGATTGCTTTTCCTTCTTGGTCTTCAACGATTACTTCCGAATGTTCTGGGGCCTCAAGATATCCTCTTGAGAAAAAGCCACGAACCCCTTTTTTATAATTCAAATCATAAGGGTCAATTCCTGCGAACATAGGATGTACAGGCTCAGTCAATCGGATTTCACGGTCCTTCAAAGAAATCGGAGAACGCATCCAATTTCCGCAACCAGGTAACCAAGGTAGGAAATTTTCGGTTTGGGAAAGAATGACGCCGCCATCATTCAAATAATTTTCGATGATTTCTTTATGTTCAAGTAAAAAGGCCTCTTCCACGAAATTAGTCACGATGACCCCAGCATATGCCGAGAAATCAGCAAATGGAATATCATACAATTGCAAAGAAACCAAACCATTTTCATGATCGATGTCTTTAAGTCTTGTGAATTGAATATCAGTACTTATATAGGCTATAGGTTTCATAATCAACCATCTTTCTTATATTGATATAATATTTTTTCGATTGTAAATATTGTCAAATGTTGATTTAACGGGATATAATCACTTTTATTTATTACTTCAAGATAGAATATTTATGTTTATCAGTATAAGTGATAATGATTATCATCGTCAACAAAAACTTTTATCCAGTTGGTTTTATCAAAAAACTAGTGGGGTAACTGATGGACTCCACCGTAGTTAGCCTTTCTCTGTCGAACGAAAAAGCATGGCGCGAAAGGTATTTATCGCCTTCTTCACACTGCCATTCAGACACTACAAGGCAGTCAATATAGATAATTTCCCATGAATATTTTCGCAACAAGAGGCTATAACCTTGAAATGTTTACTAATAACAAATATAATAAGAAAGTCGTCGTTACCTTTATATGTCCCAGTAGCTCAGTAGGATAGAGCGACAGCCTCCTAAGCTGTAGGTCGTAGGTTCGATTCCTATCTGGGACGCTAAATGGAAAACAGCCAAAACCTTGTAATATGGAGGTTTTGGCTGTTTTTTTTATTGGAACAATGATAAAAGTAGAAATATTGATGTAAGTTGTTTATTAAAAGAGGGATATGGCATCCAGCCTGTCCAATTATTCATACCATTTAATGAAGACTGCCTTCCTTTATGTCCATATAAAGTGTTCGGTCTGATTGAACTTCAGCATAAAAGACATCAGAGATTGATGTAATACCAGCTTTAGCTAATTGACCATTCAACCACTCCATATCAAGGTTTAACTGATCCAGGTTATCCATGTTGACTACCCCATCCGAAATAACGCCTGTTATGATGGGCGAAGGGTTCTTTTGAAGATTTCCAATATTCATGTCGCCTCTTACGATAGGCTGTTTATGTTCTTTCTTCATAACGGAAAGCTTACCCGTAATTTCAAAAATGGCATACTCCACTTCAGTGATTGAGAATATACTTTTTTGCCTAAGCAATGCCATTAACGTATCTGCATCCAAGTTAACCTTGCGAAGTGGTTTTTCCATCATTTTACCGTTTTTGATAATGATAAGGGGTTCCCCATCAATTACTCTTCGTGCTTTTTTAGACTTAATGACAATTCGTCCAGATAAGATCGTAAGTAAACTCCATATCATTAAGGCGACTATACCATTTTGAATGCTTAAACGATGGTTGAAAGAAAGATTTCCCGCTATTGAACCGATGGAAATGGCAGAAGCAAAGTTGAAGAATGTCATCTCTGAGATTTCTTTTCTTTCCATCACCCTTGTTAGAGTCAAAAGAATAACAAAGGACAATGATGATCTAATGATTATTTCGATAACCCCAAATCAATTCCCCCTTTTCTACAATATTATTTCCACCATTGATAAAAATATCGTAAAAAGGTTATTTTTCTCGAAGGCGAAATAATACAAGACTCTAAATAATAATTACTCGTATATTTTTTTACTTTTTTTGAAAAAATTGTTTAATCTTGTCCCAATCGGGTAGATAAATAGTGTAAGACATTCTCACCAAAGGAGATGATGTGCAAGATGAGTACTATCAGAAGCCAATGGAACAAAGAGAATGACGCAGCGGTGTTTAGTCCCGGTGATCAGCGTTAGAAGCTAGTGAAGCTTTCATGAAAACCACGAGGAAAATACAAATCTTCTCATCCAAAGGAGGATACCAACATGAGTATTTACAGCCAATGGAATCCAGAGAATGACGAAGCAATTTTCAGTCCAGGTGATCAGTGTTAGAAACTAGTAAAGCATTCGATGAAAACTATGAAGGAAAATGACAAATCTTCTCACCAAAGGAGGATACCAACATGAGTATTCACAGCCAATGGAATCCAGAGAATGATGAAGCAATTTTCAGTCCAGGTGATCAGTTGCCCTTCAGTGCGCTCACACCATTAGAAACGGTCAAACAGACGACCGATAAAACACCTGAATTTGATTTACAAGGTACCGTACTGAATAAAATCTAATTGATATTGATGAATGATAGAAAAAGGATGGAGCAAATCTGCTCCATCCTTTTTTCATATTCAGATGAACTTCGCTACTTCATCTAACGACAATCTTGTAGTTTGGAAAGAAGGTGAAGCTGCCTTCCCTTTTGCAATTAAGACAATCGGAACATAACGTTCAGGCACATCGAATCTTTCAATGAATTGTTGTTTATTATACCCACCCATTGTAAGTGTGTCGTATCCCTTAGATTTCGCTATTAGCATAAGCTGCATCGAAACAAGTCCAGCATCAAAATTAGCCATACTCTCCCTGGTTTCTCTTGAAGCATCATTCCGATACTGGACTTTTCCTATTATTTATCGAATTTCAGTTTCGCCAATGCATCCGCTAATGCTGTATTGATTGGCTCCTCTTTGTTTTGCTTTTTCATATAATTCGAGACTTCATTTTTAGACACTTTCTTATTCTTGTTTTGACCTTTTCGTTTGTTATATGAAGAAAGCTTTTCATGAAAGCCACATTTACATGTGAACGTCTGTGCTTCTCCTTGCCCTCTCATTTCCATTTTCTTATGGCATTGTGGGCATCTTGCATTTGTTACACGTGAAACACCTTTTTTATGCCCGCATTCTCGGTCTTGGCAAACGAGCATTTTCCCTTTTTTACTGTTTACTTCAAGCATCAACTTGCCGCAATCCGGGCATTTTGTACCGGAAATGTTATCATGCTTGAATTTTTGATCACTCGTCTTGATTTCGTGAACGATATTTTTCGCATAGGTGCGCATATCCCCAATGAATGTACGCTTATCAAGCGTTCCGTTAGCAATGGCTGTTAGCTTCTGTTCCCATTGTGCGGTCAACGCTGGCGAACGTAGATCTTCGGGAGCCAACTCGAGGAGCTGTTTACCTTTTGAGGTAACATGAAGACCTTTTCCACGTTTTTCAATCAGGAAACTATTGAACAATTTTTCAATAACATCGGCCCGGGTCGCAACGGTGCCGATTCCCCCGGTTTCCCCCAACGTCTTAATGAGTTCCTTGCTTTCCCCAGCCATGAAACGAGCGGGATTTTCCATTGCAGATAACAAGGTGCCCTCATTGAATGGCTCCGGTGGTCTTGTTTCTCCCTCTGTTTGTTTCACTGCCGTGATGTCTAAGATGTCACCATTCTCGAGTGTCGGAAGCAATTGCTCTGTAAGGCCATCACTTGCCTCTTCTTCCTCGAACTGATGATCATAGACTTCCTTCCAACCTGATTTCAAGATGACTTTTCCTTTAGCGACGAATGTTTCACTGCCCACTTTTGCGGTAACGGTCGTTTGCTCATATTCAAATGGTGGCATCAGAACCGCAAGGAACCGTTTGACGACAAGGTCGTAAATTTTCGATTCCTTGTCACTCAATTTACCCGGTAGAGGCGTTTGCTCAGTAGGTATGATGGCATGATGATCACTCACCTTGCTGTCATCCACGAATGATTTATTGGCCTTGATTGGGCTACGCAAGATTCTCGATGCATATTGGGCATATGGCTTGATGCTGACTGCCTGTAATCTTTCTTTCAGCGTCTCGACCAAATCCGAGGTTAAGAAACGCGAGTCCGTTCTTGGATAGGTCAGGACTTTATGTCCTTCATATAAACGTTGCATGATGGAAAGTGTCTCTTTCGCCGAATAACCGAATTTCTTATTGGCATCCCTTTGTAGCTCAGTTAGGTCATATAACTGGGGCGCAAAATTCTTCTTATGGGCTTTTTTCACTTCCACCACTTCAGCCTTTTTGTTTTTCACATCAGCAAGGACTTTGTCTGCCTTTGCCTTTTCGAATGTGCGTATATCTTTCGAATGGGCGTCTTGCCAGACAAGGCGTAGTTGAGATTCTGCCGTTGCCGTAACGCCATAAAATTTCCTTGGCTGAAATTGTTTGATTTCCTTTTCCTTGGCAGCTATCATCGCTAGTGTAGGCGTTTGAACCCTTCCGCACGATAACTGGGCATTATGCTTCGTTGTCAGTGCCCTTGTAGCATTCATACCGACAAACCAATCCGCCTCGGCCCGAGCAACTGCAGAGGCAAATAGATTCTCGTACTCTTTCCCATCCTTCAGCTTGTTAAATCCATCCTTAATCGCCTTATCAGTTACCGATGATATCCAGAGCCGCTTGATTGGTTTTTTAACATTCGCTTTTTCCAGAATCCAACGTGCAACGAGCTCCCCTTCCCGTCCTGCATCGGTTGCGATGATGACGTCCTTGACATCACTGCGGTTCAATTGCGTTTTTACCGCTTGAAACTGCTTTCCGGATTGCTTGATTACGACCAATTTCAAGGATGGAGGCAACATAGGGAGGTCTTCGAGCCGCCATGTTTTGTATTTTTCGTCATACGTTTCCGGATCTGCATGGGTAACTAAATGACCAAGCGCCCAGGTGACGATATACTGACTTCCTTCCAAATAACCGTTGCCTTTTTTTTCGCAATTCAGCACTTTTGCTATATCTCTTCCGACCGATGGTTTCTCGGCCAGTACGACTGTTTTACTCATCAAATACATCCTTTCCCTTTTAAACTGATTCTCTCATTATCTCATATATTTTTAGTCAGGGCGATAAAGGACTAGGGACTAACAACTAATGTCGAAGTGACTTAGGCAGACCGTCTAGTTGGTGAACCATTTATCGGTGGACCCCACCTAATTCATGCGCAATATGTAAATTACTAGATTAGATAGCAATCTAGTACAGATTTTAGTATGATGAAACGTAGAGATTTTTTCAAAATAATTGGGAGGTTCAACATAAATGAGCTTACTTTCTATAGATAATTTGGCACACAGCTTTGGTGATCGGACATTATTCAGAGATGTTACGTTCCGTTTGATGGCTGGGGAACATGTAGGCCTCGTCGGCGCTAACGGCGTAGGTAAATCAACAATGATGAACATTATTACCGGGCAACTGATTCACGATGAAGGCCGAGTTGATTGGACACCTGGCGTTGAATATGGCTACCTTGACCAGCACACCGTCCTGACTAAAGGCAAAACGATACGCGATGTGTTAAGAGATGCCTACTTACCTTTATTCGAGCAGGAAAAAGCTTTGAATGAAGTGACCGAGAAAATGGGTTCAGCGACACCAGAGGAACTTGAAGAACTTTTGGAACAAATGGGGGAAATCCAAGATAAACTCGAAGCTGGGGATTTTTATAATTTAGATATGAAAATCGAAGATGCGGCACGCGGGTTGGGCTTGGATGCGATAGGCCTTGAGCGTGACGTTTCTGCTCTGAGTGGCGGACAGCGGACAAAAGTATTGCTGGCGAAACTGCTATTGGAACAACCCCAAGTACTACTGTTGGATGAGCCGACAAACTACTTGGATGTAGAGCATATCCGTTGGTTGAGCAGCTACTTAAAGGAATATCCTAACGCATTCCTATTGATTTCACATGATACCGAGTTCATGAACGGCGTAGTTGATGTCATCTTCCATCTAGAATTCTCGAAATTGACCCGTTATACGGCGACATACGAAAAATTCCTTGAACTTGCTGAACTGAATAAGAACCAACATATTAATGCATACGAAAAACAGCGGGACTTCATTAAAAAGCAGGAAGACTTCATCGCAAAAAACAAAGCCCGTTATTCAACTTCTGGCCGGGCAAAAAGTCGGGAGAAACAATTGAATCGCATAGAACGTATCGACCGTCCGGAAACGGCGATGAAACCGACTTTCGATTTCAAAGAGTCACGTGCGAGCAGCCGATATGTATTTGAAGGGGAAGATATTGAAATCGGCTATGACCGTCCATTACTTCCAAAACTTTCAATGAACATAGAGCGTGGGGAGAAAATTGCCATTGTGGGATGTAACGGAGTGGGGAAATCCACACTGTTAAAAACGATTCTTGGTAAAATCGAGCCACTAAGCGGGAAAAGATCACTTGGTGATTTCCTCTTCCCTTCTTATTTTGAACAAGAGGTACAAGCAGGCAACACGACACCGATCGATGAAGTGTGGAACGCATTCCCTCATCTCGATCAACCTCAAGTACGTGCTATCCTCGCGCGGGTTGGCTTAAAAAATGAACATATCACTCGCCCGATGGCCCATTTAAGTGGTGGGGAACAGTCCAAGGTCCGCTTATGTAAGTTGATGCTTACAGAAAGCAACTGGCTTCTGTTCGATGAACCAACAAACCATTTAGACGTGGTGGCCAAGGAAGAATTGAAACGTGCATTGAAAGAATATAAAGGAACGGTTCTGATTGTCTGCCATGAACCCGATTTCTACGAAGATTGGGTCACGAAAGTATGGGACGTCGAAGAATGGTCGAACAACAACTAAATGAACGGTCAAAGAGGGTGCCGCATACATTGCGGGCACCCTCTTTATTTTATTGAACGGGACTGGTCATGCTCAATGATTAATGCATGTCCCCACTACGTTCAGCTACTAACGTATACGTTTTAGGTATCCCAATGTCATGGATTTTGTGGTTTGGTTCTTCTTCAAGGACTTTGATGATCAAACCGGATTCTCCGACTGCCGTTATGAGTTCACCCATGGTCCATTTGCGTTGGACCACTTTCGAAAGGCTTTGTTTATCTTCTTCAGGCATATGTTTGGAAAAAGCCACCTCGTTATTTTCAATGGCAGGAGCAAAATAATTGCCTGTCACCTTATGTTTTTTACCAGAAGAGGTTATGAGTTTCGTCGAAATTGGATGGAACTCATGCAGCACGAATCGTCCCCCCGGCTTCAACATCCTTTTTACCGTTTCGAATAATGGCTGCAGATCTATGAGATAGTGAAGGACACCCAGTTCCATCAAGACCAAGTCCTGGTCTCCTAATGCATGTTCGGGCGGCAAGGACAGCACATCCGAGACAATATATTCAATGCTGACGTCGGATGATTCAGCCAGTTCGTTCGCGAAAGTAGCATTTTCCCGAGAGAAATCCACGACCTTAACGTCAGCTCCCAACATCGCCATGGCGACTGCCTTGACCCCATTCGATCCCATTAAATGTGTGACTTTCCGACCCACTATGTCTCCCATATATTTATAAAATGGATGCAATCTCCATCGCGGGTTGTGCTTGATCTTCCCTGCCAATTCATCCGGTTTACCGTAACGGTTCACAAGGGCTAGATAATTATTTTGATTCCAGGCCTGTTCATTTTCAGCTGTAAAGCCCTTTTGTGCCGATAATAGATACGCATGGATTTCATCACGATTACTCTGCATTTCAGCATTGTAAAGGTAGCTGTATAGGGATTGGCACCAAAGCTCGGTTTCCCCTACTGGTATGAGTAGTCGGTAAGGATCCGTTTTAATTGTCCTATTGAATAAACAGCGGACCGTAATCAGTATTCCATCCTTTTCAACCTGGAAAAAGGCTGTTTCAGGATTCTTTTCGGGCTGTGAAGGAGCATGATCTATGAAAAGGGAAAATGTTTCATCAAAAACATCCCACTGCACGTCGACCGAGACATTTATAGTATCCTTTATTTCAACCCCTTGTATAAATAAAGCGGAGGGTCCCGTAAATTGATAGGGAATGTTTTCATCCTCAAGCAATTCCCCTATCCATGTAATTGTATGTAAATAGTTTCCGTTCATGCGAACCTCCTAGATCAGTAAAAATCAGTAGAATCAATCTTCCATAGCCAACGACAAACCTGTGCGCGTGAGGGAGATCAGTTCTTCGTCACCTCGATCGATTCCATACACAAGCAGCCTGACGAGCATGTAAATCGCCCTAAATCTTGCCAGGTTTTTGACTTCGGTTTCAATTTCACCATAGATTTCAAAAAAGGACCGTCTCGCCTCTTTTGGAAAGTAGCTGTATAAAAAAGAAAAATCGATAGCTGGATGCCCGATATGAACGTCCCCCCAGTCAATGATGCCCATTAGTACACCCTGGGCATCGAGCAAGACGTTCCGGACATGAATATCACCATGGACAAGGGTATCGCATGTCCCTTCATACGATACATCCAGGTCTTTCAAATACATCGAAACGGCATGGGCCTGTTCAGAATAGCCTAGTGCCACTAATGCTAAGAGTTGCTCATCAAGGCTGTCCTGCCGGAAAGAAACATCAAGCCTCCGCATTCCATCAGGCTGTACACCCAATTGTTTCGCCGTTGGCACAGGAAACCCGTGAAGCACTTTCAGGAAGTGGGCAAACTTTATTGCCGAGGAAATCTTACTTTCCATGGTTTCCTTCACAGGTAAGTGTCCCTTCACCATTTTGTAGCCAGTAAAGGGATATGGATAACTACTGCTCGGCTCTCCAAAAAAGACCGGTTCAGGAATGGCTAGCGGAAGATTTCCGGCCAATGAAGGCAAAAGCTTGTTTTCCACTTGAATTAAGGTAACAGCAATGGGTCTTCGGGGAAATCTGAATACATACTCCTCATTCAACTGAATGACCGTATTGTCAAACCCTTCCCCGATTTGCCTCACCTTTTCCAAGCCCACATCGGGAAACTGATGCTTTATCAAATTCTTTGCAAGTTCTAAGGAAACTGGATATTCTGCCAACCATGGTTTGTCCAATTCTCCTTCCCCCTTTATCGGTTTCTGCCCCTGCTAGGTGAACCTCCTGAATCATTGCGACGGTTCCCATTCGGACTATGGGTATTCCCCCTTCTGCCTTGACTCCCTCTTTGTCGTTCTCCTCGGACATTGTCGCGACTACGTCCCCGACTTTCATCCCTATGATCTCCTCGTGTGTTCTCGCGTTTAGGACCTCGGTTTGCAAAGCCCTCACGTGTATTCTCTAGACTCAACTCACGATTGTCGGCCTGATTAGCGGAGCGGTGACTTCCTCGGTTCGGACCTCGCGTATCGATTCTTTCTCTATGACGGCGTCCACCACCAGAACGTGGACGACGCGCTTCCCCTTCAGATGAGTCGCGGTCATGACGCTTCCGTTTATTCTCGACTTCGCCCGGCTGGAACATCTTAACCCCTTCGATCTTTCTCCGTTCAATTTTCATGGAAATACCTTTTTCAATATCACTCAAAAGCTGAAGATCCTTCGTAGCAATAAAGGTTACGGCTAATCCATGCTCACCGGCCCTTCCTGTACGTCCTATCCTATGGATATAGCTTTCGGCATCTTCAGGAACATCGTAGTTAAAAACATGTGTCACGCCTTCAACATCCAGCCCACGCGCAGCAACATCCGTGGCCACTAAATATTGAAGCTTCGCATCCCGGAAGTTTTTCATGACGCGCTCTCGTTTTGCCTGCGACAAATCCCCATGAAGTTCATCCGAGTTGAAACCAGCCGCCTTTAAAGCATCGTTCAAAACAGAAACACGGCGCTTTGTCCGGCAAAAAACAATCGCCAGATATGGCTGTTCTTCCTTTATGATGCTGATCAGTGAGGACTGTTTGGCCCTATCCGTCGTTTCAATGACAAGTTGACGGATCTGCTCGACCGTCACTTGCTCAGCTTTAACAGCAGCTGTCAATGGTCTATCCATATAACGCTTCGCCAACTGATGGACTTGTTCTGGCATCGTCGCGGAAAAGAGCAACGTTTGTCTTGTCTCTGGCAATTGTCCCATGATTTCTTCCACTTCCGGTAAAAATCCAATATGGAGCATTTGGTCCGCTTCATCCAAAACAAGCGTTTCGGTTTGGGATAAATCAATGGTTCCCCTTCGTAAATGGTCTAATAATCGGCCCGGTGTAGCTACCACGACAGAAATATTCCGTGTCAGCTTTTTCATTTGCTGCTCCACATCTTGTCCACCATACACGGCTAGCACTTGCAATTCCTCGATCTCATTGGCGAACTTTTTCAGCTCAGCCGTTATCTGTAACGCTAACTCCCTAGTCGGTGTGACGATTAATGATTGAACGTGGGAAGCTTTTGGGTCGACTTTTTCTAATATTGGAAGCAAAAATGCCAATGTCTTCCCTGTTCCTGTCTGTGCTTTCGCGATGACATCCCGTCCCGCCATTATGTCAGGTATCGATTTTTCCTGTATCGGGGTTGGGCTGGTTATGCCGGTTTGCTTCAATATCGTGTTAATTTCTGGGCTTATGCCAAGCTCGATGAAATTTGTCATGTATCGGCCTACTCTCTATATTTGTGATATCTTATTTAAATCATCATTACATCCATTGTCTATTATTGATTCTACACTAAGGCAATTTCCTTTACTCCAAGTTCTTTGTTAGTATATCATTATCTATTTTTGAGAGAAAATTTTTCATGGTATTGTGCTTTAGATGTTTTTCTAATATAATTTATAAGATTTTAAATTTCTGACTAACTATACTATTTGAGCTACTTGCCTGGAAAAAGGTGGGCGTCTCCTCCTTGTAAATGTCCGTACAAGGAGTTTTTGTATATAAAAAGAAGGAGTGGCCGCATGTTTAAATTAAAAGAACGGAAAACGAATATTAAGACAGAAGTCCTTGCAGGGCTTACAACCTTTTTAACATTAGCTTATATCATCGTTGTAAACCCCAAAATTCTTTCTGATGCTGGTGTTCCTTTTGAACAGGCTTTTACAGCAACCATCATCGCTACCTTAGTCGGTACTCTTTTCATGGCTTTTCTAGCCAATTATCCGATTGTCATTGCTCCTGCGATGGGATTGAATGCCTATTTCGCGTACTCTGTCCTAGGCACGCATGATATCTCGTACACGGTTGCCTTTTCGGCAGTCTTTGTTACAGGTATTATCTTCGTCATATTATCGCTTACTTCTTTCCGGTCTAAACTGATTGAAGCGATCCCCAATAATCTGAAACATGCTATCAGCGCCGGGATTGGTCTATTCATCACCTTTATCGGGCTTCGTTTATCTGGGGTCGTAACGAGTCATGAATCGAACCTGGTGACCCTAGGGAGCTTCAGAGACCCAGGAGTGGCACTTACCTTAATCGGTTTGGTAATAACCATCATTTTAATGGTCCGTAAGATTCAGGGTTCCATTTTCATCGGGATGATCATTACAGCGATCATTGCCCTATTTACTGGACAACTTAAAATTGAACATTTTGTTTCGGTGCCATCGTTACCCGAGGGCATCATTGTCGCTAATCCAATCACTTCTTTTGCGGATGTTGTAAACTACGGCCTATATGGTGTAGTGTTTTCCATCCTTCTCGTTATGCTTTTCGACACCACCGGAGCCCTAATCGGGATTGTGCGCCAAGCTGGGTTATTGAAAGACGGAAAGTTGGAGAAAGCAGGAAGTGCTTTCTTCGCGGATTCCGTTGGGACAACAATCGGAGCCATGTTCGGTACAAGCCCCACTGCCGCCTCCGTGGAGTCCTCGGCCGGTGTAGGTTCAGGTGGTAAAACAGGGTTAACCGCTCTTGTCGTAGCCATTCTTTTCTTGGTCACTGCTTTCTTCAGCCCACTTATCGGGGCAGTATCAGATATTGCGGCCATCACTGCACCTAGCTTGATCATAGTTGGTAGCATGATGATCAAAAGCATCAATGAGATTGAATGGACCCATTTCGACGAATCTTTCCCAGCCTTTTTGGTCATTGTTACGATGCCTCTTACTTCAAGTATCGCCAATGGTATAGCACTTGGATTCATCTCATATCCAATACTAAAAATCGCAAGAGGGAAATTCAAAGAAGTCCATCCGTTAGTATACATCTTTGCCGTTCTTTTTCTTTACCAACTCATTTTCTTAGCATAAAAGAGAGGAACCGTGACATCACGGTTCCTCTTTTCATGTCCTATCCTCGCCTTTAACCCCCTTCGAATCCTATCAAAAAAAGGATATCCAACATGTTGTCAGATACCCTTCCTCTTTTACTGATTCATTTGATCAAGAAAGTCGCCAAGAAGATCATCCAGGTTTTCCTCTTCTGGTTCCGGCTGCTCTGGCTGTTCTGAAGTCTCATCGAAACTCCAATCAAAATCATCCAAATCCATTTCGGGTAATTCCTTCGGTTCTTCTTCCAAACTCCTCTCCACCAATTCTTCCTCTTCCTTTACATAGACATCCTCATTGATTCCATTGCTGTTTAGTGAGGCCAACAAGGCCGTAGCCCGTAAAGGATCGGATAAAAGATGGTACAAAATCGTTCCAAGCATTGCTTCTGAGTGGGAATGCTTTAGCCAGTCACGCTGAGATTTACTAAGCTTATTCGGCATGGGCAAGGCAACCATCTCCCGTTCCTGATGAGAGGATTGCCCAACGCCATCAAGAACATACTCTGCAATCTTACTGGAAAAATTTCTTCTTTCCGTTTCCTTTAATTTCTGCAGCTGCCTTAACGTATAATCGGATACATCTGAAGGGATACGAAAAGTGATGGCCTGTCCTCTTTTGATTTCAGAAGAAGCTGTTTTTTTCATTTTCTCACCTATTTAACTGAACCTGTACGTTGTTCTTTCTTCTTATGTTGAGATTGTTGCTCTTCCTTTGAATTCCGGCGTTTAAAGTCGGAAATCAGCTTGTAATAGGCGTTGGCCATCATCCAAACGCTTTCTCTTTCATCTTCAAAAAAATCGATATTGTACCCATCAAAGTTTTGATTGAGTGTTTTCAAGTAATCCTTCAGTACAATTGAACCCCCACCTACGAAGTAGCAAATCTCCGTCTGTGAATTCTTTTTCCAAACGTTGCGAAGATGACGATATTGTTTTTTTGCAAGCTCCCCTAAAATGCGGTCGACAATATCATGCACACTTGTCCGACTTCCACGGACCATTATATGGTTCCGGTCGTTCTTTTTCGTGATAATCTCCACCACGTCACGTCTGCTGTCCAATTCGACACCATGTTTCTTCCTGATTTCCTCACGAATTGATTCGAGTGCTTCAGCCACACCAAGGTTAAACCCTTGTGCTTTATCATCATCCACTTTACGGTTCTTAATGACCGCGATATCTGTCGAAAGTCCGCCGATATCTTGAATAAGAATTCTTTTGTCGATCAGCTCACGGTTAATGATGTTCAAATCATTGTCCATTACTAGATTGATATAAGCTGCAAACCCTTCAGGATAGACCTTCACTTCATCAAATTTAATATTCACTTTCAATCCCTGATATTTAGGCGTGATTAAAAATTCCACTTGGTGAACCGAACCCACTAATTTCGAGCGATATCCGACATCTTTCCCTTCCTTCACTTCACGGAGCGGAAGGCCCGTACCCAACGTATAGTTCGCTTCGACGACATTATTAACCTTTTTGAAGCGATCATTGTTCCCCTGTTTAGCCGCATCCAATGCCAGTGCCGCAAAAAGCATGATCAACGTTTGGTCTTCTTCCGATTTACTGCTGCCTAAATCCAATTCTGTAGGGTTATCACTTTTTGTCGCTAAATTCCCAACACGGTAAATAGCATTATTATCTTGAAGTGCTGGTGAGTGCACTCTTATATGAATTCCATCCAATGGACTATTCTCATCCAGTTCCTCTATCCCGATGACCGGCCGGTCCTCAATATCTTTTGCAATGACATTCGGTATATATAGTTCAGACTCTAGTTTTCCAAAAATAGCTTTGATAGCATCATTACCTACATCTACTGCTGCGATTCTAGAACTCATCTTAAAACATCCCCTTTTTTTAAAAAAATGCCAGACAGTGTACTTTAATAAGAATAGAAAAAAATACCATAATAGTCAATGATTCGATAGATATACCTTTTCCTAAAATATGTATTCATTTTGTATACATTAGTAACAAGTGTGTACACACCTTGTATATAGCCATGCATACGTGTTTGTAAACATGTTTACTATATTGTTTACAAACTATCTTATTTTGTTTACATGTATACATTTTTGTATACAATGCAAACCATTTCCTTTTTATAACATCCATCTACCAAAAAGAGGATAAAAAGCTAGGTGAAAGGGAATGGTAATAAACGGAAACCATTCCTAAACGTCTGGAGGAATTTAAAAATGACTGAAAAAAATACAGAACTCCCACAGTATCCTGAACCCTTCTGGAGAAGTACATTGACTTTTCCTTCATTCCCCAAGGTAGAAGAAGATATTAAAACAGATGTCTTGATTGTTGGAGGCGGGATCACAGGCATAACTTCCGCTTATCTATTAGCCAAGCAAGGAGTTCAAGTCACACTCATTGAGGCGAGCGAGATCCTAAACGGAACCACAGGACATACAACAGCCAAGATTACCGCCCAGCATGGACTGGTTTATGACAAGCTAATTGCAGCGCATGGCGAGGAAAAGGCAAAACTATACTATGAAGCAAATACTGAAGCAATGAATTTAATCAAGGAATTGGTCGAGGAACATTCTATAGAATGTAATTTATCTAAACAAGATGCTTATGTGTATGCAAATACTGAAGAATATGTTAGTAAGATTCAAAAAGAATTGAGGGCCTATCGTAAACTCGGTATTCCCGGTGATTATACCGACACTATACCCTTCTCCATTCCATGCAAAGCCGCGGTAATCATGAAGGACCAGGCACAGTTCCATCCATTGAAATATTTACTGGGACTTACCTCCCCCATTCTGGATGGTGGCGGGAAAATCTTTGAACATACGACAGCCATGAAGATTGAAGATGGAGAGAATCCGACCGTTCTGACTGAGGATGGTCATAAAATTACATGCAACCATGTCATCGTCGCTTCTCATTTTCCTTTTAATGATGAGATGGGTTTATACTTTGCACGGGTCCATGTAAAAAGATCCTATGTCCTTGGCATTAGGATGAAACAGGAATATCCGGGAGGTATGTTTTATAGCGCGGATAGCCCTTCCCGTTCCCTTCGCTATACGGAAAACGACAATGGTGAAAAGCTGATTCTTGTAGGCGGAGAAGGGCATAAAACCGGGCAAGGTATATCCACAATAAACCATTATGAGGCTTTACAGGATTTTGGCTCCCACTATTTCAAAGTGGAGGACATCCCTTACCGTTGGTCGGCTCAGGATATCGTGACGCCTGATGACCTGCCATTCGTTGGCCCGGCAACCCCCAATCATCCCCGGGTGCTCATTGCAACCGGTTATGCAAAATGGGGCATGACAAATGGAACCATTGCCGCAAAAATCTTGACTGACCGCATTTTACAAAAGGATAACCGATATGCGGACTTGTATGATCCCGCCAGATTAGATGGAATGAAAAACATGGTGAAAGATAATGCGGATGTCGCGAAGCATATGATTCAGGGCAAGCTTTCCATCCTTCATAAAAAGCCAGACGACCTAGGATTGGATGAAGGGGCCATTGTCAAAGTGAATGGGGATAAGGCTGGGTGTTACCGAGATAAAGAAGGTCAACTATTCATCGTGGACTCGACATGTACCCATATGGGATGTGAAGTCGCGTGGAACAGTGGGGATAGGACTTGGGATTGTCCGTGCCATGGCTCACGTTACTCTATTACTGGAGAAGTTATGGAAGGTCCTGCAGTCGAGCCCCTCAAGAAAATTCGGTAATAACGGATACCTAGCGTACATTGCCCTATTATTCTCGACTATAACAACTGTTTTCCTTATACTGAAGGGACTGCAGTAACTTGCAAATACCTCTAAAAGGGATTGAAGTAAAATGAACGGTAAAAATCGAAAAGATATCACTCCAGGAACCTCTGTAGACATTGTACTGAAAGCAGATCAACGAAGCGGAAAACTAACAAGTGGTACAGTAAAGGACATCTTAACAAACTCTAGCAGTCACCCACATGGAATAAAAGTACGGTTGACAGACGGCCAAGTTGGCAGGGTCCAGGTCATTCATAAATAACATGCACTCGGTTTGAAACCGAGTGTTTTTTTATATCCTTATTCTTTCGATCAATCCTTCAACAAAAGGGAGCATGTTTTCCCTTACGGTCCCGTACAATAGGATAAACTCACTTTTATAAAAGGTTGGTGTCTTATGAATCAGGAATTTAGCACCCCCAATCGAAATTATCTTGATAACCCTCACGCTTTAAAGGTGTCCGGCTCTGAGACGCTTCAGGCTGCCCCTGATCAGGCGACCATTACCCTGGGGGTCATAACAGAGGATGAGGACCCCCAGAAGGCTCAACAAGCCAATTCACAAAGCATTGCACGAGTCATTGCTGGACTGAAGTCCATTGGCATTTCCGAAGATCAATTGAAAACGAGTGAATATAGGATTGACCCGCAATATGATTATGTTGGTGGAAAAGAACTGTTTAAAAATTATAAGGTCCATTATATAATCCAAGTCCAAACAACTGAGATTGAGGCCATTGGCATCATAATTGACACGGCTGTCAGCAATGGGGCCAATTCCATCTCCAATATCCGTTTTTCCTTGTCCACTCCAGAGGTCTATTACAATCAAGCCCTTTCACTAGCTTTAAAGAATGCTTATGAAAAAGCACTCTCCATGGCGAGAACGATAGGAGTTACCTTGAACCCCATTCCCACTCTCGTTGAAGAAATGTCGGAAACAACTCCTCCTGTTCTTTTCCAAACCAGTTCCTACACCAAAGCAGCCACTACCCCCATCCAACCTGGTGAATTGAACATTACCGCTACAGTAAGAGTGGAATATACTTACTAAGTTGCCGGTTTCCAAAGTAAAACCCTCTATTGGCAAGGCTACTTGCCAATAGAGGGTTTTTGTTTTTAAAAGACGACTGTTTTGTTTTCATGAACAAGAACACGGTCTTCCAAATGCCACTTCACAGCATGAGCAAGTACCCTGCGTTCTGCAGAACGACCAATTTTCTTCATCTCTTCTGCAGAGTCACGGTGATCGACACGTTCTATGTCCTGCTCGATGATGGGACCTTCATCTAAATCATTTGTCACATAGTGGGATGTTGCCCCTATCAACTTAACACCGCGGGTATATGCGCGTTCATAAGGTCGAGCCCCTATGAATGCAGGTAGGAATGAATGATGGATGTTGATGATTTTATTCGGATGGGCTGCCACGAAATCGGGTGTCAAAATCTGCATATATCGAGCCAATACGATTAAATCAATCTTAAAGTCCTCCAGCAATTTAAGCTGCTGCGCTTCCACTTCTTTACGAATCTCTTTATTTGCCGGAATATAATAAAAAGGAATATTCATGGATTCGACAATTTCCCTAGTATCTTCATGATTACTGATGACCATCGCTATATCTGCCAGTAGATTGCCGCTTTGCCACTCCCATAACAACTCAAGTAGACAATGTGGTTCTTTCGAAACGAAAATCGCCGTCCTCTTTAAATCACTAACGTAATTGAACGTCCATTGCATGGAAAACTTTTCTGAAATTTCTTGAAAATCTTTTTCCATGTCTCCTGATTTCGCTTTTAAGTTGGGGCAATCAAATTCAATTCTAGTAAAAAAAGTCCCGCCATTTGGATTCATGGAATACTGACTCAATTCAACAATATTCGCTTCATATTCTTTTAAAAAAGCCGTTACCGTTGCGACTATGCCTGGTTGATCCGGACATTTTATTATCAAACGTCCTCTATCTTCATTTTTTTCACGGTATGCCTGTAATTGCTCTTGCACAAAGTTGTTCACCATTATCCCAACTGCCCTTCGTCTTTTTGGCTCTATTATACTTTATTTCGTCAGCAATGTTAAAGTCAGTCCATTACTCCCCGATTAATAAGCACGATAATCCTTGTCTGAAACCTGTACTGCTTTCAACACCCACTCCGGATTGGAAGGTAATACATCCCCGTATACCGGCTTTTTTATTATTTCTTCGGTGGTTTCCACTTGCGTACCGTTTTAATAAGGGGGATTTTTTTCGATTGGATTTTCAATGACTTGATAGACACCCAGCTATCCAGTGACTTGAACATAACGGGAAATATAGAAGAAGTAAATGCAAAGTCCTAGAACCTCTAAGAATTGCATAGTAAAAGAGATTAAAAGACAAGAATCGGCCTGATTAAGGACGATTTTTTTTGATATTTGGACATTTTGGGACGTTCTTCCCAAAATTGGAGGTTATGACAGAAGACATGTTGGGTATAAAACACTTTATCAGTACCTAAAAGGGGGATTAGAAATAATCATGAAATTATCAGTAAAATTCATTCTTGCATTATTGGTCATTCTTGGTCTCATGTCCGGCTGTGCTGAGAAGGATCAGCTTGAAGATGGTAGTAAGCTGATTAATGAGGATCAGTTCATCTTCGCTTCCTCAGGTGAATTCAAACCATTCAGCTATGTCAATGATGACATGACTGTAACTGGATTTGATGTCGAGGTGGGAACGGCCATTGCCAAAGAATTAGGACTTGAAGCAGTTCCTAAGCGAATAAAATTCAAAGGAATTGTTGAAGGGGTCAAGACTGGTCGGGCAGATGCAGCTGTTGCCAGTCATACCATCAATGAACAGCGTAGTAAACACGTTTCCTTCTCTACTCCCTATTACTACTCTGGTCCTCAAATCTTTGTGCGCCCTGATAGTGATATCGAGACAATCGAGGATTTAAAAGGAAAAGAAGTAGCCGCGTCTAAAGGTTCTACATACGCAAACACCGCTGAAGAATATACAACCAATGTAAAAACCTATGATAGCGACATCACGGCCCTTAAAGCATTGAGCGGAGGGCGTCATGATGCTGTCATAACGGATTTTGTCACCGGAAAAGAAGCCGTGAAAGAAGGCTTTGAAATTGAAGGACGACAATTGATTGAACGGAGTGAGCAGGCGATTGTACTGCCACAAGATAACCCTGAGTTGCTCGCACGTGTCAATGCAGCACTCGACAATCTCCGTGAAGACGGAACGCTTGCTGAAATCAGCAAAAAGTACTTTGGTGAAGATATCACGACCAAACCTGAATAAAGATAGATAGAAAGGGAGTTGTTCCATTGCCAAGTTTTTCACATTTCTTTGATACATTATTTAGCTCTTCGGATGTGTTCATCCGAGCCATGCTCCTCACCTTGGAGCTTACTGTCGTATCCATTTTAGTGGGGACCGTCATCGGATTACTTTTTGCACTCTTAAAAATTTCTAATATTAAGATCCTCGCATGGATTTCAGATGCTTATGTATTCCTAGTCCGGGGTACACCATTGATCGTACAAATATTCATCCTTTACTTTGGTATTAGTAACATCTTCCTGCTTCCTGATTTTTGGGCAGCATCTCTTGCACTCGCCTTCCATAACGGTGCTTATATTTCGGAAATACTTCGTGGAACGATTCAATCCATCGACAAAGGACAGGTGGAAGCTGGTCGCTCGCTAGGAATGAGCAAGTCTCTCACACTAAGAAGAATCATCCTGCCACAGGCTTTCCGCCGTGCACTGCCACCACTAGGCAATCAATTCATCATCGGCCTTAAGGATTCCTCATTAGCCGCATTCATCTCAATGAATGAGCTCTTTAACGTTGCCACTACGTTAGGATCTAATAACTTTGATGAAATGACTTACCTTCTGATTGTAGCCGTCTATTACTTGATACTTGTAGCAATCTTAACCATAGCCGTCAATGCATTCGAAAAGAAACTGTCCATTAGCGATCGATAGGGGGAAATGAACATGGAACAAAAAGAAATGATTCGCATAAGAAACTTGAATAAATCATATGGAGATCTTCATGTGCTTAAGGATATCGATATGAAGGTGCTGGATAGCGATGTAGTCTGCCTGATAGGCCCTAGTGGCTCTGGTAAAAGTACATTGCTCCGTTGCTTGAACTATTTAGAGAAAAAGGACAGTGGACAGATCCTGATCGAGGGAACAGAGATTCAGCCTGGAAAACATGATATTAATAAGATTCGGGAAAAAGTGGGCATGGTTTTTCAGCATTTTTACCTTTTCCCACATATGACAGTGCTTGAGAATATTATAGAAGCACCTACTCACGTCAAGAAGGTCCCTAAGGCCCAAGCCATTAAGGAAGCAAAAGAGTTATTGGTTAAAGTGGGACTCTCGGATAAAGCGGATGTCTACCCAAGCAAACTATCGGGTGGGCAAAAGCAACGGGTTGCCATAGCTCGGGCCCTAGCCATGAAACCGGATATCCTACTCTTTGACGAACCCACTTCCGCTCTCGACCCGGAACTTGTCGGTGAAGTGTTAGCGACAATGAAGGAACTGGCCATTGAAGGCATGACAATGGTCGTCGTGACCCATGAGATGAGCTTTGCCCGTGAAGTAGGAGACTGGATTGTCTTCATGCACAACGGACGTGTGATAGAAAGCGGCCCACCTACGGAATTTTTCTCCAATCCAAAAGAAGAACGGACGAAGGAATTTTTACAAACGACTGTATTTTAAATGACACCATCCGAAGCAATGCAGAGAAACTCTGCATTGCTTCTTTTCTGAACAATACTAGTTATATAGATTTATCAGTTGCCACCAAAGTTTCAGGGATATATTCTTCCCAAATGTGCAAACTAAATACTAGATGAATTGTTTCAGAATATATCCTCACTCCCCCCATTCCGGCTCGAACATGGAAAAATGTCTGTATTTATGGTATATATACAGGTAAAATTAAAAGAAGTATATAAATGAAAGAGGTCGAATTCTGTTGGAACATAACTCTTCAAACTTTATTAAAAATATTATAAACGATGATCTAGAGTCCGGAAAACATAATCATATCGTCACCCGTTTCCCTCCTGAGCCAAATGGTTACTTACACATCGGGCACGCAAAATCCATCATACTGAATTTTGGTGTGGCTGATGAATTCAATGGGAAAACGAACCTGCGTTTCGATGACACGAATCCATTGAAGGAAGATATTGAGTATGTCAATTCCATCAAGGAAGATGTCAAATGGCTTGGTTATGACTGGGATAACCTTTTCTTTGCTTCCGATTACTTTGATAAGATGTATCAAAAGGCTGTATTGCTAATCACTAAAGGTCTAGCCTATGTGGATGACCTAAATGCAGACCAAATCCGTGAATATCGTGGAACATTAACGGAACCTGGAAAAGATAGCCCTTACCGCAATAGAACGGTTGAGGAAAACCTTGAGCTATTTGAAAAGATGCGTAACGGCGAATTTGAGAATGGCCAAAAGGTATTGCGTGCAAAAATCGATATGAGCTCGCCAAATATTAACCTGCGGGATCCTGTTATTTACCGTATTTCCCATACGGAACACCACAATACAGGAGATAAATGGTGCATCTATCCGATGTATGCATTTGCTCACCCAATTGAGGATGCCATTGAAGGCGTCACTCATTCCATCTGTACGTTGGAGTTTGAAGATCAACGTCCGCTTTATGACTGGATCGTTGATAATTGTGAAATGGAAAGCAAACCACAACAATATGAATTTGGCCGTTTAAACCTGACGAATACGGTGATGAGCAAGCGTAAATTGAAACAGCTTGTCGATGAGAAATTTGTCGACGGCTGGGATGATCCACGTATGCCTACCATCTCCGGTTTACGGAGACGGGGATATACACCGGAAGCGATTCGTGCTTTCTGCCAGGAAATAGGTGTTGCTAAAACGAGTGGTGTCGTCGATTCCCAAATGCTTGATCACTTTGTCCGTGAGGATTTGAAGCTGAAGGCTCCACGTACCATGGGTGTTTTAAAGCCACTTAAAGTCGTCATCACCAACTATCCAGAAGGTGAAGTTGAAATGCTTGAAGCTGAAATCAATCCCGAAGTACCTGAGATGGGTACTCGACAAATTCCATTTTCACGTGAAATATACATCGAGCAAGATGATTTCATGGAGAATCCACCGAAAAAGTACTTCCGTCTTTTCCCGGGTAATGAAGTCCGTTTGAAACACGCTTATTTCATTAAATGCGAAGACGTGATAAAAGATGAGGCTGGAAATGTCATTGAGCTTCATTGCACATATGATGTTGAAACAAAGAGCGGATCTGGTTTCACCGGCCGTAAGGTGAAAGGGACACTTCACTGGGTCGAAGCTACACAAGCTATTTCAGCAGAATTCCGTAACTTCCAACCTTTAATCTTGGATAATGAGCAAAATGAAGAAGAAGAAAAATCATTTTTAGAGCGGGTTAACCCTGATTCCATAGAAGTCTTACAAGGATTTGTTGAGCCTAATATGAAAGACGTCAAGCCACAGGATAAATTCCAGTTTTTCAGACATGGCTATTACAATGTCGATCCTAAACTTACGTCATCCGATCAGCTCGTCTTCAATCAAATCGTTAGCTTGAAGAGTTCATTTAAATTATAAAAACTAATGAAAAGGACCAAATTCCATAATGGAGTTTGGTCCTTTTCATATGCTTATGAATTATCTTGCATCTTCCATCCCTCAACAACATCACTCCATTTGAAATAGCAATAATAGGTCTCCGTATCCTTCCTCTTCCATTTCATTTCTAGGGATGAACCGAAGTGCAGCCGAATTGATGCAATAACGATTTCCCTTGGGGGCAGGACCATCCGAAAACACATGTCCTAGATGGGAATCGCCTTCCCTGCTCCGCACCTCAGTACGGGTAGATCGATAGCTTACGTCAATCTTTTCATGAACACTGGCAGACATGATCGGCTTTGTAAAGCTTGGCCATCCACATCCACTATCATACTTATTCCTGGAGCTGAATAGGGGCTCTCCAGAAACGACATCCACATAGATGCCTTCTTTAAAATGATCCCAGTACTCATTGTCAAAAGGTGGCTCTGTCCCATTTTCCTGTGTAACGAAAAATTGCCTCTCAGTCAAGATTTCCTTAAGGTGGGATTGATCCTTAGGCCAGTTTTCTTTTAAGAAAGCATCGCGGCCTGAACCCTTACGATACAAGGCGTACCTAAATTGATTCTTTTTATGGAAATCCTGGTGATATTCCTCGGCAGGATGAAACTCCATGGCCGGTAAAATATCCGTTACGATGGGGTCATCGAACAGATTATTCTCCATTAATTCTTTCTTAGACTCCTCGGCTTCTAATCGTTGACGATCATTATGATAAAATATCGCAGATTTATATTGATTACCCCTATCAGAAAATTGTCCACCAACATCGGTAGGGTCAATCTGCTGCCAGAATATCCGAAGTAAATCTTTATAAGAAATGAGGCGAGGATCAAACACAAGCTGAACCGCTTCTACATGATCGGTCTGACCTGAAATCACCTGCTTGTAACGGGGGTTGGGAACCTTCCCGCCCGTATAACCCGAAGTCACTTCAATCATTCCATCCATTTCATCAAAGGGAGCTACCATACACCAAAAGCATCCCCCTGCAAAGGTCGCGATCTCTCTATCATTCACTGTCACACATGGCACCCTTTCCTACTATTTACTTTGTTATATTATTACATACCCAAACAACAAGCTAACTCTTTCATTTCATGCCATTCTATAAAAAGAGGCACTTAGGAATCAACCTAAGTGCCTTACATGATCATTAATTAATTATTGCCATGGAATCCATTAAAGGATGACACTTACAATGATGGCTGATAGAATGCTGACAAGCGTCGCACCATAAAGTAACTTCAAGCCAAATCGTGCCACAACGTTCCCTTGCTTTTCATTTAGTCCTTTAACTGCACCAGCGATAATCCCGATTGATGAGAAGTTTGCAAAAGATACCAAGAACACCGATACAATACCTAAAGTTCTCTCACTGAATCCAGCATCCGCTAAGCTCAACATGGCAACGAATTCATTCGTCACTAATTTAGTGGCCATGATTCCACCAGCAGATACAATTTCAGATGCCGGAACACCCATGATGAAGGCAAATGGAGCAAAGATATATCCTAGGATTTCTTGGAAGCTAATACCTAGAATCAAGTCGAATAAGCTGTTTATACCAGCGATTAATGCGACAAAACCAATTAACATGGCAGCAACAGTTATCGCCACTTTGAATCCATCCATGATATATTCTCCGAGCATCTCGAAGAAGGATTGCTTTTCTGCCCCTTCTTCAACAGCGAGAATATCTTCTTCCTCGGAAACTGTATATGGATTGATGATAGAAGCGATAATAAATCCACCAAACATGTTAATAACAATGGCTGTCACCACATACCTTGGCTCAACCATAGTCATGTAAGCTCCTACAATCGACATGGATACAGTGGACATGGCCGATGCACAAAGCGTGTACATACGTGAAGGCGGTATGGCACCCAGCTGTTTCTTCAAAGTAATGAATACTTCTGATTGACCAACGATAGCCGAAGCAACCGCATTATAGGATTCAAGCTTACCCATCCCATTTATTTTACTGATTAGTAAACCAATCCACTTCATAATGAATGGAAGGATTCTTAAATACTGTAAAATACCAATTAAGGCGGATATAAAGACAATCGGAAGAAGAACATTTAAAAAGAACGGTGATGCGCCTTCATTGACGATTCCGCCGAAGACGAATGTTACCCCTTCATTGGCCCATTTCAAAAGCATTCCAAATGCGTCAGCAATAGCATTGATGATGACAAGACCAAACTTCGTATTTAATAATATATACGTCAAGATAAGCTGAATCAGGATCATTATGATGATTGGTTTAACTTTGATTTTCTTACGGTCACTGCTCACTAATACAGCAAGTCCAAAAACGACGATCAGCCCTAAAATTGCTATCAGAAATTTCATTATGCGGCCTCCACTTAGGTGAATTTAATTTATTTTAACTGGTACCTTAAAAGAATTATGCAAGCGTTTTCTCTTTTAGCCAAAATACCTTGTCCGTACCTCTTCAATTTTATATACTATACTAATATTTTTTGTAGTGCAATTAATTTTTTTCTATAAGCACAATACAATATTTGGTAACTGACAAACCCATTTTATTAAAAGTTTCCCCAACTGGTTTCTCTATATCCACATCTAACGAAACAGCAACGATCAAAAAAAACTTAGGGTTAAAAAAGACCCTTAACTTTCCCTTAAGATAAAAGGGGAAATTAGAGCCTATCTTTTTATTTATATCTTTGGTTTTTTTGGAAAGGTAATTTCGAAACGCGTGCGTTTTCTCTCTTCACTCGTCACTTTAATAATCCCTTGATGCATTTGGACAATCCACTTGGCAATAGAGAGACCAAGTCCTGACCCTTCGTTTAAGGAACGGGCTTGTTCCACTTGATAAAATCGATCAAAGATTTTCGATATTTCCTCTTGAGGAATCCCTTTTCCATCATCTTCTACAGAAAGAATGATGGACGAAGCGCTCTTGACGCAGGATATCGAAATTTCCCCGCCTTTTTCCGTAAACTTCAATGCATTATCGACTAATATCACCAGTAATTGATGAATTCTTTCTTTATCCCCGAAAAACTCAACTTGTTCCGGGACTATGCTAACCATTGTTTTATTCTGAAAAGAAGCTATATCAATATACTGTTCAACAATCTCGCTAATGACTTCATCTAAGAAAAACCTCCCTTTTGTAACCTCCATTTGATTGGAATCCGTTCGAGTCAAGGTTAAAAGGCTTGTAACTAACTTATTCAAACGTCGCACTTCTTTAGAAATAATCGATATATCGACCGCTTTTTCTTCGATTGTCGCGGAAGGTGATTGAAACAACAAATCGGCTCTCGATTGAATGACAGCAAGCGGTGTCCTGATTTCATGCGAAGCATCGGAAACGAACTGCTGCTGTTGCTCCCATGATTTTTTTATCGGGATGAGGGCCCTCCCCGCCAAAAGGTAACCAGCTCCAATGGCCAAAAGGCCTCCAATTCCTCCACCCATGAGCAATATGAGCAATAAGCGATTGAGCATAGCTTTTTCCGAATCTACATTCCGAATGAATTGCCACGTCATTTGTCCGTATTCTGTTTCTACCTGTGTGGAAACCGCTCGATACGTAGCACCATCGACGGAAATTTCTTCAATCTCATCAAACGTTTTCGGGAAAAACTCCGGTTCATTGACCTTGAAGAAATTGTTTTCGTTCAACCTCGGCTCAATGATTGTTTCATTCGGACCCCAAACAATCACACTTGGACCTGGACCTAACTGAAATTCACCTGGGGGGCGAATCCCCCCTGGCATGCCCCCAATCCTTTGATCACGCAAGGAATCATTCACTTCTTTATAAATCTGACTTTCTGTATAGAAATAAATCGTTCTGCTTAATATGGCAATAAGAACTATGAAGACGATTGAATTTAATAGTGTCAACTGAAGCCTCGTTTTTTGAAACATGCTACCCCCCCTTAAGGTTGTTTTAACATATAGCCAATTCCTCGGATAGTCTGTATGTCCTTATGGTATTGAAAGGGTTCCAATTTCTTTCTTAAATGGTGCACAAACACTTCAACGATAGCGATCGTCGTATCGGAATCAAACCCCCAGATGCGGTCAAAAATCTGTTCACGGGTAAGGATTTTCCCTTTATTTTGAATGAGGTATTCAAGCAGCTCATATTGCTTCAACGTTAGTCTTACCGGCTCACCGTCTACCAAAATATCCTTTTCCTTCTCCAAAAATTCAATTCCCCTGTATTTCAAACCCTGTTCAAGCGAAAGTATTCCACTCCTACGCAGAAGGGCCCGTATTCTTGCCTTAAGCTCGGCTGCCTGAAATGGCTTGACCAAGTAATCGTCCCCTCCAAGTTCTAGGCCCCTTACCCGATCCTCCAGGGAATCTTTTGCGGTTAAAAATAAAACACTCGTATCAATTTTGGCGTTCCTCATGTGGCGGATGATCTCGAATCCATCCATACCCGGAAGCATTACATCCAAAAGAATGATATCGTATATACGTTGCTGGGCCAAAAAAAGCCCATCTTCCCCGTTATCAGCTGTATCCACTTCATATTCATCCTCTAAAATTTGCCTCATTGACTCTAATAATGAAGCATTATCCTCTACCACTAATACCTTCATCAAAAGGCTCCCTCCCGACAAAATTCTCCTGTAAATATATTGTAATCCTACCCCTTTATATATATAAAAGAAAACCTGACAACATCATCCTGCTTTTTTAAAGATGTATAATGAAATCAGTATTACGAAAGAAGCTTAACTTTTCCTTAATGATGGCTGCCTTTATATGTAACAAATGAACGAAGATTTCTTTTCTTCGCTTTACTAAATTCTATGTCGAACAAAAAAAGGGGATTTTTTTAAAATTAAATTTACAAAATATTCTAATAAATATATACTGAGAGTGTTATCGGGCTCCACTAGGTAAATTATATTGATTTATAAAGGGGGAACCACATTGCCATCAAATGAATCAATGGCTGAAGATCAAAAAGTAAGCGCTTCCAAAAATTACACCGAAATTGTCCAATCACCATCATTTCAAGATCTCCTTAGAAAAAAACGTAAGTTCATCGTTCCACTTTCCATCTTTTTCATGGTCTTTTATTTCTCCTTACCCATTCTCACTTCCTATTCTACAGTCCTGAATTCAAATGCTTTCGGCGCTATCAGTTGGGCCTGGATGCTTGCCTTCGCACAATTCATCATGACATGGACCCTATGTGTGCTTTACTCCAAAAAGGCTGCAACTTTCGACAAGCTTGTCGAACATATTATAAAAGAAGCGAAAGGAAGGGGGTGAAGAGGGCATGAATGTACTTGCTTTTGTCTTATTTCTTCTCATAGTCGGTCTAACCTTGGTCATAACCTTCTTTGCCTCACGCCGCACCAAAACGACAGCTGACTTCTATACGGCGGATAGCAGTCTAACCGGTTGGCAAAATGGCTGGGCAATAGCCGGGGACTATATGTCCGCCGCTTCATTTCTGGGAATTGCGGGGATGGTCGCACTCTCTGGATTCGATGGGTTCTTCTATAGCATCGGTTTTCTAGTCGCTTACCTCGTCGTACTCTATATTGTAGCCGAGCCCCTTCGTAATCTTGGGAAATACACTCTTGCCGACATGATTGCTGCACGCTTCAATGAAAAGAAGGTACGCGGCGTGGCTGCTTTAAATACGATTTCCATTTCTACCTTTTATATGATTGCCCAACTTGTCGGTGCAGGCGCCCTCATAAAATTATTACTTGGAATCGATTACTTATACTCCGTTATCATTGTTGGGGTTTTAATGACCGTATACGTCGTATTTGGTGGGATGACCGCAACTAGCTGGGTGCAAATCGTCAAAGCCGTTTTATTGATGGCCGGGACATTCATCATCTCCATTATCGTACTGGCAAAATTCGACTTCAGTGTGTTGGAGATGTTCCGGCAGATGAAAACAGCCACTCCTCTCGGAGGTGATTTCCTGAACCCAGGAAACAAGTTTAAGGATCCATTGGACACTTTATCACTCAATCTGGCCCTCGTGCTAGGAACGGCTGGACTTCCGCATATACTCATTCGATTCTTTACAGTGAAAGATGCCATCACTGCGCGAAAGTCCGTGGTCTATGCTACATGGATCATTGGAATTTTCTATATCATGACCATATTCCTTGGATTCGGGGCAGCAGCCTTCGTAGGATATGACAAAATCGTTGGAGCGAATTCTGCTGGCAATATGGCTGCTCCCTTGCTTGCTGAAGCCCTAGGCGGAGATTTCCTTTTCGCCTTTGTATCAGCCGTTGCTTTTGCTACCATCTTAGCGGTTGTGGCCGGTCTTGTTCTATCTGCCGCCTCCGCCTTTGCCCATGATTTTTATGGTCATATCATTCGTAAAGGTGAAGCCACTGATAAAGAACAAGTCGTAGCCGCTCGTTGGGCATCCATCGGTGTGTCCATCCTTTCCATCATCCTTGCTCTATTTGCCCAAAATATGAATGTTGCCTTCCTTGTATCCCTTGCCTTTGCCGTTGCCGCTAGCGCCAATCTTCCCATCATTCTCTTTACGGTATTCTGGAAACGCTTCAACACAGCCGGAGCAGTCACAGGCATGCTTGTCGGCCTAGTCAGCTCCCTGTTGCTCGTGTTCTTAAGCCCGAATGTCTGGTCTCCGGATGGGAATGCTATCTTTGTAGGGAATCCGCTCTTTCCTCTTGAAAATCCAGGAATCATCTCCATCCCGATTGGCTTTATCGCTGCAATCGTAGGAACCTTGTTGTCCAGTAAAAAAGCGGATGCCAAGAAATATGATGAAATATTAGTCAAGGCTAATACGGGGATGAAGGATTCAATTTAACCCAAATAGGAAAAGAGGGGGATCATTTTTCCCCTCTTTTCCTATTTGGTAACATTCCAGCTATTTCTATATCTTATTTAGCCTCTTTAATTTTCTTTTATTGTATTTATTCACTAATTGATTCATAACCTCAGCAAAAATCAAACCCATGGCAATCGCCCCTGCTAGCATAAATGCTTTTGCTGCCAGCTGGACGGCCATATTGAAATCATTTTCCACAAAATGCTTCATCGCATCATAGGATAGTCCCCCAGGTACGAGTGGGATAATCCCTGACACATTAAAGATTGTAATCGGTGTTTTATACCTCTTCGCAAAATATTGGCTGATAACTGCTACGAGGAATGCCGCTGCCAATGTAGCAGCAATGCTATTTATCTCATTTTCGACCAGATAATAATAGAGAAACCAACCTACCATTCCAACCGTACCACATTGAATCAACGATTTTTTTGGCACATTGAAAATGACTCCAAATGCAGCAGAGGCAATAAAACTTGTAATTAACTGTGCAATCATTTTTCTACCTCCCCAACATCATAGGAAAACAAAGGCAACCGCAATCCCAGTACCAATGGCCAAGGCGGTCAAACCTGCATCTGCTCCTTTGGACAGCCCTGAAACTAAATGCCCTGCAATTAAATCCCTTGCTGCATTCGTAATTAATAATCCCGGCACAAGTGGCATCACGGCTCCAATAATGATCTTATCCAACTGACTACCCAAACCTAATTGCACAAATAACATGGCGGCCATGCCCACAACTAACGAAGCGATAAACTCGGCAAAAAAACGGACCTCCAATAACCAATGCAAATACAGCAGGCAAGAAAACCCTAACCCTCCGGCGATACACGACCAGATAAAATCACTCCACTGTCCTTGGAACATAATTAAAAAACAACCACTTGATATGAAGGCTGCAAAAATCTGTACCCACACGGAATACCCCATGCCTTCCTTTTCTATTTCCTTCAGACGGGAATAAGCTTGCTGTGGCGTCATTTCCCGACTTGATATGCTACGGGAAATGCTGTTCACTAACGTCACCTTGTGTAAATCAGTGGACCTTTGGGAAACCCTGATTAGCTTAGAGGCGGGGTGTTCCCCATCCAAGGAGAAGATAATTCCTGTCGGCGTTGAAAAGCTATGCGATTCATCACAACCAAAAGCGGCCGCTATCCTAACCATCGTATCTTCCACCCTGGAGGTTTCCGCCCCGTTTTGGAGCATGATTTTCCCTGCAAGCAAACAAACATCTATAATTTCATTCGTCTGAAACTGACTTTCCATCGTATCCTCTCCATTACTTCCTATATAGGAAATGCTTGCTTTATAAGTAAAAACTAACCCTTCCAAATTCATTCCATGATAGCCTAATTTTCGAAAAAAGGATATAGCTAACCCTTCCTAAATAAGCCGATTATTCTAACAAATCTCTCCCTATTATTTATATTCCTCATTACGCTAATCGAAGGGTACCCCCTTTTCCACCTAGTAACCTCATCAAGCCTTCTACATCCTGCAAGGGCTGGTTCTTAAAGACTGGAATCCCACTACTTTCAACTGCCCCAACATCCACGGTACTTGGTAACAGGCATATCCACCTCGTTGGCCAATGGAACATATCTCCTTGCTATTTCAGTGTTTTATCGAATTCACCTTTTCTAATCCGTACATGGTCAACCAAATTGCCCCCTAGGCCTACATATTTTCACAAAGATTCTGATATTTATTGTTACATAACACATGAGAGATTTCTCAAATGCCAACTGCTAACTCACCGCACTATTTTTATCTGATTATTCTTTTAACTAAACTTCCTTTAATTAATTATTGTCAAACTACGCTCTAAAGCTGATAATTGAGCGTGTAATTATTGTTAGCCACATCCTGAAAGGAAGGAATATTTCATGAAAAGCTTCTTTAAAAACTATCGATCCTCACTAATATTGCTGACGGCAATTATTATTGGCGGTATAGCTGGTCTGATATTTGGAGAGAAGACCTCCATCATCCAGCCGCTGGGGGACTTATTTCTAAATTTAATGTTCACAATAATTGTGCCACTGGTATTTTTCAGTATCTCTTCGGCCATCGCCAATATGAATGGGATGAATCGTCTAGGGAAAATCATGGGCAGCATCGTCTTCGTTTTCTTAGCAACAGCTGCGCTGGCTGCCGTAATTGGCTTCGTTGGGACAACTATCATCAATCCATTGGAAGGCACAGATACCACTGCGATTAAAGAACTAATGGAAAATGGTGGTTCACAGGAGCCTGTTGAAGAGGTTTCATTACTTAGCCAGCTCGTTCAAACGGTTACGGTCTCCGACTTTCCCGAACTGTTCTCAAGAAGCAATATGCTACAGTTAATTGTCTTCTCTGTTTTAATTGGACTTTCCACCGCATTAGTCGGCGAAAAAGCCAAACCGATTACTGTGTTTTTATCAGCTGGTACGGCTGTGATGATGAAAGTCGTTAAAATTGTCATGTATTATGCACCGATTGGTCTAGGCGCTTACTTCGCTTCCATCATCGGTCAGCTTGGACCACAAATTTTAGAAGGCTATGCACGCACATTCGTTCTTTATCTCATTTTGACCGTGATCTATTATTTTGGGTTCTTCACTCTATATGCCTTTCTTGCTGGTGGCAAAGAGGGTATTAAATTGTTCTGGAAAAACGCATTCACGCCTTCCATTACAGCCATCGCTACCTGCTCGAGTGCGGCTTCGATTCCAGTCAACTTGGAATACGTCCGAAAAATGGGTGTACCAAAGGATATTGCCGAAACAATCATCCCACTTGGGGCCAACACACATAAAGATGGTTCTGTATTTGGTGGTGTCTTGAAGATTGTTTTCCTTTTCACCCTATTCGGCAAAGATATGACGAGTATTTCCAGCATTCTAAGCATCCTTGCCGTGGCCTTTTTAGTCGGTGCGGTCATGGGCGCCATTCCTGGAGGTGGCATGATTGGGGAAATGTTGATTCTAAGCGTGTTTGGCTTCCCTATCGAAGTCTTACCAATTATTGCTGTCATCTCTACCATTATCGATGCACCCGCTACACTTCTAAACTCAACAGGGAATACCGTGTGCGCTATGCTTGTCACACGGCTTGTCGAGGGTAAGAACTGGGTAAAACAGGCCTTTGTAAAAGAGGATCCTACTATATAAGCTTCGTATGAAATAGACTCCAAGAGATTTGGAGTCTATTTTTTTATTCCTTAATTGTCTTCTAACAAGTTTTCAGCAGAAAAGGATTTTCCCTTCCTTAAATCGAATTAAAGGAGAAAGAACGCGAGGAGGGGTAGAATATTGAATAAGTGGCTGCCTGCTGGAATTCTTATCATGGGCTTACTCTATATATTTTTCATACCTGAAGAACCGTTAGCTATAAAGATTCTATTCAAGATTATCCCCATGATATTGATCCTGTTTTATGCCTACACCAAAAATATGGATCGTATGACCCGCTATCAACAACTTGTATTACTTGGTCTATTCTTTTGCATGCTAGGTGACGGCTTATTAATCTGGTTTGTTATTGGCCTAACGGCTTTCTTGATTGGACACATCTTCTATATTGCCGCATTCTTGAACCAGTGGAATTTTTCATGGCTGCGCATGGCAAGCATTCTTCCCATTGGGGTCTATTCCACTTGGATTGGCCGGGAAATAGTTCTTTCTTTGACTGAGAAGGGGGAGAGCAGTTTGATCATTCCCGTCATTTGCTATATAACCGTGATTTCCATCATGGGCTGGACCGCATTCATGACTGGGAAGGCAGCCGCCATTATCGGTGGTTTGCTGTTTGTCATTTCAGACTCCATTTTATCCTGGAATAAATTCGTCGAAGATATTACCTTTGCCGGTCCCCTGATCATGCTTACCTACTATACAGCTCAATTCTTCATCGCTTCTAGCATTCGGCCAAAATATGCTTATCCTTCATTGATAAACAGAAAGTATGATGAACCGACTATATACGACTAATTTCATTCCTATTCGATACATAAAAAAGGTATGCACAGTCTTATTCCAGACCGTTGCATACCTACATAGGGATTTCATCCTTTGATTTTCTTGATAAATGCCACTTTTAAATAATTGCCCTCTTTGAAGTTCGAATTTGTTCTAAAATCGGTGGGGAGCGTGAACTCTTCCATCAATTCATATTTTCCATTCATTTCTCTAAATGCCGCGTCAATGAAGCTTTTGAATTTTTTCATATCAAAGGTGCTACAGTTCGTAGATGCAATAATCACTCCATTGTCCTCTGTAATGGCAATAGCATCTTTCAATAAGTTCGTATAGTCTTTACCAGCACTAAAGGTAAACTTCTTTGATTTGGCAAAACTCGGCGGATCCAGGATGACTATATCAAATTTCAGAGCTTTCTTCATCGCATACTTAAAGTAATTAAATACATCCATTACGACGATGTTCTGCGCTTCTGGATCAATTCCATTCACGTTAAATTGTTCAATCGTTTTAGGCAAACTGCGGTTAGCCAAGTCCACACTTGTCGTTTTAATGGCACCGCCTAAAGCTGCAAATACAGAGAAGGCACCGGTGTAAGAGAACATATTCAAGACAGTTTTCCCTTTTGCATACTTATCCCTGATGGTCCTTCTAACATCACGTTGATCGAGGAAAACGCCTACCATTGCTCCATCGTTCAGGTAAACCGCAAATTGAACACCATTTTCCTTGACGATAAGTGGAAATTCCGGCTGCACACCCATGACAAAGTCATCTTCCTCTACATATTGTCCCTTTGTATCAAAGCGTTTCTTCTGATAGATGGATTTGACATTGACCGTATTCTGCAAGGCTTTAATAATATAGTCTTTAAATGAATAGATTCCCTTGCTATACCAGTTGATGACATAGTTGCCCTCGTAGTGATCAATGATTATCCCACCAACTCCATCTCCCTCACCATTGAAGAAGCGGAATGCCGTCGTTTCGTTATCTTTGAAGAAAGGCTTTCGATAGTCATAAGCAGCCTGGATTTTTTGATTGAAAAACTCCTGGTCAATGTTTTCGCCCTCTTTGTGCGTCAACACCCATCCATAGCCTTTATTCTGTCTTCCATAATAGCCCTTGGCAAGAAAGCGATTGTTTTCGTCGACCAATCGCAACAAGCATCCTTCTTCCTGAAGGTCATTGAGGTTGCCAATCGCCTCCTTGGCAATCAGAGGATAGCCTTTTGCGATTTTACTTACGAATTTAGTTTTAACTTTTACATCTATTTCTTTTATCAAATATATCATCCTATCTTTGGTATTGCTTTCCTCCCCATTTTACCCTAATCCCCACATAAATAAAAACCAGCTTGGTTCCCTGACCAAGCTGGTTTCTAAAACTCTATCGATTCATGAGATTTTCAAGTGAAGGTCCCCGGCATGGGCTTTCCCCATCACTTTCAAGGCCCGGTGTAAAACGATGGTAATTAAGGCGGGCAGCACCATCCCTACTGCCACATAGATAAGAAACGTATACAACCCTTGACCCGTCAGTACGGCAATCGGAGCGATTAAGGAGCTTAGCCCCATTCCTCCAAGCTCATAAGACACTTGAAAATCAAAGACCATCGTGGCAATTGGAGCACAGACAATAGCTGCCACGAATGGCGGAATGACGTATAACGGATTCTTTATTAAGTTGGGAAATTGAACCTTTGGAGTCACGACCATCTGGGCTAGAAAACCGCCCATATCATTATCTTTATAAGACATGACAGTAAAGCCAACAAACTGAACAGTGCACCCAATTAACGCTGCCGCACTAGAAACGGGATCCAACTGGAGCGCAATTGCTAAAGCAGCGGAAGAAGCCGGTGTCATCAATAAAATGCTAAAGACTAACGCAATGACCATGGAACCAATTAAAGGAGAACCGGAAACAGCGGCGGTAATTTGACCGCTTAACCAAGTCAGTAACGGTGTCGTAACAAGCGCAAGTCCATAACCTGACACCCCTCCGACAAGGACAGCAGCCAACGGGATGGCCATGATATCCAACTTGGTTTTCCCTATCAAACGTTTACCGACATACGTGGCAATCAATGCAGCCAGAACAGCACTGATCGGCTGACCGGTGACAATCGTAAAAGCCCCCTCTGCCGTTCGGTTAATTGCAGCTCCACCGACCGCACTTGAAGCCATCGCACTAAAGATGACCAACGAATTACCCCCGAGTTGGTATGCTATTCCAGCTCCTAAAGCTGGTGCCAACAAGACCTTAGTAGCCCCGCCGATTGCAAGGAAGACTTCCCAGTCTAAATACCCTCCTATTGATTCAAACAATAAACCGATCCCTAATGTTACCAATACAGCATTAGCGATTCCCGTTGAAGCCTTATACATTCGTTCTGTGATGTATTCTTTTCTGCTCACTGGATTCCACTCCTATTTTTTAAATATTCTAATATTAAATATCAAATAAAAAACTGACTACGCTAAGCCTATATAAAAGGTAGAATATACCCCAAACTATCCATCGTAAGATAGAGGTTAGACAATTGATTTTCTCCTTCATTAATTGAGCTTGTTCGTATAGTAACACGAATATTCTGACAATGTAAACAGGATTTATATTCTAATAAAATAAAAACGCTTACAAAAAGGAATGATTTCTTCATTTAGCGCTAACCATTTCGCTTCCACTTATTATCTTCATGACTATTTGGCACAAGGTTTATGGTTAAATTATCCATATAATCAATCCCTTCACTCCTCCGATTTCTTAGTTATTTCACTATAATAGACGATTTTTTCTTTCCTAACAAAAAAGAGAACCACTTTACAGCGGATTCTCCTTTTTTAGGTTTATGTCCTTACCTTTCCTACTATTGAAAGCCTTCAAGGGTAGCAAAGGTTTCTCTAAGAAATTTATAAAATAACTTTTCCGTTGGCATTAATTCTCTTTCAGTAGGAATGATAACACCAACTGCACGTGTTACGGAAGGTTCCTCTAAAGGCAATCTCACCGTGAAGCGAGGCAGGCTATCAATCAAAGAAATTTCAGGTATCAGCGTGACGCCAAGCCCGGCTGCCACCAACCCTTTAATAGCATCGGTGTCTTTCCCTTCGAAGGCAACCTCCGGCTCAAAGCCGTTAAGCTTACACGCCTTCATGACCAGTTCCCGCAGAACATATCCCTTAGGGTAGACAATGAATGGGTTTCCCTGTAATTCATTTAACTTGATGGACTTCCTCTTTGCCAATGGATGATTTTCCGATAGAAGGGCAACTAGCTGTTCAATAAATAACGTTTCTCCATGAATTTTCTTTTCATTCGGTGGTAACGGACCTATCAAGGCCATATTGATATTTCCTTTTATTACAGAATCTATTAAGTAGCGATAGGATCCTTGTTTTAATGTGAATTTAGCTTGCGGGTATATTTCCCTGAAGTCAGAAATGACCTTTGGCAATATATAGGAAGCTAAACTACTCGGAAAACCGATCCGAATCGTTCCCTTTTCCGGATCCAAGCTTTCAGCCATCTCCCGTTTTGCCCGTTCAATCATGTCGACTGCCTTCTGCATATGTATGAGAAAGGTATTTCCTATGGGGGTCAGCTTGATTTTCCGTCCTTCACGGATAAATAACTGCACACCCAGTTCTTCTTCTAAATTATATATTTGACGACTAACCGCAGATTGGGCCACATGCAACGCCACGGCTGCTTCAGTCATATGTTCTCGTTTTGCCACTTCAATGAAGTACTCGATTTGTCTTAATTCCAATGTTGGTTCCTTCTTTCATATCAAAACAGCATGTAATTTATCTAATATTCAGATTGTTCTTTTAGAATTTAAATTATATCATGAAACTATCACATAAGAACCCATCGATAATACTACTTATAATTATTTTACTAAATAACAAAAAAAAGGGAGCTAAATGAAGATGATAACATCCCAAGAAATCCAGCAAGATGAATTGCAAGTTGCAAAAGAATACGTAAGCGACGTATATGCAAAAGTGAAAGAACGCAATCCCCACGAAAGTGAATTCCAACAAGCTGTAAAGGAAATCTTCCTTTCGTTGGTACCGGTATTTGCACAACATCCGGATTATATGAAAAACGGGATACTAGAGCGGATCGTTGAACCAGAGAGAATGATCACCTTCCGTGTCCCTTGGGTCGATGACCTAGGTAATGTACACGTGAATCGAGGTTTCCGCGTACAATTCAATAACGCAATCGGACCCTATAAAGGCGGCCTACGTTTCCATCCAACGGTAAATGCAAGCATCATCAAGTTTCTAGGATTTGAACAAATCTTTAAAAACTCTTTAACAGGTCAACCGATCGGCGGAGGTAAAGGTGGCGCCGACTTTGATCCAAAAGGAAAATCAGATGGTGAAATCATGCGTTTCTGCCAAAGCTTCATGTCAGAACTTGGATTACATATAGGACCAGACACCGACGTACCGGCTGGGGATATCGGAGTGGGAGCCAGAGAGATCGGGTATCTGTTCGGTCAGTATAAGAAAATGCAGGGAAGCTACCATGCCGGCGTTTTAACCGGTAAAGGCATTAGTTACGGAGGCAGTCTAGCACGTACAGAAGCAACCGGCTATGGAACGGTTTACTTCGTTGAAGAAATGCTAAAAGATAAAGGACTACAATTCAACGGCAGTACTGTTGTCATCTCGGGATCTGGTAATGTTTCCATCTATGCGATTGAAAAAGCAACACAATTAGGTGCCAGAGTAGTCGCTTGCAGTGATTCCAATGGATACATTTATGATAAAAACGGTCTAAACCTAGATACGATTAAGCGACTAAAAGAAGTAGAACGGAAACGCCTATGTGATTATGTTAGTGTTCATCCTGAAGCGGAATACACTGAAGGCAGTTACGGAATTTGGTCTATCCCATGCGACATCGCCCTTCCTTGTGCAACACAGAATGAAATTGATGAAGATGCAGCAAAACTGCTGATCAAAAACAATGTAAAAGCGGTCGGCGAAGGTGCTAACATGCCTTCTACCCTTGAAGCGATTGACGTATTCCTTAACAATGGTGTCCTCTTTGGTCCAGCTAAAGCTGCCAATGCAGGTGGCGTAGCTGTTTCAGCCCTTGAAATGGCACAAAATAGTGCCAGAATGCCTTGGACGTTTGAAGAAGTCGACGAAAAACTGCATGGCATCATGAAAAATATTTACAAAAATAGTATAGAAGCAGCTGAAGCATATGGTGTTCCAGGCAACTTAGTTGTCGGTGCCAACATTGCAGGATTCCTTAAAGTAGCAGACGCTATGATGACTCAGGGAATACTCTAAGAGCTAGTGAAGGAGGCGGTCCAAAGACCGCCTCCTCTTCATTGTAACATCCCACAACAAAGGAGAGTGCCGGACAAAATACCGGCACTCTCCTTTATTACATACACTTTTATTCCTTAGTCACTAGCTTCAATGGAACAGAAATCGTACTATCCACTTTTTCGCCTTTCAGGACTTTTTCAGCCGCATGAACTGCTTCTTCACCGATAAGGACCGGTTGTTGAGCAACGGTTGCTTGTAATTCACCGTTTTCAACCGCTTTTAGAGCATCCTCGTTTCCATCAAAACCAACGACAATGACGTCTTTTCCGGCCGCTTTGATTGCCTCTACTGCTCCTAATGCCATTTCATCATTATGAGCAAAGACCGCTTGGATGTCTTTTTTCCCTTGCAGGATGTTTTCCATAACGTTAAGCCCTTTTGTACGGTCAAATTCAGCCGTTTGGCTTGTCAGAACATCTAATTGCTCATCTGCGATGTTATGGAACCCTTTCCCCCGCTCACGCGTTGCAGATGCTCCAGAAACCCCTTCTAATTCCACAACTTTTGCCTGTTCTCCAAGTTGTTTAACAAGATATTCAGCCGCTGTCTCTCCGCCGGCTACATTATCTGAAGCAATGAACGTTTCAATGTCGCCTTCCTCGGAAGAACGGTCAATTGTTATGACGGGAATGCCCGCTTCATTAGCCGATTGAACCGCTGATGAAATCGCAGCCGAATCCGTAGGGTTGACGAGTAGTATATCGACGTTTTGAAGAATTAAATCTTCAATCCCGCTTATTTGTTTCGCTGTATCATCTTGTGCATCGACCACTGACACTTTCATGCCTTTTGCCTTCGCTTCTTTTTCAATCCCATCTTTCAACGCAACGAAGAAAGGATTATTTAATGTAGATATGCTGACTCCAACCTTCACGTCTTTCATGGACTCTTTTACTTCTTTTTTATTATCATTGAATCCCGATTCCATTGAACATGCTGCTAATACCACTAAAGACAGAACCATGAATAACGAAAGAACCTTTTTCATTTTGATACACCTCTACTTATGATTTTTTACGATCAAGTAAAACAGCAACCAATATAACTGCGCCCTTTACGACTTGCTGGTAGAAAGAGGACACACCAAGTAAATTCATTCCGTTGTTCAATGTACCGATAATCAAGACACCGACTAGCGTACCGAACATCCGGCCCTTTCCTCCTGATAGGCTTGTCCCGCCTAATACAACGGCAGCAATGGCATCCATTTCGTAGGATTGACCGGCAGTCGGCTGTGCTGAATTCAAACGAGATGTTAGAATGGCACCGGCAAGCGCTGCCATTGTGCCTGCAAGCCCATAAATAGCTACCTTGACCCGGTCCACTTTAATTCCAGAGATACGTGAAGCCTTCTCATTTCCACCTATTGCATACGTCTTACGTCCAAATGATGTTTTATGGAGCAAGAACCAGAGAATGATGAAAGCGATGATCATCACAACCGCTGGAACAGGAATTCCAAAGAAATATCCCCTACCAAACAATTGGAACATCAAAGAGTCACCAATACCCGTAATCGGCTTACCATCTGTATACACAAGCGTTAATCCACGGAAAATGGTCATCGTTGCCAATGTGACAATGAAAGGCGCCATTTTTCCTTTCGAGATAAGAATCCCATTAATCACACCCATTATGGTACCTAATAAAACGCCTACTAATATAGCTAAAATAGGGTCCAATCCTGAAACCATCATGCCAGCCATAAGTGCACTGGATAGTGCTAGAATGGAGCCGACCGACAGATCAATTCCGCCAGTCAAAATAATGAAGGTCATCCCAAACGCAATCAATGCATTAATGGAGGTTTGACGCAATAGATTCAAGATGTTACTCGGTTCCATGAATGATGGGTTTAAAACGGTTATTACGATAAATAAAAGAATCAAAGCAAGTAATGGACCAAATTTCTGCCAGATTCCAGTTTTCCCTGCAGCCTCAAGTTTCATCCTAGTTTCCTCCTGTTGCCAATGCCATAATTTTTTCTTGTGTTGCTTCCTTCTTCATCAATTCCCCGGCAATTTTACCTTCGTGTACAACAAGAACTCTGTCACTCATTCCCACAATTTCAGGAAGTTCTGACGAAACCATAATGATGGCGATGCCTCGTTCTGTTAATTCATTCATCAATTCATATATTTCACGTTTCGCTCCGACATCGATTCCCCTTGTCGGCTCATCCATGATCAACACTTTAGGAGAAGTTCCAATCCATTTGGCAATGACCACTTTTTGTTGATTTCCTCCAGATAAGTTGCCAATAATCGCTTCTGTAGACGATGTTTTCACGTGAAGACGCTTGACCATCATCTCCGCAAATTTTTTCTCATCAGCTGTCTTTACAATTCCGTTAGGGGCAAAGCTCTTTAGGTTTGGAAGGCCGATATTTTCGCGGATAGAAAAGTCCAGGATCAACCCTTCTTCTTTACGATTTTCCGTGATGAAGGCTAAACCATGCCGTACTGCATCTGTAGGTTTACGTATGGCTACCTTTTTACCCTCTATCTTTAACTCTCCACTACCTATTTGATCAATTCCGAAAATGGCACGCATGATTTCCGTTCTTCCTGCTCCCATTAACCCGGCTACACCCACAATTTCACCTTGACGGACAGCAAAATGAATATCTTCAAAGAGTCCTTTTTTAGTGAGTGCATTCACTTCAAGTACCACTTCTCCAGGGGATGCCTCACGATGAGGGAAACGGTCCTCTAGCTCACGACCGACCATCTTCTGGACCACTTCATCAAAATTGGTATCTATGATTCTTTTGGTATCCACTGTTTTACCGTCACGCATGACTGTGATCCGGTCACAAATGGCAAAAATCTCTTCCATCCGATGAGAAATATAAACAAGTGATACTCCTTTTTTTATTAGGCCTTTCATCACTTCAAACAACTTCTCAATTTCCCGATCGGTCAAGGCGGCGGTTGGTTCATCCATGATGATGACCTCAGCATCCGTCATCAGCGCTTTAGCAATCTCTATCATCTGCTGTTCGCCAACTGAGCAAAGACCGGCTTCTTTATCAAAAGGAAGCGAAATATTAAGCGTCTTAAAAATCTCATTGGCTTTAGCCTTCATTTGTTTGTTTTTCAACACACCGAAAGCATTGACCATTTCCTTACCGATGAATAGGTTTTCTAATACCGTCATTTCTGGCCAGATATTCAACTCTTGTCGGATAAAGGCCAATCCTGCTTTTTCCGCTTCCTTCGAGTCCTTGAAGGAAACCTCTTTGCCATTGATCATGATTGTTCCCTGGTCATGTTTATGAAGTCCGGTCAAAATATTCATCAAGGTTGACTTTCCGGCTCCGTTTTCCCCCATAAGTGCGTGGACTTCCCCTGCCTCTAAAGAAAACTGTACGCCCTCTAATACCTTGTTCTGGCCAAATGCCTTATAGATATTACTCATTTCAATTTGCATACTTTTCACCTCATTTCGTTAAAAGAATACGCCAGACTGCAAAATGCAATTGGAATACGGCGTCGTTTCTCCTGTACGGATGACTGCCTTTGCTTTACGCGTCAATACTTTGAATTCCTCGTGGGAAATATAATCAATCGATTCTCCGAATTCTTGTTTCATGAAAAGATGCTGTTCTGGATTTTTTTCTATGATTTCATTAGCCGCAATTACCTTTTCAATAACCATATCGTCGTGAACGGCACGAACGACATCTTGAAAAGAAGGTGTTCCCGGTGTTAATGCTACATCTATTTTGAGCACTCCCTCAGGAACTGGCAGGCCTGCATCTCCAATGACGATATAATCTGTATGTCCAAGATCGACTAGTACCTTGGCGATTGAACTATTGATGATTCCATGACGCTTCATGAATTAAAGCTCCCTTCGACTTCTTCCCTTGTCGGCATACCGCCCTGCGCGCCAAACTTCGTTACTGAAATAGAGGCTGCTCGGTTAGCAAAGAGCAAACACTCTTCGAAACCTTTCCCTTCTGCAACAGCCACAGCAAAGGCGGCATTAAACGTATCCCCGGCCCCTGTTGTATCGACTGCCTCGACCACGAAACTTGGAACCACTCTCTCTTGTTCCCCATCGAAATAGCGTACTCCGTCTTTCCCTTCTGTGATAAACAATTTATTAGGATATTCGGCCAAAACTTCACTCCGATCCCTTCCCTTGAAAAGAATGTCGAATTCGTGCTCATTCGGGGTGATGAAGGATGAGCGCTGAATAACAAGCTCACTAATCTCACGTGCAGGTGCAGGGTTCAACAGTAATTTTTTCTGGAGCTTTTCACATAATTCAGCAAGAAACTCCACAGTTTCCTCCGGTATTTCTTGTTGAACCAGGACGATATCGCTCCCTTCTATAATTTTCATTGCCTTTTTGACATAATCGGGGGTGATGGAATCATTAGCACCTTTAACAACTATAATGCTATTATCTCCCTCTGAAAGCGTTATATGGGCAGTTCCGGAAGCTTCACCTGCAACCGGTTCCACAAAATTGGTAAAAACGCCGTTATTTTTTAAATTTTCGAGGATAATTTCTCCGTAAAAATCATCTCCTACACAACCGACCATCGTTACTTCAGCACCCAAACGGGCTGCTGCAACGGCTTGATTGGCTCCTTTTCCACCTGGAACTGTTACAAAAGAATCCCCAAGGACCGTTTCGCCTGCGATTGGACGCTTAGGCGATGTAACGACTAAGTCCATCGAGGAACTTCCGACTACTGCTATTTTTATCATGACTCCGCCTTCTTTCTCGTAGTTAGTCTTTCAACAAATGTAACTGGAAGCTTTCTATGTGTCTCTTCTATTACTTCCTGATTGATTCTTTTAATCAATAACTCTGCTGCCTGTTTTCCCATCTCATAAGCTGGCTGCCGAATAGTCGACAGAGGCGGGTGTAATAATGCTGTGAAGGCAATATCATCGTACCCAATCAATTGGATGTCATCAGGGATGCGTTTTTCTCTTTTTAAGATCTCCTGTAAAATCGCTGCTGCCACTATATCATTACAAGCAATGACTCCATCTACATGTGGATATTTTTCAAATAATTCTTGCGCACAGACCTGACCACCTTGAATGGTAAGCGGCGAGTCCACAACATGGAACTTCACCTTTGCAAGCCTTAACTCTTCCATTGCCGCTACATACCGGTCATACACAGGTTTTATTTCAACAGGACCCCTGATTAAAACGATGTCCTTACTTCCTCTATCTATCAATATTCGGGCCGCCAGTTGGCCACCCGCCCTTTGGTCGGAATAAACCGCGGGCAGTCCCTCTACCGTCCGGTCCAGCAAGACGACGGGGATTTCCAGGTTGCTAAAACTTTCATTTCCTATCTCACTTGTAGAAGCAATCATTCCCACTACATTGTTTTGCAAAAAAGTATCTATATATTCCATTTCCTTACTTCTCTTCTCATCACTATTGCCAAAGATTAACCGATACCCATATTGTTGGAGATAATCTTCTACTCCCCTTGCCATCTCAGGAAAGAAGGGGTTCGTAATGTCAGGTAAAATAAGGCCTACCAATTTAGATTTACGTTTATAGAGGGATCTAGCCACCTCATTCGGCTTATAATTCAATTTTTCCACAGCTAACATGACGGCTTTTCTTGTATCTTCATGTGCGTACCCGCTGTCATTTATCACTCTAGAAACCGTCGCTACGGAAAATCCCGCTTCCTTCGCAACATCCCGAATAGTCGCCAATACATTCACCTCAATGTGTTATCTGTAACCGTTTCCACATTAGCTTATCATCATTTTATATGAACGGCAAGTCCTATTATCTTAGCAATTAGTAGGTATAAATAACTAAAAAGTGTAACACAATCTACCATCCTTTAAAATTTACACTGAGTAAAATGTGATTACCTTTCTAAATCCTGTCCTAGGATGCATATCGATGATCTTTTTCTTTCGCTGTTTTCAACAAACTCGTCGGTTTCTCACTCGATTGGGTGGGATATATGAATCATTTATGAACTGTGCGGTGCCGCTCCTAACATGGGAAATGATGAAAATGGTATGGCCATGCAGCCTCCTGGTATGAATCGAGATTTGGATTCACGTGGTGGAATTAACAGTAGCTATTCCAAGGAAACCATCATTCTATCATCTGCCCTCCTTTTATTACTATTCGGTGCGATAGCCTTTGCTCACTCCTTTAGACGCAGAGGAAGAAAGGGATAATCGTTTATAACTTCATCACAATCAGGTATCCCGAGTTTGGGATGCCTTTTTCCAAGTTGCAAACATACGACAATAGGGAGAAGCCCAATCTCTATAACTTCGCCTTATTTTTTTTCAAGCCGAAACGCTATATCCATTTTTATTACAAGGTAGTAAAATAATAGGAGGGTGAATTTTATTTTCATCTAAACATTTTCAGTTGTTTATTATTTTTCTATAAAGGGTAAAGATTTCCATTATCACTTTTCCGATCGTTCTATATGTATCTTGTCAAACGTGTCGGTGTCAGGGGGGAAAGAATGAAAAGAAATCATACGATGATGCAATTTTTCGAGTGGCATTTAGAAGCGGATGGAAAGCACTGGGAAAGATTGAAATACGCGGCCCTGAAATTGAAGGATACAGGAATTGACTGTATATGGCTTCCACCTGTTACAAAGGGCCAATCCCTAGAGGATAATGGGTATGGTATTTATGACGGGTACGATTTGGGTGAATTCGACCAAAAAGGAACCGTGCGTACAAAATACGGGACAAAGGAAGAATTGCATCAGGCGATTGCCGCCTGTCATAACTACGGGCTATGCGTATATATCGACCTGGTCATGAACCATAAAGCTGGGGCTGATGGCACTGAAAAGTTCGAAGTCATCGAAGTCAATCCAGAGAACAGGATGGAAGACATATCGGAACCATTTGAAATAGAGGGATGGACAACATTCGATTTTCCCGGACGTAATAATCAGTACTCCTCTTTTAAATGGGACCATACTCATTTTAATGGAACAGACTATGACGCCAAACATGACAAAATGGGCGTTTACCGGATAACAGGCGAAAATAAGCATTGGAGTAAGCATGTCATTAATGAATTTGGGAACTACGATTACCTGATGTTTGCCAACATTGACTACAGTCTTCCAGAAGTTCGGCAGGAGATGATCACCTGGGGAAAATGGATGGTCGACACATTGAAATGCGATGGTTTTCGTTTAGATGCTGTAAAGCACATTGATTATGAATTCATCAATGAATTTTTACAAGAACTCATCCCTTACACAAAGGAACATTTCTTTATGGTGGGTGAATTCTGGAAGGCAGACGTAAATGCCTGTCAAACTTTTTTAGACCAAACGAATCATGACCTCAACCTATTCGATGTTTCCTTGCATTATAAATTTCACGAAGCCTCAAAAGCAGGATCTGACTTCGATCTCTCAACCATCTTTGATCATACCCTCGTTCAAACTAATCCGGCACAAGCCGTCACTTTTGTCGATAATCATGACTCTCAGCCCCATGAATCACTTGAATCATGGGTTAAGGATTGGTTCAAACCCTCGGCATATGCCCTAATCCTGCTTAGACTTTGTGGTTACCCTTGTGTCTTTTATGGAGATTACTATGGAATTGGCGGTCCTTCCCCGGTTCCCGGTAAAAAAGACATTATCGACCGGCTCCTGCATGCAAGGTATGAAAAAGCCTATGGTGAGCAAAAGGATTATTTCGATGATCCCCATACAATCGGTTGGGTACGCCTAGGCGTAGAAGAGCTAGAAGGATCGGGATGTGCAGTCGTCGTCTCCAACAGCGATCAAAACAGTGAGAAAAGGATGTTTGTTGGCGAGCACCGCGCCGGTGAAATCTGGACCGACCTAACCTTCCATAGAGATGATCACATTACGATAGAGGAAGATGGGTATGCAACGTTTCCCGTTCATGGAAAAAGCGTATCCGTATGGGCACTCAATCAATAAGTGATTTGCCTCCTACAGCAAAAACAGTAAGGTTCATCATCATCCTACTGTTTTTGCTGTTGTTTCTCATGGAAAAAGAAACCCCCATTACACCATTTCAAGCATGCACGAAGATTTCTCCATCCACAGCAACCATGGTAAGATAAGGGAAAAGGAGTTGGATGAATCATGAAAGATAAAATCATTGAGAGGTTTACATCTTATGTGAAGGTGGATACACAATCAAACGAGGATGTTTCCAGTTGTCCTTCCACAGCTGGGCAACTGCATTTAGCCCAACAGTTGGTGGAGGAGTTACAAGCTATCGGAATGTCCGATGTCACCATTGATGAAAATGGTTATGTCATGGCAACTTTGCCTGCCAATTCAGAAAAGCAGGTTCCGACAATCGGCTTCCTGGCCCATGTGGATACGGCAACGGATTTCACAGGGAAAGATGTGAAACCTCAGATCACTGAAGCCTATGATGGTAGTGACCTCCTATTACATAGAACATTGAATGTCATTCTATCACCTGATGACTTTCCCTCCCTTCATGACTACAAAGGACACACATTAATCACGACGGATGGAACAACCCTTCTTGGGGCGGATAATAAAGCAGGCATCGCTGAGATCATGACGGCTATGGACTATTTACTTCAACATCCAGAAATCAAGCATGGAAAAATCCGCGTGGCCTTCACTCCCGATGAGGAAATTGGAAGAGGTCCCCATAAATTTGACGTGGAAGCCTTCAATGCCCAATTTGCTTACACAGTGGACGGTGGCCCGCTTGGTGAACTCGAATATGAAAGCTTTAATGCTGCGTCTGCCAAGATTACCATAAAGGGCACGAACATCCACCCGGGCACAGCCAAGGGAAAAATGGTCAACTCCGCTAAAATAGCCATGGAGCTACATAGCAAACTGCCTGTTAACGAAGCACCGGAATACACAGAAGGATATGAAGGCTTTTATCATCTTAGCTCATTCCATGGAGACGTAGAAGAAACTAAACTATCCTATATCATCCGGGATTTCGATAAGCAAAAATTTAATGATCGTAAAAACTTCATCAAGCAAATTGTCGCCGAGTTAAGTGATAAGTATGGACATGAACAAGTCAAACTGGAATTGACTGACCAATACTACAATATGAAAGAAAAAATAGAACCGGTCAAAGAAATCGTCGATATCGCATACGAAGCCATGGAAAGGCTCGGGATTGAACCAAAAATCTCTCCAATCCGTGGAGGGACAGATGGGTCTCAGCTCTCTTATATGGGACTGCCTACCCCTAATATCTTTACAGGCGGCGAAAACTTCCATGGAAAATATGAATTCATCTCCGTCGATAATATGGTGAAAGCAACAAATGTCATTATTGGAATTGCTTCAATCTTTGAGGAAAAGGCGGTTTAATCGCTTTAACCACACGCGAAAAGCCCAGACTCTATACAGTCTGGGCTTTTGCATGTGGAGTATTCTTATAGTGCACGTGACCAATGTCGATGTTGGGCAATCGCCTCAATGAAACTAGCAGTGGATTTACCCTCTGCATCTGCAGTAATCGTGACAACTCCTGTAATAGGATCACCTGCTGGTATTCCTGCCTGGATCAGAATATCGGCTGCTTCTGTCCCTGCCCCAATCGCTTTGAAATGGTTATAAGCTTCGTCAACAAAATAGATGGCATCTTTTACAGCTTTCAATTGCTCAATGCTTTTCTTGCCACCCGCCACATAAACGGCATCATATAAAACCGAGTCTGCAGTCAGGAAGCTTTGACTCACCTCTAGTTGTTGCCCTTCTTCACTCGTAATCATTCCGCGATTCGTACTGATGATTTCAGCCATGATTCCAGCTGTTTTAAATGCGTCCATGACTTGGTCCATTTCAGAGCCCTTAAATCCATCGGCAGCCAATACAGCCACTTTACGCGTTGCAGGCGTAATGATCTTATTTTGCTCCTGGCTTAAAGCCGGTGAAGCCAATTCTACTTCCGATTCATTTTTATTGGTAGGAGGGTTTACACCGACTCCTTCCGCAATTTTTTCAGCCAATTTCAAGTCCACATTGCTGAACATCTCAACAATTTGTTGTTGGAGATCTTTACTTTTCACTTTACCCACTTCAAAATGGAAAGCTTCGATTATATGTTCTTTTTCCACGTCCGTCATACTATTCCAGAATAGTTTCGCTTGGCTGTAATGATCTTTAAAGCTTTCACTACGCTGACGCACTTTTCGGCCATCTACCTTCTCTTGGTAGTGAGCATATCCACCTTCCGCTTCCGATGCAGGTTCGGGAGAGTTATTGGCTAGCCCATTTTTATGGTAGCTGACTTGTCCTTGGTTGATCGTCATGCGATGCATACCATCACGTTGATTATTGTTAACCGGTGCTACTGAGCGGTTAATCGGAATCTCATGGAAATTCGGTCCACCCAAACGTGAAAGCTGGGTATCTGTATACGAGAATAGTCGTCCTTGAAGCAACGGATCATTGGAGAAATCAATGCCCGGTACGACATGCCCAGGGTGAAAAGCGATTTGTTCCGTCTCGGCGAAGAAATTATCCGTATTTTGGTTCAATACCATTTTCCCGATAATTTTCACTGGAATCTGTTCTTCCGGCCATAGTTTCGTAGGATCTAGGATGTCGAAGTCGAAGTTGAATTCATCTTCCTCCTTAATCATTTGCACACCAAATTCGAACTCGGGGTAATTTCCTGCTTCAATCGCTTCCCACAAGTCTTGACGGTGGAAATCAGAATTTTTCCCGGCAATCTTCTGAGCCTCGTCCCATACAAGGGATTTCACACCAAGAACAGGCTTCCAATGGAACTTGACGAAATGGGAGACGCCTTCTGCATTCACAAAACGGAAAGTATGGACACCGAATCCTTCCATCATGCGAAAGCTTCTAGGAATGGCTCTATCCGACAAATGCCACATTACCATGTGGGCTGTTTCTTCATTGTTCGCAACAAAATCCCAAAATGTATCATGGGCGCTTGCAGCTTGAGGTATTTCATTATGGGGTTCTGGTTTAACAGCATGGATCAAATCGGGGAATTTAATCGCATCCTGTATGAAAAATACCGGGATATTATTCCCAACCAGGTCATAGTTCCCCTCTTCGGTGTAAAACTTCGTTGAAAATCCACGGACATCCCGGACGGAATCTGCTGAGCCGCGTGAACCCGCTACAGTCGAGTAACGTACGAATACTGGTGTCTTAACAGAAGGGTCTTGTAGAAATTTTGCCTTTGTAAATTCCTTCATTGACTCATACACCTGAAAATAACCATGTGCGCCTGATCCACGTGCATGTACAATTCGCTCAGGAATACGCTCATGGTCAAAATGAGTCATTTTTTCACGGAAATGAAAGTCCTCCATCAACGTCGGACCACGGTCACCCGCCTTCAAAGAATGCTCATCTTCGGAAACCCGCAAACCTTGATTGGTTGTCATCTTTTTCCCGTTATCATCCACTCTATATTGTTCCAACTGTTGGTTCTTGCTTTGTTCATTATCTTTTTTCATCCTTGTCTTTCCCTCCAGTACCTTGTCGATAAAAGTCGATGTATAGTCCATTTCATGATGTATGTATGCTAAATAAGTATCTTATTCTTTAATACCACCCTAATTTCATCGATAAACAGGAATCACAAAAGTTATAGGACAAGAGTTCTTTAAAAGCTTAAGACAAATGACGACCTAGAGATGTATCCGCTACTCCTTCCATGTTTTTTTATAAAAAAATGGCTACGGAGATGCTGTTCTCCATAGCCATTACTCATGATAATCTTTTTGCTTCTTACACTTCGCCTTCCGCAAGCCAAGGGAAAAATCCATCTAGGAATTTCTCGGTCGCAGGCATGAAGTATGAGCCGTAATGATAGTCGGGGTCAAGTGTCATGATTACCCAAGTACCTTTTGTACTAACCTTGTCGATGTATAGGACAGCTCCGCCATCTTCCGTTGAAACCAGGATATCTGTCCCTGCCGGAGGCCAATACACCCCGTGTTGGTGCCATGTCGCATCGGCAAGTGTAAGATAGCGACTGAATAAATCATGATCGGGACGTTGCAACACTAAACCACTTTTGGCATCCTTATCAAGCCACCACCAAAAGTTCGTTTCTCTGAATTCCCAATTATGGCCTGGTAGCCATTCATTTAACTGTGGTCCAAAGGAAACGATGATCCCTCCCTCATCAGCAAAATCCATAATTTTCTTCATGGATTTCATGAGTAGGCCCATATGCAACTGGGAAGGAAGAAGGATTACATCAAATTCATCTATAGACGTTTTTTCTAAATCGGGAAGATAAATAAGTTTCTCAATGTATTTTCTGTATTTCGGTTCGGTATATGTCCGATTATGTTGCGAACTGCCTCCATCGATGACTGCAATTTTTCTCATCCCATTTCACCTCTCTCCTGAAGCGTTGAATACTCATCCCGTACCCATTGTATGAGTTGTGGACCAATGCGCTTTTTCGTTCCACTCGCATTCATCGCACCAAATAGGTCACTACCTGCATGAACCAAAATAGTGCCCTTTGTACTATTCCTGTCAATATACGTGATAGGTTCTCCGCCAGGTAAGGTCAACAGAACTTCCGCTCCTTCGGGAATTGGATGGTGCCCCCTTGCGAAAAATCCCGAAACTCCTTTATTATAAGTCATATCATCTTCCTCTACCCCGTCAAAGATTGGATGGCGATGATCGATTGAAACCTCATAATCCTTGTAACTATGAATGGTTTTAGGGATGAAGGAAGAACCTCCAGGTAACCAGTCCAAAAACAAATTCCCACTGAAAACGACAATCTTCTTATCATCCAAAAACTCACGAATGACTTCTTTATGTCTAAATAAGAATTTCTGATCGATTAACCCTTGAACGACCAAGCATTTATAAGGTTTTAAGTCTATATTGGGCAGTTCATATGTATCAACAAAGGTAAAGTCATCCTGATATTGCGGGTCATTCACCCTTGCCTTTCCAAAGTAACTTCCTGTGTCAAGCATCAGAAAGTCCGTTCTATTCTTATTCACTTTTTTTCCTCCTTCGTGTTGCTCTAACTCTAACAATGCTGTTGTGAGACTTTGTGTGAATAGATCCTTAAGGGGTACAAGATTGGGATGTTCCCCTGTACTTTACTGGAAAACCCTATCCGCCAAAGAAGGGACTAAAAGGACTTCCCTATAAGCATGATACGGACTATACAGTAATCGTACTTTAAATTTATCATCGTTGATAATCATTATCAATGGAAGTATTTTTTCCTTTTATAAAAAACCTCCAATTATAAAGGTTTCATGTCGATTATTATATTCTAGAATCGATTTATTTATTTTTTGAATAATAAAATTTGTGACTTTAGCAAGAAAGGATCTTAATTCTATAAAGCCATTTCCTTTGGAACCAAAGAAAAAGGATTTCTCCCCATGGAAGAAACCCTTTTTCTTTATTCCCGCTTTGCACACTCTTACAAGCCCTTGCTACTGTCTTTGCGATTCCATTTGAGCAGTTTTGGATCTTTAATTTTCATTTCCTTTTTATTCTCCCAATCCTCTTCCGTTCCGTCAGCCTCATACTCCTTAATTTCTTCAATAATCCATTTCTTCTTATCGGCATTATAAATCATGGAAAAGTCACGCACCGCTTTATAAGAAAGGTCATCCATTTTCTTTTTGTTTTTGAGTTTCATTTTGCTGTTATAGGACACTACAGCTACCGCTTCCGCTCTCCACTGATTATCAAAGTAACTGATATCCAAATCATCCAGATTAATGACGGCCCCTAAATATTGTGAATGTACTTCATCGACATAATTTTTGACCTGTTCAAAGTTTTCCGCAACAATGGAGGTATCATCTTTAATGTCATCTGAAACATTGGTAAGCTTCTTGGTATCAAAACTGCTGGTTTCAAATACGGCCCAGTCATGATTGAAAACATCGACAGCGGACATGACCGATTTTTGTACATCTTTATCATTTCTAGCCAAGGAATCAGGATCCACTACAAGCGTGACTTCCTTAGATCCACCCCAGACATCTATCTTATCCTTTTTCATGAAAGTACCCAGTTTGTTCTTTACTGTAGTGACCGTGTTATACGTCCCAGGCAAAAATGGACCATACGTGCCCTTCTTACTCTCTTTTACGGATTCCTTCAAGTCATCTACAGAAAGGGATAGTTGATCTTCATCATTTTGTCCCGTCACTTTAATGAATCCGGTTTTGACTCTCATTTTGTATTCCTTGAAAATGCCCCATTTTTTCCCCGACTCCACCAAGCTGACTTGCTGGTTGGTTGCCGAAAAATCCTTATCTTCTACTTGTTCATCCAATCCGTCCTTGATGGCATCAAAACTCGAGTCATTTTTGTTTAAGTACGTAGCAAATGCCTTAATGGATGCATTATTTACCACCGTTCCCTTTTTATCAGGATCGAGTAACTCCTTAAGTTGGTCCGTATCTTTCTTTTCAACTGCTTCTGTAAAGGATGCCACTACTTTTTTGGGTTTATTGTTTTGTTGAACGAAAAGTATGGTGACCAAGACCACGGCAATTAAGGCAACAGCGGAGACCCCACTTATAATCCAAGCTTTTTTCGACATATCTCACTGCTCCTTTAATATTTTGATCCTGCAGCAAAAATATTCGTTAATCTTTCTTGACCATCTTGTGATGAATTAACGTTCCACTTTCCATCCTCTTCTATCATATGAATCTTTAAATCTTCGCCTTCTTCTACTTCTTGGTTATTTATGATTTTATCGAATTTAGATATTAAATACTTTTTGGTACCTTTTTCATCGTATTTTTTCGTTTTTTCTCTATATTCATATTGGTATTCTGAAAGGTCTTCATATATGTTTCGCAATGAAACCGTTGAGAATTCAATTAGCACCACGGCTTTTCCATTTGCCTTGGCAGATGTGACCGTTTTAAACTCGGCCTTTTGTGACTGAGCCGATTTATAAGCAGCATAAAGTTTATCTACTTCTTCATCAGTCAATTTCCCTACAAAGTACCTTTTTATTTTCTCTTTGAATACCTTTTTCGCTTCTTCCTGTATAACCGCTTTATCAGCAGATACTAGTTTTTCATAATCACTATTGTCTTTATCCAGGTATATCGAATCAATATAAGCAGCTAACGCTTTCGCCGGGTCTTGAAGGGCATCAAAACTTTCAGCATAATCTGCCGTATTCACCTTAATGATCACTTCTTCAATTTTCTTTTCATAGTCTTCTGAAGCCGCTTTTATCCCTATTTCATACTCTTTATCTTTTTCTACTTCAAAAAAGCCTGTGGTCGTTTTCGTTTTGCCGGCACCCAAATCGCCACTAGACTCAAACTCAATCCCTACGTTGGTGTTATATGCATCTGAAATGGCATTTGTCTCTTCATCGCCATCGTATAACTTAAATCCATCTCTTGTTGAGAGTCGAATGCCATCCTTTGATTTATTACTCAACTTAAATTTAACAGCCAGGACTCCTTTTTCTGTACCTTCTTCAGCCACACCATCATCTTTTCCAAGTAGCACAAAAGATGCATCCTCAATGGATACCTCTAAATCCTTATTCTTACTCTTGCTATCGCTCTTTTTTTCCGAAGATCCACTAGAACTGCTGCATGCAGATAACAACAGCATACAAATAAACAATAGCGAAATACCCCTTAACTTAGACACCATCAAAATTCCCCCCTATAAATAAGTAAAAGACCGCACACTTTCCAGCGAGATCTTTGGATAGGGAAAAAGAATACCGAGAACCATTAGTTAATGCAGATCAATGATTTAGACTAGTATGTATTGGATTCTTTTTCCACTTATCTTTATTTACCTCTAATCGACCTACCACAAACCCAAAAACAACCTATTTTATGAATATTTTGGTATAATTTTTATAGTTGAACAGGCATAAAGTATATAGGTCATATCCACTTCTTTACTTTCATGAGCCATTTTAACCATTCCCCTATTAAACCAGAAAGCCCGCTACGATTTTTTCCCATAAATTAAAACTGCACACAAAAAAAGATCATCCCTTAGGACGACCTTTATATCAATTGCTAACACTATGTAACTCACGGTAATAAGGTTCTTTGTATCTTCGCACATGTTTTTCGCGGGAAAACCAAGGATAGGATGTCCAGTGAAGTCTCCGGGTAGCTTCTGATGTGCCACTCCGTAAGAAAGGTGAATGTTTCCGTTGTTTCACTAGTATTAGAGCGAACCTGGCCTTACAAGAATCAGAAAAGATATATGTACGTCTTTTCCGATTCTTCCTGCCATTTATCGTTTATTTGCCTCGGAAACCTTCAAAACCTTGCCTTTGACTTTCGTATTCTTCATCACTTTCAAGACCAGCGGACCTTTTCCATTCAATATCTCTACATAGGAAACATTATCCTGAATGGTTATAATGCCGATGTCCTCTGCATTTACTCCATCTATTTTTGCAATGGTACCCACGAAATCTACGGCCCTGATTTTCTTTTTCTTGCCGCCATTAAAATACAGCTTCATAATTTGTCTGTTAAGCTGTTCACTTTTACTTTTTTTAATTTTTGGCCGTGTCTTTAGCTTCGCTTCAAAATCATTCTTCATGTCCAAGATATATTCTTTTGATGGAGCCGGCATGGTAGGGATCGTAAATCCGATATAGCTTTGAATCTCGGTGAGGAACTTACCTTCGAATGGAGTCACAAATGTGATTGCCTTCCCCTGTTTACCCGCACGTCCTGTTCTACCTGTACGATGGACATAGCTTTCCTTTTCAAGTGGTAGGTCATAATTGATGACATGGGTAATATTATCAATATCAATTCCACGTGCCGCTACATCGGTCGCGACTAGATAGCGGAATTCACCTCTTCTGAACTCGTCCATCACTGCCAGGCGGTCCTCCTGAAGCATCCCTCCATGAATCATATCGCATGGATACTCTAATTCCACTAACTGCTCACATACTTGGTCGACCTTGTCTTTTGTGCGACAGAAAATGATGCAGCTATCTGGATTTTCGACAATCGTAACATCTCTAAGCAGGGTAAACTTGTCATCTTCCTTGACTTCAATAACAGCATGTTCGATTTTTTCAGTCGTTAAGCCGGTTGCCTTTATTTCAATATCCAAAGGTTCCTTCATATATTTATGGCACAGTTTTTTAATGCTATCTGGTAAAGTAGCGGAAAACAGCATCGTCACACGATCCTGCGGCAGTACTTTAATGATGGCTTCCACTTGCTCGATGAATCCCATATTTAACATTTCATCGGCTTCATCGATTACCAAATGGGATAATCGGTCTAAAGCGAATGTACCTCTTTCAATATGATCAAGGACACGTCCAGGCGTACCCACAACCACGTGGCTCTTTTGCTTCAACTCCGCTTTTTGCTGGGCAAAGGGAGACTTCCCATATACCGCAGTTGCTTTAATCCGTTTAAATCGACCAATATTCGTAATGTCCTCCTTAATCTGTACGGCAAGCTCTCGCGTTGGTGTTAAAATGAGCGCCTGTGGCTTATTCTCCTGCCAATCGACCATATCACAGAGCGGTATGCCGAATGCAGCCGTTTTTCCGCTTCCCGTTTGCGACTTCACGACCAGGTCCCTTTTTTGCAAAGCAACAGGAATCACTTCACGTTGCACTTCCGTTGGATGCTGATAGCCTAGGCTTTCCAACGCCCGAACTATTTCATCACTTAATTTATAATCAATAAACTTAATTTCCGTCATATAACAGCCTCTTTTATTGTTTAGTATCTTGCTTTATTGTTTCCGTAATTGTTATTTCCTTATACTAAATTCTATTATACGCGATATGCATCAATAAACCTTATAATTCCTAAACCAATTCCCGCTTAAAAAGACTTCCCTTCATGCCATCCGGGTATAATACTTTTTGAAAGACAAATAATAAGATGGTTCGATATATACTCAAAACAGCAAATCCAGTATAGAATTCATTATCAACAGTTATTGATTAATCAAAATGGATTATAAGCTTAATAATGTGCTAAAATATGTATGTAATGAATCAGTTAAATAACCTTAAAAGGAGAGATTAATGATGATAATCGTAGCAAATAAAATCAAAGTAAAAAAAGGAATGGGAGCAGTAATGGCACCAGGCTTTACGGCACCAGGCCCTCTAGATACGACAGAAGGCTTCGTTAAAGTTGAAGTATTGTTAACACAAAACTTAACGGACTACGACGAACTAAACGTGAATATGTACTGGGAAAACATGGACAGCTTTACTGCATGGAGAAACAGTGACGCGTTTAAAGCTGCACATAAACGTCCAGAACCTTCTTCAGATGAAGCTAAAAAAGAATCACCAATTATCGGTAGCGAAATTGTCACATATGAAATCGCTTCTGTAAAAGAAATCGCTAAATAATCAACTTCTCATTTAAATGAGGCTGTATCCTTACAGCCCCATTTTTCTTGTTTTTAGAAGCATGGCCGTTCATCTTTCAGCATAAAAAAACAGTATGTGTGCAAAAACATACTGTTTTTTCTATACATGGGGCCTTTCTCAGTTGGCCTCTGCTTTTTTGATTTGTTTACTTCTTAACTGACCACAGGCAGCATCTATATCCGTACCATGTTCCTGACGGATTTTACAATTCACGCCTCGTTTTTTCAGCGTATCATAAAATGCTAGCACTGACTCCTTCTCGCTTCTTTGATATTGACTGTGTTCATCTACAGGGTTATATGGAATCAAGTTTACATATAAACGATGTTTCTTGTCATCAAGCAATTCGGCAAGTTGTTCGGCTTCTTCTCGATGATCGTTGACGTCCCTCAATAGGATATACTCAATCGTAATTCTACGATTCGTTTTTTCCAAGTAATAATCCAATGACTTCATTAATTTTTCGATTGGAATGCCACGATTTATTTTCATGATTCTCGTTCTTAGTTCATTATTCGGGGCATGTAAAGAAATGGCCAAATTAACCTGTAATTGAGTATCGGTGAATTCATAGATTTTATTAGCCAGCCCACTCGTGGAAACAGTAATGCGTCTTGCTGCAATAGCCAACCCTTTATGGTCCATGATGACCTTCAAAAAGTCGATCATATTATCGAAATTATCAAAAGGCTCGCCAATCCCCATTACGACTACATGACTGACGATATCCCCTTGTCCCAACTGATCAAGATGGAGTTGAACATTCATGATCTGTTCCACTATTTCTCCAGCAGTTAAGTCACGGCTCTTCGCTAATAAACCGCTTGCGCAAAAACTACAGCCTATATTACAGCCTACTTGGGTAGTGACACAAACGGATATCCCATACTTATGGCGCATCATGACCGTTTCAATCAGGTTACCATCCAGTAATTTGAATAGAAACTTGATTGTCCCATCCGCCGACTCCTGTTTAACATGTTCAGTCAAAGTCTGGATGACAAAGTTTTCTTCCAGCAGTTGAATGCACTCTTTATTAACATCTGTCATATCAGAGAAATCCGTAACGCGCGTCCGATAAAGCCATTCCCAGACTTGGGTTGCCCGGAATTTTTTATGGCCATGCTCCAAAAGCCAAGCTGTCAATTGTTCAAATGTTAATCCATAAATGGACTCTTTATTCATATGGTTACCCTCTTTTCATAACGTTAAGATTAAATTCTTTACCTAGCTAACGCTACCACCCATCATCGATTGGGTGATTATTTATGGTATGGCTCATTTCTATTTATCCGAAACGCCCGATAGATCTGTTCCAACAAAACTAACTTCATGAGTTGATGCGGAAAGGTCATTTTAGAAAAAGAAAGGGCATAATCGCTTCTAGAAATCACATCGGCACTAAGCCCCAGTGAACCACCAATAATAAAGGCAAGTTTGCTTTTTCCATAAGTGGCAAGTTGGTCAATATGGGTCGCAAGTTGCTCAGAAGTGAGCTGCTTCCCATTGATTTCAAGCGTAATCACATAAGTATCCTGGCTGATTTTCGCCAAGATCCGTTCACCTTCTCTTTGCTTGACGATATCCATATCCGCTGCACTCAAGTTTTCTGGTGCCTTTTCATCAGGCACTTCTATAAAATCTATATTAGCATAGGCTCCTAGCCGTTTTGTATATTCGGCCATTCCTTGCTTTAAGTATTTTTCTTTGAGCTTGCCAACCGTAATGATCGTTATCTTCATATATATCCTCTGACTTTCCATATGTTTTTAGTTCAATTGTTGGAAGTACCTCCTATTATCATACCTTAGAGAGACCCATAAACAAAACAAGCAAATCCTTTCCAATATCCAAAAGTTAAGATTTAAGAGACTTACCTATAAAGAATATTGGACTATATTTGCTTCCTAAATAACAAAAAACCAGCCCTTCTAAAAGAAAGTGCCGGTGGTTTTTCATCATGACTTTTTCCAGTATTTTAGTCTTTCCAAATAGGTTACGAACAGGTTATCCACAAAACTTATCCACATATCCACAATTTCTATCCACATCTTGTATGGGAATATTAGTTCCCTACTAGATATATTGCCACGTTTCGACAATATTCACAGGTTGTTGATAACTTATTTTCTTCTGAAACCAGCGTTAATAACGGATACGTTTCACACTCATATACAACTTCATCGAGCGCCATATCAACGTGTTCCTGACAACAATATAGGTTCATTCCTCATTCTCCTTTTCATTTTTTATTGGCCAATCTATTGATGCCACTTATCCACAATTCGTTTAGTATTCATCATATTCGGCAAAATATCCACAAGTAATGGTATCAAACGATAATAAAAACACAAGCAAAAAAACAGGGAAAGCAAAACTCCCCTGCTTTATTGCTTTTAGATTTCTCCACTTGAAAGCTTAATTTCTGCGGTTTCCTTTTTCCCATCTCGGTAATAAGTGATTTTTACAGTGTCGCCAATTTTCTTTTCATTGTACAGGTACTTCCTCAATTCAACGATATCATGAATTTTTTCATTATCCATACCAACAATTACATCAAATTCCTCTAGGCCTGCTTTTGCCGCTGGTGAGTTACTTTGAACGCCAGTCACAGCCACACCAGAGGTTACTTTGTTTGGCAATTTTAATGTATTCTGCTGATGATACTGTGAAATTTCCTCAACTGATGCCAGATTGACACCTAAGTAGGCACGTTTCACTTCACCATATTTCTCAATATCACTGATAATAGGAATCGCTGAATCAATCGGGATGGATAGACCAATGCCTTCTACGGCATTTTCCGCAATCTTCATGGAATTGATCCCAATGACCTGACCGGACATGTTTACGAGGGCCCCGCCACTATTTCCTGGGTTAATCGCCGCATCGGTTTGGATAACTTCTGCATTCCAGTCTACCTGACCGTCCTCATCGATATCCACTTCAATGGTACGCTCTACTCCTGAGATGATTCCTTGTGTAACGGATCCAGAGAATTGAAGTCCTAACGGGTTACCGATCGCTATGACGGGTTCACCTGGCTTTAATTTTTCGGTTGTGCCAAACTCTGCTACCGTCTTAACTTTATCCGCTTCCACTACCACGACAGCTAAATCCGTCCATGGGTCACTTCCTTGTAGCTCGGCAGGTAGCTTGGTTCCATCACTTAACGTGACCTCTAACTCATTAGCATTCTCGATAACATGATTGTTCGTGACAATATAGGCTTTGCCACCATCCTTTTTATATACGACTCCAGATCCAGTACCCGCTTCGGCTGAACTGCTTTCGTTGCCTTTTCCGCCCCAGAAGGAAGTTTCCTGAATATTGGAGATGCCAACAACTGCATCGCTTGCCTTATCAACCGCACCCGTGACAGCACTTGTGACCTCTACGGAAACTTTCTGCTGAATTGGCTTGGCCTCTTCACCATCCGTTGAATTTTCCGTCTGGTTTGGGTTTGTTTCATCATTTAATACCCCACCGCCCGGGAATGCTAATAAAATCAGCAGGGCCCCAATGATGGCGCCTCCTAAGCCTGATAGAAAATAACCTGTACGGCTTCCTTTTTTCTGTTTATTTTGGTTCTCTTCGTTCTCCAAGACCGCTCCATCCTCTCTTTTTAGGAATGAATTATAGCAATTACTAGTGTTTGATATCCACCCTTAATTATACTCAATTAACAAGAAATATCTAAAAAAATGTATGCCATATTTAGCTTACTGCCTCTTTTTTTATCATCATTTTTCTATTCATTCAGTACTAACCAACCAATACCCTTTTTAATCCCCTTACTAACTAACCCATTAAAAATAAAAAAGGAATGAAGCAGGTTTCCCCACTCATTCCTTTACTCATTATAGTGTAACAAGCTCTGTTGGTCTTTTGGGATCCGTATCGTAGAGCGAAAACTGCTCGCCAACAATAATCCCTTTCGTTTTTAAGGTTTGCTCCACTGACATTCTTGCAAGGTCTTTCATATTATTATCCATACTTAAATGGGCCAAGTATATCCGTTTCGTCTTGTCCCCTGCCACTTCACTCATGGCAAGGGCAGCATCTTCATTGCATACATGTCCAACATCGCTTAAAATCCGGCGCTTGATGCTCCATGGATATCGACCCATCCGAAGCATGGACACATCATGGTTGCTCTCAAACACATAGGCATCAGCATTCGTGATGATGCCTTTCATCCGATCGCTGACATAACCTGTGTCGGTTATGACCACAAGTTTTTTTCCTCCCTGATGGAACACATAAAACATCGGCTCGGCAGCATCATGAGATACACCAAACGATTCAATATCAAGGCTTCCAAAGGTTTTGACTTGTTCCATTTCAAAGGCGAATTTCTGTTCAGGAGAAATCTCCCCGATGGAACGCTCCATTGCTTGCCATGTCTTTGTATTCGCATATATGGGGAGCTTATGTTTTCTAGCGACGACTCCCAGACCTTTAATGTGGTCGCTATGTTCATGCGTAACCAGGATTCCAGAAAGCTTGGACATATCTCGGCCGATATCCTGAAATAATCCTTCCAAGGCTTTCCCACTCAATCCCGCATCGACAAGGAAAGATTGGTCCTCCGTCTCCACGAACAAGGCATTTCCCGTACTCCCACTTGCGAGTACACTAAAATGCATAGTCATCTATACTCACTCCAGTATTTTTTCTTCTGTATTTAACTCAATCACTTCGCCATCGAACGCATTTACGAATAAATCCGTTTCATCGTTCACGACTACCCACCATGTCGGTACAAGAAGATGTGAGAACGATGTGGTTTGCAACGAATTATAAAACCCAAGCTTTACGTCCGTAACTTCGTCTTTTGATACGATATCACCATGACTATATAAGGCATAAACAGCATCCAGGTCGGAATACAGCTCCTTCGGTTTATTGAACTTTTCAATTCCCACTAAATATGTCTGCTCATAGGAGGTCACTTCGGCTTCCTTATTCAGATACAAAGTGACCTTTCCTTTACTGTTGTTAAAAAACATCTTATTGTCGGAAACCTGATAGCAAATGATGGTTTGATTATCCTTATCATAGCTCCAAAACCCATATTCACTTCCGTATAAAATGTGATCCTTCAGGAATATGGTAACATCCGCGGGATGAATTTCTTTGCCTAAACTGATGGGCGTTTTTAATGAACCGACCAGCTTATTCCCATCTATAATATTTACTTTCTGGTTGTTTAGATTCTTTAGTTCTTTCTTATCAAATGTTTTACTTTTTGCAATTAAGAATTGATCCTTTACCTTTTGCTTCGAGAGCGGAATGGTTTTGATCTCGTCTTCTTTTAGAACTTCCTCATAGGAAGACTCTGCAATGAATTCATATTGGTTATCATTGATTTTCTCAAGAAACTGATACAGTAAAAATATATTCAATATGAAAAATACCATTATGAATATGGATTTTGTATTATTCCAATCCATCGTTATCGCCTCCTGCATTTTCGTCAACAGGCGCAATCAACCACTTTTCACCGGAACGGTAATACCAAGTTGGTTCCAGTGTAACGAGAGTAACGAGTTTAGAGTCCAACGATTTGTTTAACTTATAACCTATTGAAATATCTTGCACACTATCGAGATCGATGTTCCCGTTCTCTTCCAGCTGGTTCAACACTTCATTTCCTGTAGGCAAGGTCACTACAGATCCTTCTGATGGCAAGACGGAAGCCAATGAGAAGTAGGGACGTTGATAACTATAAATATCTTCCTTCCCCCAAATCTGCTCGATTTCAGTCATTCCATATTCGTTGAAAGCTGGATAACCATCTATAAATAAACGGAATACCACACGCTGCTCATTTTCCGACATATAATCAAATCGGTAATTACTACCTTCCCACCCGGCATGATCATTGATGAAATCAATGCTTTTTTCCAACAGCTCACTAGAACTGCTGAACACTTTACTCTTTTGGGCAGGGTTTATATACGAGAGAATATAATTTTCATTGTTGACTGACAACAGTCTTGTTCCGTCGGAGTATTCCTCGCCTCGGGTTACCGTTTCTTGACGAACATATTTAGGATTACTGAATAAGGCATCTTTCAGATTCTTAACGTCCAGATAATCTATATAATATTGATATCGGTTGACTTCCACGGGCTTTTCCGGAACAAAAATCGTCCTTTTATCATGTAACGTATGAGCTGTATAGGTAGGATAACTTTTATTATAGAACTTCTCACTGAACTTTCTAAGGTCCTTAGTAGGGACCATTCCTTGATGGATTTGTTCATGTTCATAAGAAACGAAATAAACGGCTGATTGGTCACCGCTGATATCCTTCTGCTTGATCACGATCCGGTCAAAGGTAAAGCTCGCCATATCTTCGTCCTTTACATCCAGTACCGTTTTATATAAAGACATCGGTACATCATCGGAAAAGTTGATCTCGATTGATCTATCCTCATGGACGAAATCATCGAAGTCCCTTTGAATCATCTTCAATGACATCTGCTTTATATCACTAAACGTCCATTGGGAAAACTCTTTCTCCATTCTTTCGATTTTTTCGGGATCGATTGTCTGGAAATGCTGTCCGTTACGATGAAAAAGAACACTGACGGGTTTTATGACATCACTGACAATTTGTTCATCACTCTTGATTTTAATCAGATCGGATTCATCGATTTTTTTATATTCAGGCTCGTACGTCCAAATACTCCATGTCAAGAAAACGCTTGTCCCAACTAAAATAATCAGTATGATACTTTTCGCACGTTCAAAATTCATGCCCAATCATCCTCTTCTTCCTGTTCGTAAGGAAGTGTAAAGAACACTGTAGTTCCTTTTCCATCCACACTTTCCGCCCAAATTTTTCCTCCATGGGCAACGACCATTTCCTTTGCAATCGCCAGCCCAAGTCCAGTCCCTCCAAGATTCCTTGCCCGCGCTTTATCCACTCGGTAAAATCGGTCAAAAATCTTATCGATCACTTTCTTAGGGATACCGACACCTTGATCGGTTACGCTAATCACGATAAAGTTTTCCTTTGGCCTGATACGGAATGTCACTTGACCTCCTTCAGGAGAATACTTCAAGGAATTCGAGATGATATTATAAAGAACCTGGGTGATCTTGTCTTCATCAATGTCGACAAAATACGCGTCTTTTGGTATGTCTCTTTTAAAAGTAATATCGTCATTTTTCGTCATTTCAAAACGATCGATAATATGGTCATAGAACTTATTCAGATTCACCCATCCGGTTTTAAGCCGGTAATCTTTACTGTCCATTTTTGAAAGCTGTAACAGGTCATTTACAAGCCTGATCATCCGCTCCGTTTCATTTTGTGTGACACTTAAAAAGGCAGGGGCAATCTCTTCATCTTTCCAGGCACCTTCAGCCAATGCCTCGAGATAGCTTCTCATCGTCGTGAGCGGCGTACGCAACTCATGGGATACATTAGCGACAAACTCTCTTCGCTCCCCTTCTATCTTTTCCTGCTCCGTAATATCATGGAGCACTGTAATCAAACCATTAACGAAGCCCGTTTCCTTTTGGATGACGGAAAAATTCCCTCTTAAAATAAACGGTTGACCCTTTTTGCTGTAATCAAGGATGATGGACTCCCTTTCTTCCAGTAAATCTTCGAATTTATATTCTTCCTCAAGTCCCAACAATTCGATGATTGGTTGGTTCATGACGGCTTCACGTGAGACATTCAAAAGCTGTGCGGCAGGTTCATTTATCAAATTCACCCGGCCACGCCTATCCGTCGATATAACGCCATCCGTCATGTTGGTGAGAACAGATGAAAGCTTCCGTCTCTCCCCTTCCGTACTCGATTGCGACTCTTGAAGTTTCTTAGTCAAGTTATTGAAGGTAACGGCTAGCTGCCCTATTTCGTCATCGCCATATACTTTTACCTTTCGTGAGAAATTCCCTTTGGCCATCACCAACGCCTGTTTCCTCATATCAGACATTGGCCGTGTGATGGTCCGCGCAAGCAGAATCCCCAAAATGGCTGTTATGGCCAGAGCGATGGCCGTGCCAGTCATGAAAATGGCGTTGATTTCATCCATTTGTTCGAAGACATTCTCCATCTCCGCAATGACATAGACCGCTCCTATCACCGTACCATTCGCTTCAATGGGTGTTGAAAGGACCCATACACGCCTGCCAGTATTCGGATCTCTATATATTTCATGATCCTCGCCACCATAAGTCAACGTGTTCTTGATGATCGGCAGTGTCGTTTTCTTTCCTACAATCTCTTGGTTACCGGGATCGGACGTCCCAATCACCCGCCTGCTGCGGGTATCGATAACGCGCACTTCCGAAATATCATTCGTTGAGTTGTCGCGATCTTTCAATACCGTATTAATGGCTTCTTCGAGGGTAGGGTCTTCCTCCCCCCTCGATTTCTCCATTTCTTCCCCAATGCTATAGGTAAGCAGGTTAACATGGCCCTTGATCGACTTTGTGAAATTCCCGACGAGATTTTCTTCCAATTCCCCGACAAAATACACCCCAATTATTTGCATGGCTACGAAAATAAGCAACACATAAATCAGGACGAATTTAAAATGAATTGAACGAAAAAAACCAACCTTTTTCATAGATATTACTCCTGTTCAGGGTTACGCAGGTAATAACCGACCCCTCGTCTAGTTACGATCCAACCTGGGTGACTTGGGTTATCCTCAATCTTTTCACGGAGGCGTCTAACGGTTACATCGACAGTTCGGACATCGCCAAAGTAATCATATCCCCACACAGTTTGCAATAAGTGCTCCCTTGTCATGACCTGGCCAATATGTTTAGCTAAATAATGAAGCAGCTCGAATTCTCGGTGCGTTAACTCGATCGTCTCTCCACGCTTAGACACGACATATGCATCAGGATGGATGGTAAGATTGCCTATTGTAATTTCTTTTGGCTCATTTTCTTGATCTGGCACCGGAACGGCTTGTTGACGTCTTAAGTTTGCCTTTACCCGAGCAATTATTTCCCGGGTACTAAACGGCTTCGTCACATAATCGTCCGCACCAAGCTCTAATCCTAAGACTTTATCGATTTCCGAATCTTTTGCTGTTAACATGATGATTGGCGTTTCATATTTCTTTCTTACTTCTCTGCAAACTTCCATCCCATCACGCTGTGGAAGCATGATATCGAGTAAAATCAAATCAGGTTGAAGCTCTTCCACCATTTTTAGAGCTTCATTGCCATCATATGCACAGGAAACATCGTACCCTTCCTTTTTTAAATTGAATTGTAAAATATCTGCAATCGGCTTTTCATCGTCCACTACTAGAATTTTCTTATCCATCTACCTATCTCCTTTTAAAGCATAACTTTACTCTATAAAAAACATGTCCTTATCCGGGACGTTTATTCGTATTGTCCTGATGTTCATACTGACCTTCGTACTAGTAATGCAAATCCTCACACTATATATTCCCTAAAAAACGGTCAAAACACCTAAATCGAGCACATTGTACCTCTTCTACTTTATCATTTTACAGGCATTAAATCATCTTTTACCTATTATTCTCATCTATGAAGATAGCAGAAGAAGTCTTCGAAAAATGTCTCGAAGACTTCTATTGGCTTATATAATCTAACGGGTTTGCGAGAACACCATTTTTATAGATTTCAAAATGAAGGTGAACGCCAGTGGAGTTGCCTGTCGAGCCCATTCTACCAATAGGCATTCCTTTTTCAATCTTCTGTCCTGCTTCGATGTCTATTGATTCTAAGTGAGCATAATCCGTCTTGTACCCATTGTTATGGTTGATGGTCACCTTATTACCATAACCCCCGGCGTTACCGGCAAACTCAACAGTGCCATGATCAGCTGCCGTAATAGTTCTGGTGGTTGGCCTAGCAATATCTATTCCCTTATGAAGCTTGCCCCAACGATGTCCTTGTTTGCTTGAAATATAGCCCCCATCAGCAGGCCATGCAAAGGTTCCGCTCCCTTCTGAAGGAATGATTTTCGTGCCTTTTCTAGTTATCTCATTTTGTGTTGCCGCGGTAATTTCCTTTTTCACGATCGTTTCACTTAAGAGCTCACCGTTTGTTTCAGTGAGTTTATACGTGAATGCCTGAACGCCTTCCTGTCCTTCTTGCTCAACGACAGATTCTTCCTTCAATAGGTTCTTATCCTTTATTACTTTTCTCTCGAAAGGAATTTCAGTTTCTTTCAATACTTCTCTTTCTACCAGCACATTCACAAAAGGAGCTACCTCCGTCACACGGACCTTTTGCCCTTTATGAAGCCTCTTGCCCTCTTCTAGTTCTGAATTAAGCTGTAAAAGCTGTCCTAGGGACATATCATACTGATCGGCAATCTCCTCAAGTTCTTCATCTCCAGTTGCCTCATAGATGACTTTTTCCTTCTTTCCTTTTTCTATCAAGGAAATGGCATCCTTCACAGTCATGAGCTTATCCGGTTCCATAATCGTTTCCTTCCAGGAGATCGGCTTTGAGTATTCAATGGACAGTATCCTGCTTCCTTGCTCGTATAGAGCCATGGGCTGATTTAAAACTCCAGCTTCCTGACTCTCTTCATATTCGGCCAATTCACCCTCATCTATATATAATAGGTGAATCTCTTTTAAAACCTCCTGTGCATCCTCCTTGGAGGGAACGTAAGCAACTACTTGATTATCAATGGCGATTTCATAAGCCTCCGCTTTTACAGCAAACTCTTCCTCGAGTACCTTTAAGGTTTCTTCATCATCTATTTCTGCATTAAATACATTCTCTTGCACATATGTCATCTGTGCTTCCTTATCGAATGTGTATTCGGGATAATCCGCCTCTGCTTCGACTATTTTAGCTAGTATCATTTTTTCTATTTCGGATTCATCACTCACGCTGCCAATGAACTCGTCATCAACATATACATGCTGAATGGAGGAGATTTTTTGAATTTCCGCAGCCGTAGCACGATTCCCTGCAAGCAATAAGATGATGGAAACCATCAACAGGAAACTTCCTTTGCCTTTTGAGCTGAACATTTATTGTCCCCCTTAACGGCCCGTGGGCCCCTTAAGAAACTAATCAAAAAATTAAGATAAATTACCTTGTTTTCAAAATTTATATACACATGATTAATTTCTTTTTTTCCACTCATAACTTTACCATAATGAAAAAAAAATCAAGAAATAGACTTCGTATTGTAATATAAATGTATAAATAGTGACAACAAGTGCCAAATCGCTCTTTTTGCAAAAGAGCAGCGAAGGTATGGTTTCCACGTGGAAAGTAGGTCCTGGTTGGGGTGACGAGTCGATGGTTACTAAGGGTGGCATTAACATTGTTACAATCTAATAACAAACACTTAACAGAAGTGCCATCAAAGAGATTTCCTTTAAAGGGCTAAGACAGTTTAATTTTAAAGCAAACAAAAAAAGCGCCCTAGGGCACTTTACAAAAGAATGGCTCAGGACGGAATCGAACCGCCGACACAAGGATTTTCAGTCCTTTGCTCTACCGACTGAGCTACTGAGCCAAATATTCCATTTTTCATTATGAAAGAATCATGTAAAAAATAAAATGGCGGTCCCGACGGGAATCGAACCCGCGATCTCCTGCGTGACAGGCAGGCATGTTAACCGCTACACCACGGGACCATCAAACATATAATTAAGAAGAAAAGTGACCCATACGGGATTCGAACCCGTGTTACCGCCGTGAAAGGGCGGTGTCTTAACCGCTTGACCAATGGGCCGAGAAAAATGGTGAGCCATGAAGGATTCGAACCTTCGACCCTCTGATTAAAAGTCAGATGCTCTACCAACTGAGCTAATGGCTCGTACTAATGAATGTAATCCGTATGTCTTGCAATGTCGCTTAACGTTGTTCTACTGTGACGACGCTTTTTATATTATCATAGTATTTATGGTTTGTGCAATAGTATTTTAAAATAAATTTAAATTCATATATTTTTATATATATCTAACTCCAATTAAACAGGTCTTTTTTTACCAACTAAGTAAAAAAAGAAGCCGCACTTAGTCGACTTCTTTATACCTCTTATGCTAAACGCCAAGGGCTTCTTACGATGTTTGTTTGATTGCGGTCAGGACCGACGGAGAATGTAGTCAACGGAATGCCTACTAATTGAGATACGCGCTCCACATAGTGACGGGCGTTAGCAGGTAATTCATCCAATGATTTGCATCCTGTGATGTCTTCTGACCAACCTGGTAGCTCTTCATAAACGGGCTTACATTCTCCGATTGCTTTCAAAGTAGCCGGCACTTCATGAATGATTTCACCTTTATAATCATAAGCTACACAAATTTTCACCGTTTCAAGTCCTGAAAGCACGTCAATGGAATTTAACGATAAATCAGTGATTCCACTTACACGACGGGCATGGCGAACGACTACGGCATCAAACCAACCGACACGACGTGGTCTACCCGTAGTTGTTCCGTACTCACGTCCAACTTCACGGATTTGATTGCCAATTTCGTCTTGTAGTTCTGTCGGGAAAGGACCATCGCCAACACGGCTTGTATAAGCTTTACACACACCGACAACATGGTTGATTTTCGTTGGTCCAACACCTGAACCAATTGTTACTCCACCTGCGACTGGATTCGAGGAAGTAACGAAAGGATATGTTCCTTGATCGATATCAAGCATGACTCCTTGAGCCCCTTCAAACAAGACGCGTTTCCCTTCATCAAGTGCATCATTCAATACAACGGAAGTATCACAAACATACTTTTGCACTTGTTGTCCGTACTCATAATATTCTTCAAGAATATCCTCGATTTTAAAACCTTCCGTTTCGTAAAAACGTTCAAACATGCGGTTTTTCTCCACAAGATTTTGATTCAGTTTTTCCTCGAAAATTTCACGGTCCAAAAGATCTGCCATACGGATACCATTACGAGCGGCTTTATCCATGTAAGCAGGGCCGATTCCTTTTTTCGTCGTTCCAATTTTATTTGCACCCTTGCGATCTTCTTCCACTTCATCCAATTTAATATGGTAAGGAAGGATGACATGAGCACGGTTCGAGATGCGAAGATTATCCGTGCTTACACCATGACTATGTAAATAAGCAAGCTCTTCTACAAGTGCTTTCGGATCGACTACCATTCCGTTCCCGATGACACAAATCTTATCACTATAAAAAATTCCAGAAGGAATTAAATGCAGTTTATATGTTACTCCGTTAAATTTAATCGTATGTCCTGCATTATTACCACCTTGGTAACGAGCTATGGCTTCTGCATTCTGGGATAAAAAGTCCGTTATCTTACCTTTACCTTCGTCTCCCCATTGTGTACCAACTACTACAACTGATGACATCTGAAAAAAGCACCTCCAAAGGTTCACGTAATACCGATTCTTAACCGGTTCTTATCAAACAAACCTATTTTATCAATAATCCCAAAGGGAAGTCAACATAAAATACGAACATTACATAAATTAATAATAAATTTGTTCGTTATTAAGTGACTTTCATACTTTACTTATACACTTTTTCATCCCCAAATAAGGAATCCGTGCAACTTTAGCAAGGATTCACTTTCTCCCTTGGCGGTTCTCCTTATTCTTTGCCCAAACTCCTTTAAACTTTCACCTTATTGTAAAAAAAGCCCACCAGAGATAGTGGGCTTTGTTCCAAATATAGAAAGTCAATTAGGCTCCTGGAGACATCGAATCATCATCGAATCGCCGTTCGAGGTTCACGAATTTATTGTACTCTTTGACGAATGCCAGTGAAACCGTGCCAACTGGGCCATTCCTTTGTTTTGCAATGATAATCTCAATGATATTTTTATTCTCGGACTCTTTATCATAATAATCATCACGGTACAGGAATGCTACGATGTCGGCATCCTGCTCTATACTTCCTGATTCCCTAATATCCGACATCATCGGACGTTTATCCTGCCGTTGTTCCACTCCACGGGATAATTGGGAAAGGGCAATGACAGGCACTTGAAGTTCACGGGCCAGGGCCTTCAGTGAACGGGAAATTTCCGATACTTCCTGCTGTCGGTTATCGCCTGAACGACCATCTCCTTGAATCAATTGTAGATAGTCGATCAATATCATCCCAAGACCATGTTCCTGCTTCAAACGACGGCTTTTAGAGCGGATTTCCCCAATACGGACTCCTGGGGTGTCATCAATATAGATACCGGCATTCGACAAACTTCCCATTGCCATAGTCAGCTTGCGCCAGTCTTCATCTGTTAAGGCACCAGTCCTTAAATTTTGAGCATTGATATTTCCTTCGGCACAAAGCATACGCATGACGAGCTGTTCGGAACCCATCTCCAAACTGAAAATCGCGACGTTTTCATCCGTTTTGGTTGCGACATTTTGGGCAATGTTCAAAGCGAAAGCCGTTTTACCAACAGAAGGACGGGCTCCAACAATGATGAGGTCATTCCGCTGGAATCCCGCCGTCATTCTGTCCAGTTCAGCAAAACCCGTCGGGATTCCAGTTACATCCCCTTTGCGGTTGGTCAGGATCTCGATGTTATCATAGGTTCGAACCAAAACGTCCTTAATATTTTGAAATGAACCGGCGTTTTTACGCTGTGCCACTTCCATGATCGTCTTTTCCGCTTCCCCGAGCAGCTCCTCGACTTCATCCTCACGGCTATAGCCTTCCTGGGCGATGTTCGTTGCTGTCCTGATCAAACGACGGAGCAATGACTTTTCTTCCACGATTCGGGCATAATATTCGATATTGGCTGCAGTAGGGACCGATCCAGCCAGTTCGCTTAAATAAGACACTCCACCCACTTCTTCAAGATTCTTCGTGGCGGAAAGTTCTTCCGTTACCGTAATCAAGTCAACGGCTTTACCTTCGTCATTCAACTTGATCATGACGTTAAAGATTTTTTGATGCGAACTTCTATAAAAATCCTCTGGAATCAACAATTCCGAAGTAACGGTCAGCGAAGATGGCTCCAAGAAGATGGCCCCTAGCACCGCTTGTTCCGCTTCTATGTTTTGAGGGGGAATTCTATCCTGAAATTGCTCTATCATATCTTAAAACCTCCCAATCTAAGAGGATATATTTTCATTAATTAATTCGTAGATTTAGTTGAAAAAGAAAAAAAGTGACAGGACAACATAGCCCAATCACATTTTTTTCGTCTCTCTCTATTCTATCAATTTTTTTCAGATATGAAACCACTAAAATTAGTTAATTTCTTTCACTTGCACAGTTAAAGTCGCTGTAACCTCTGGATGTAGCTTCACAGGAACCTTCGTATGCCCCAATGAGCGAATTCCTTCGGCAAGCTCCATTTTACGTTTATCGATTTTAATACCATGCTTTTTCTGAAGTTCTGAAGCTATTTGCTTCGTCGTGATAGAACCGAATAAACGCCCGCCTTCACCGGCTTTAGCGGATAATTCGACAGTCAATTTTTCAATTTCCACCTGCAAGTCTTTTGCATGCTGAAGTTCTTCGGCAGCCAGGGAATCTTCTTTGTTTTTCTGAGCTTCCAATGTTTTTACATTGGAGTTATTCGCCTCGATTGCCAATCCTTGTTTAATCAGGAAGTTATGGGCATACCCATCCGCAACGTTTTTGACTTCCCCTTTTTTCCCTTTACCTTTAACGTCTTTTAAAAATATAACTTTCATTCTTTTCGTCCTCCTTCTAAATATTCATCAATTGCTGCTTTCAACTGGCTCTCCGCTTCTTCAATGGAGCAGACCATCTGTGTGGCGGCATTCGTTAAGTGACCGCCGCCATTCAATGTTTCCATGATAACCTGTACGTTGACATCACCTAGGGAACGGGCACTTATGCCAACTGTATCCTCAGACCGTTTAGCCACAACGAAGGAAGCGGTAACACCATCCATCATCAGAAGCGTATCAGCGGCCTGGGCGATCAGGACCTGATTATGGTTCTGTTCGGATTTTGCGGAAGCAATCGCAAGACCCTTTTTATAAAACGCAACTTCTTTAATTAAATTGGATCGCTTGATATACGTGTCCACATCTTCCCTAAGAAATTTCTGTACCAGTACCGTGTCCGCTCCGTGGGCCCTTAAATAAGAAGCTGCATCGAAGGTACGTGAACCGGTTCTTAAAGTGAAACTTTTCGTATCGACAATGATCCCAGCAAGTAGCGCCGTCGACTCCAGCATATCAATTTTACTGCGTTTTGGCTGATATTCAAGTAGCTCCGTCACCAGCTCAGCTGTCGAAGATGCATAGGGCTCCATATAGACAAGCAGGGAGTTTTTGATGAATTCCTCACCACGACGATGGTGATCAATGACGACCACCTTATCAATCCGATTCAATAATCTTTCTTCTATCACCATTGTAGGCTTGTGGGTATCGACGACGACGAGTAGCGTCTCGTCCGTGACCATCTCGAGTGCATCGTCAGGGCTTATAAATCGCCCATATAAATCCTCTTTATTTTTGATTTCTTCCATCAAACGCAAGACGCTACTATCTAGCTCGTTTGTATTGATTACTATATACCCATCACGTTCATTCATCTGTGCCACTTTCAAAATGCCTATGGCAGAACCTATGGCATCCATATCGGGATTTTTATGGCCCATGACAATGACTTTATCGCTATCTAGGACGATATCCTTTAAGGCATGAGAAATGACGCGTGCACGCACCCTCGTACGCTTTTCCATAGGGTTGGTTTTACCGCCATAGAATTTCACTTTCCCGCTTGCCTGTTTAATCGCTACTTGGTCCCCACCGCGGCCCAGGGCCAAATCGAGGCTCGATTGAGCAAGCGTCCCCAGCTCTGGAAGGGAGGAAACAGCAGATCCCACTCCAATGCTAAGCGTCAAAGGGACATTCTGTTTAGCGGTCGTTTCCCTGATTTCATCCAGGATTGAAAATTTATCATTTTCCAGCTGCTGCAGGATATGTTCATTAAAGACCGCAATAAACCGTTCAGAAGAAACCCTCTTGAAAAATACCCCATTATCCCTTGCCCACTTATCCAGCAACGAGGTAACCAAGCTATTTATACTACTTTTACGTTGGTCTTCCATTCCCTGCGTCAAATCATCGTAATTATCCAGCAGAATAATCGCAATGGCCGTTCTCTCTTCTTCATATTGTTTTTCGATTTCCACTTGCTCCGTTACATCGAAAAAGTAAAGAAGGCGTTCCTCGCGTTTATGGACCACTTTGAATTTCCGGTCATAAAGCGTAATCGTCTCTGTTTCAATCTCCTGCTTTATGAGCGGGACAAGTGAATCCGCCATATCATAAAGAGACCTTCCTGCCAGTGAGTCTTCACTAAAGCATGAGGCGAGGAATGGATTGGTCCACTCAATATAAAAATCATCATTAAAGAGCATGATCCCGATCGGCATTTCCAATAAGGCTTCCTCTCCCACCTTTTTTAACCGGTAGGATAACGTCGTGATGTATTCTTCGGTCTTGATTTGTTTTCTTTTTTCCATTTTCAATATTAAATAAAACAAACCGGCTTGAATCAACAATCCAATTAGTGCAATAACCCAATTATAGTAAGCCAGTACGCCCAAAAATATCAATCCTGCAACGAGCAACCCGTATAGCAGGGCCTTAACCGAATAATCCTTTAAATAAGATGGCATATTTTCAGCTCCTAAAAGCATCTGTTTAACAGACTATTCCTTTTTCTTGATCGTCTCCCGAAAAGGGAATCCTAAATCTATTATACCTAAAAAACGGATGAGGATTGCGAATATCGGCAGCAACAATGAGGCAACCACTATCAAAACGGGTATAGCCTTAGCCCAGCCCTTGACATCGCTGAAATAAAATATGAGTGAGTAGCCTTGAATCATGATGAAAAATTGAAGAATGAAAAATAGGTTCGTTATGGCCATATATACAAAATCTTTGTTGTCCATATTCACAAAAAGAGCCAAAAGCATTGTAATTAAATAATACCATAAAAGGCTTTTTGGAAGGCGAAGATCTTGGAAACGAGGCCAATTCAGGGATTTATCACTGAACCTTTTAAGTATGGGGTGGGCCGCTAAGAATATCAATAATACCATGATGATAGATGTAATCACGAGCAAGCTCGGAATCAGCGTAGTCAAGGTACTTATCGAGTCGTGCATGCCTTGGATTATCTTTTCAGTTGGGGCCTGACCAAATGATTCCATGATTTTCGCAGAAGAATCAATGGATTCCTCCATTACCGTCATGGTTTCTTCTATGTAATTAACTCCAAATAACACTACTGTGGCAGCATAGGTCACTAATATCCCACCTAGGAACGTAAGGACAGCACTGATGAACATAGGGGTCATCGGTTTATCCCTTTTCAGGAAGGAACCAATCACAATGCCCGTCGCCCCCATTAGCAAGGTCATTGGCAAGGATAAGACGCTACCGATTAAAATGGTTAATAACGATCCAACAAACAAGAATCCAACTGACCACGAAAGCTTTTGCTTACTGGTCACCAGAATGAAAGGAATCGGCAAAAAGAAAAAAGTTATAAATCCCAACAAAGGAATATATATTGTAATGAGTAATAATATACAATATAACGCTAAAAGAGCACCGCCCTCAGCGATTTTTCTACCACTATTCAACCGAATCCCCCCTATCATAAAATCATGAAGTATCTTTCTCAACATATTGTATCCGTTAAGCCCAGGATATTTCAAACTTCCCATTCTTTTTTCCAGATAAATCAGCTTTAAAAATAGGAGTTCTCTTCATTGTTAGTTAAATTTTTTTTGCAAAACAGGCCGATCACGAATTTTAAATACAATAACTAGCTAAAATGAAGCAAATCACGTAGAAACTGTAGAACGAAGATGAAGGAAGTTGGGGCTCGCATCGTTTTTTCAAATGAAAAAGGACCATTTGGGCAAATATACAAAAAAGCACATCAAGGATTTCTCCTCAATGCGCTCCGTTGTTATTATTCACCTGATACGTATGGAAGTAATGCCATAGTACGTGAGCGTTTAATAGCAATCGTTAATTTACGTTGATATTTAGCGCTAGTGCCAGTCACACGACGTGGTAAGATTTTACCGCGTTCTGAGACGAATTTTTTAAGAAGGTCTGTATCTTTGTAATCAATTTTAGTGATACCGTTTGATGTGAAATAACAAACCTTTTTACGCTTACCGCGTCCTTTACGTCCACCCATTGCCATAATAATTTCCCTCCCTGCTTTAGGATTTTCGTTTTAAACAGCTGTTTAAAACGGAAGATCGTCATCTGAAATGTCGATGGTTTTACCGTCATTTGCAAATGGATCATCGTCTACACGAGTGTAGTTGTTGTTATTCCGTTGATTCTGATTAGGATTTTGTCCATACGAATTTTGATCATTGCCGCCATTATTGTTGTTATAGCTTTTTTGACCGCCACCGTAAGAACCGCCATCATTTCTTTCACCCGCTGAACTGCTTCGTGGTTCAAGGAACTGAACACTCTCAGCCAGAATCTCCGTCACATACACGCGTTTGCCGTCTTGTCCTTCATAATTACGCGTTTGGACACGTCCATCCACGCCAGCTAAACTACCTTTTTTCAAGAAGTTAGCCACATTTTCTGCCGGTTTACGCCAAACTACACAATTAATGAAGTCCGCTTCACGTTCACCTTGTGCATTCGTAAAAGTACGATTCACTGCTAAAGTAAAGGTAGCCACTGCAACTCCATTAGGTGTATATCGTAATTCAGGATCTTTAGTTAAGCGTCCTACCAAAACTACGCGATTCATCATCAGAATCAACCCCTAGTTTTCAACCTTGCTTACAAGAAGCTAGATTAGAATTTATATTAAATATTGAATTAAACGTCTTCTCTAGTAGCCATATGACGGATAATGTCTTCACTGATTTTAGCAAGACGATCGAATTCTTGGATCGCAGCACTTTCAGCGTTAACTTTAAGAAGCATGTAGTAACCATCACGGAAATCATTGATTTCGTATGCAAGACGGCGTTTACCCCATTCTTTTGCTTCTACTTCCGCACCATTATCAGTAAGGATTGTGTTGAAACGTTCAACTAAAGCTTTTTTAGCTTCTTCCTCAATGTTTGGACGGATGATATACATAATTTCGTATTTTCTCATCACTGTCACCTCCTTTTGGTCTAAGCGGCCCATTTGGGCAAGGAGCAATTTTTTATAATTACTCACAAGAATAAATTATAGCATAGTTAAACTAGGTTTGCAACGAGTGTCGAATGTATCTTCCTATAGTATAAAGAGACTCCGCAGAATGAATCTGCGGAGTCTCTTTATATTATACGTTAAAGCGGAAGTGGACAACGTCTCCGTCGTTCACTATATATTCTTTACCTTCTAGTCGTACTTTTCCTGCTTCTTTTGCTGCACTATGGCTACCTGCTTCTAGCAAATCATCATAAGCGACGACTTCGGCACGAATGAAGCCACGTTCGAAGTCTGTATGGATGACACCCGCACATTGAGGAGCCTTCATACCTTTACGGAACGTCCAGGCACGCACTTCCTGCACTCCAGCCGTAAAGTAAGTGGCCAACCCTAATAGATTGTATGAAGCACGGATCAATTTATCAAGACCTGACTCTTCGATGCCTAGCTCAGATAAGAACATTTCCTTTTCTTCACCTTCAAGCTCGGCTATTTCCTCTTCGATTTTGGCGCAAATTACGATAACTTCTGCATTTTCCGTCGCGGCGTATTCCCGGACTTGTTGCACGAACTCATTATCAGTCGCATTTGCCACTTCATCCTCACTTACATTTGCCACGTAAAGCATTGGTTTCGCTGTTAGGAGGTGCATGCCTTTCACGATTTTCAACTGTTCCTCAGTGAATTCGACTGAGCGTGCAGGCTTTTCAGCTTCTAAAGCTTCTTTCAATGCAACAAGAATCTCATGTTCGGCCACGGCACCCTTATCTTTTTGTTTAGCCATCTTTCCAACACGATCGATGCGCTTGTCCACAGATTCAAGGTCAGCAAGAATCAATTCAAGATTGATGACTTCGATATCATCAATCGGATTTACTTTTCCTGAAACGTGAGTGATGTTATCATCAGCGAAGCAACGAACAACCTGACAAATCGCATCTACTTGGCGGATATGGGATAGGAATTTATTGCCTAGACCTTCCCCTTTACTCGCTCCCTTTACAATCCCAGCAATATCTGTAAACTCAAATGCCGTTGGCACGGTTTTTTTCGGTTGGACCAGTTCAGTCAATTTTTGCAGACGATAATCGGGTACTTCTACAATTCCGACGTTTGGGTCGATTGTACAGAAAGGGTAATTCGCCGATTCAGCACCTGCCTGAGTAATTGCATTAAACAAAGTGGATTTACCTACGTTAGGCAAACCGACTATACCAGCTGTTAAAGCCATTTATATTTCACTCCTTCAAGATAATTCGTTCATAAGTGTTACTAGATAAATCATTACTAAAGATACACCCAATACCTAAACCTTTCCCAATTATAGATTTCACTTCCTGAAAAGACAAGTAAATCATTGAGAGACAGAAATGCCATCTATACATGGAAAAAGCATGATCACTCCTCATGCTTTAGTAAAACTTTTTTCATTTTCTTGGAAAACTCACGCCGGGGCAACATTACGCTGTGTCCACAACCTTCACATTTAATCCGGATATCCATGCCCAATCGGATGATTTTCCACTTATTGATTCCACATGGGTGTGGCTTTTTCATTTCGACAACATCATTCAATGCAAATTCTTTTTCTTCCATAAACATGTGGCCCCCCCAGCTTTTATGACTCACTGCCTTTGTAAGTAGATTGGATTCCACTTTCTTCAAGGGCAGTACTGATTTCTTTCCTCAATATCCTACTCATTTCAGAATGGCGCATTGGCTTTGTTTCAGCCGTCACACGCAATACGATTTCTTCTGGAGTAATTGTCTCGATTCCCAGTAACTCAGGGTTTCTGACTAAATCATCATATTTTTTCGCTAAACCACCTAAGTGTCGGATTAATACCTTTTCAGCAAGTTCAACGGATCCGTCATGAGGGATGGTCACATCCACCACAGCCTTACTGTTCAATATGGAGTAGTTTGTTACTTGCGTGATGCTCCCATTCGGTATGAGATGCAATTCCCCTTTACTACTCTTAATCTTGGTTGTGCGTAGCCCAATTTCAAGGACTTCACCCTCAAAAGTATTGATTTTAATATAATCACCGACAGAGAAATGATCCTCGAAAATGACGAAGAATCCTGTAATAATATCCTTGACCAAACTTTGGGCTCCAAACCCTACTGCGAGTCCAATAATTCCAGCCCCAGCAAGTAAAGCCTTCACATCGAGTCCGCAAATTTCAAGGATCATAATCAAGGATATGAAATTCACAACATATGTAATGACGTTCTCGAGTAACTTAATGAGCGTCGTTTCTCTCCGCTCCGAGACACGGAGGGGGGTTCTGGTTCGGACCAGAAAAAATTTATTTAGCACCGTCTTTCCTATTCTTATAATAATACGCGATAAGAGGAGAACAAGGAAGATTTTAATAATTCCCTCACCTAACATCAGCCATACTTTTTCATCCAAAATTTCTTCTGTAATTTTACTATATGTAGCGTTTTCCATGCTTTCCTCCTACTCTATCTTTTGCAAATTACTAAAGGGCCCACCGTTTTTCCTGTTGAACTTATTCTCTCTACCCTACGGCCGAGGATGTAATCCAGTATAGGAGAAGTTTTGTTTGTAATATCATTAAATTAAAGGTTTCTGTATAAAAATAACATGGGTATATAGTAAAGAAATTAGAAATTTTTTTCCATTTCAAAACATGATCTTTTTACTATAAATCGCTATGCAACTAGCAACGAGGTAGAGGAAAGGACAGAATCACATTTGCCCTTCAGCCAATTAGCTGTTCTTAATAATTAATTCCCCCCTCAATTTAACCTATATCCCGTATATTTTTTCCTTTTCAACCGTATACTGTTAACACAAAACAAAGTAAAGGAGTGGAGCCGATGAATCTTAATTCTAATCTATTTAATAACAAAACTAGATTAAGTCGTATCCTGCATGAAGATGCGGACGCAACCAATCAAATTTCCCAGGAATTACTCAATCTCTTGCCTTCAGGAAAGCTTCAGCCTATCGTTTTTGTCTGCATTGGCACAGATCGTTCTACTGGTGATTCCCTCGGTCCACTTGTCGGTACCCTACTTCAAGAAAAATCCGAACTAGGTGCTTCTTCATTCCATGTGTATGGGACACTCGATAACCCTATACATGCGATGAACCTGCAGGAAAAGTTAGATGAAATCAAAAAAGTCCATGTGAATGCATTTATCGTTGGCATAGATGCCTGCTTAGGTAAACTAAAGAGCGTGGGGATTGTCCAACTCGGTAAAGGACCAGTGAAACCTGGTGCTGGTGTCAATAAAGACCTACCAGCCGTTGGGCATGCCCATATTACAGGCATCGTGAATGTCAGTGGGTTCATGGAATTCATGGTCCTACAGAACACACGGCTTAACCTGGTTTTAAAAATGGCCAAAACTATAGCCGAGGGCATTCATGAAGCACAACGACATTATCCTGCCAAGCCATCCATCACCCCATTTACCTGGTCATTCAAAAAGGAAAAAACACTTTAATAATGATACTTATAAAAAATAAAGGAAGGGACATCCCTTCCTTTATTTTTTATGCATACATAGTGGGACAAGAAACATTAGAGTCCATGGTTCCTATGAGGAGATGTTTTCTTGGTCGATTAAGTCTAGTATTCTATCTAAGTCTTCTTTTGAAAAGAATTCTATTTCTATCTTCCCTTTTTTCTTGCTTTGTTTTATGGTCACGCTGGTCCCAAGTTTCTCCCGTAGTATGGACTCTCTTTGTTTGATGAATATATCTTTTTTTGGTTGTTTGGCATTCTTCGTTTCACGTGAAACAGTATCATTCAACTGATGGATATAATTCTCCAGCTGCCGAACGTTCATCGTTTCTTTGAGGATTTTATCTATGACAGACTTAAGCAGCTCTTTTTTCTTTAATCCTAGCAATGCACGCCCATGCCCCATGGAGATCGTGCCCTCTGATATATAGTTCCTGATCTCTTCAGGCAAAGAGAGCAAGCGGACATAGTTAGCTATGTGAGGCCGGCTTTTTCCAAGACGGTGTGCTAATTGCTCTTGAGTGAAATTTAACTTTTCGAGCAACGTTTGATAAGCTGCCGCTTCCTCAATCGGATTCAAATCTTCCCTCTGTAGGTTTTCCAATATCGCCAGTTCCATCATCTGCTGTTCATTTAACTCCCTGACAACGACAGGAACCGTTTTTAAACCGGCTTCCTTAGCCGCACGGCATCGTCTTTCTCCAGCTACAATTTCAAATCCTCTAATACTTTTCCGGGCAATAATCGGTTGAAGGATCCCATGCTCCAAAATTGACTGCTTAAGTTCTTCAATCGCTTCGGGGCGGAAGTTTTTTCGCGGCTGATGGGGATTGGGCCTTAATTCCCTCAATTTGATTTCCTGAACAGTTTCATCCTTGCTGACTTCCACATTAGGAAAGAGTGCGTCGAGTCCCTTTCCAAGTCCTTTAGCCATTTGAGACCACTTCCTTTGCCAATTGTAGATAGACCTCCGCACCGCGTGATTTCGGATCGTAAATGATAATCGGTTCCCCATGACTCGGTGCTTCACTCAGACGAACATTTCGGGGAATGATAGTTTGATATACCTTATCCTGAAAGTATTTTTTCACTTCCTCAATCACTTGAAGACCTAGATTCGTTCTGGCGTCCAACATCGTCAGCAAAACACCTTCGATCTTTAAATCATGATTTAAATGCTTCTGCACGAGACGGACCGTATTCAACAGCTGGCTCAATCCCTCCAATGCGTAATATTCACATTGTACGGGAATCAAAACGGCATCGGCTGCCGTCAAGGCATTCAGTGTGAGCAAGCCCAGTGAAGGTGGACAATCGATGACGATGTAATCGAACTGACTTTGCACCTCTTCTAATGCACGCTTCAATCGAATTTCCCTGGAGATGGTAGGTACCAACTCAATTTCCGCACCCGCTAATTGGATTGTGGCAGGTATGGCATATAAGTTTTCAACCTTTGTTTCCAAGATTACGGTACTGGCTTCGACATCATCTACCAATACATCATAAATACACTGTTCCACATCTGCTTTATCAATACCAGTGCCGCTAGTCGCATTACCCTGAGGGTCTATATCGACCAACAAGACTTTCTTTCCTATATATGCAAGGCAAGCACTGAGGCTGACCGAAGTTGTCGTTTTTCCAACACCGCCCTTTTGATTGGCAATGGCAAGAATCTTCCCCACGAATTCACCTGCTTTCAACAATCTCATCTATCTTAAACGTACTATATTTCTTCTATTTTATCATGAATAATGATGAAGGAACTCGAATTCTTAAATTCGACGAAAAATTCGGTATTCTTTTAAATTAGTCAAAAAATGCAGTTTTTGGAGATAAATATTTCGTTTTTTTCACTGCGAATCACAAGAAAAAAGCTTGGTAATCGATGACTACCAAGCGGGGGATGATACCAGATTAAGACTTTTTCTTTGGAATTTTTATCGTAAACTGATAATATTCCTCGAATTCCTCTTCTTCTGCATCCAGGTTTATGCCATTATCCGTTACCATGGTCAGCGATTGGCGAATCGTGTTAACCGCAATCCTCATGTCCCTACTAAATGCCTTGCGTTTCGGCTTTGGCTTTGAATGATCCTTTGTACCAGTAAGAAGCTTGACAACCAGCTCTTCCGTCTGCTTGACGTTTAAACCTCTTTCAATGACTTCTTGAAGCAGCTTGACTTGATTTTCCGGGTTTTTCAACGGAATCAGCGAACGGGCATGACGTTCCGTAATCTGTTTTTGAAGCAGTGCTTCTTGGACTTCCTGTGGCAATTTTAACAACCGAAGTTTATTGGCAACCGTCGATTGGCCAATTCCCAATCTTTGAGCGAGTGCTTCCTGCGTTAAGTTATGGAGCTCAATTAATTTCCCATATGCTAACGCTTCTTCAATCGGTGTCAATTCTTCACGTTGAAGATTCTCTATCAACGCTACTGAAGCCGTTTCTGTATCCGTGAAATCTTTAATTATGGCTGGTGCCAACTCCCAACCAAGCTTTTGCATAGCACGAAAACGACGCTCACCTGCAATGATTTCATACTTTCCTTGACCATATGCCCTAACTACAATCGGTTGAATGATACCATGTGTATGAATCGTCTGAGCTAGTTCCGAGATTTTATCGTCGTTAAATACAGTCCTTGGTTGAAATCGATTTGGCACAATATCAGAAATGGAAATTTTCCTTATTTCTTCATTATTATTGCTTGGTGCCTCCATCTCAAGTTGCTGTTCTTCTTTTTCGCCAAACCTTAAGAAACGCGAAAAAGGATGCTTCATCTTCCTACACCACCTTTTAAAACTCCCAAATAACATATTCTCTATGGAAAGAACAAGTCCTCCATACATTTCCCGACATGAAAATACATATCGACCATTGCTGTATAACCATGTCGACTGGCGTCACCAATGCATTTCCATAGCCTAAATGTCTTGCTAATATTAATAGTAGACGCCTGTCTAAGATTATTTCCCCGCCGATTTAAGAGTCCCCAACTTTTTCCCACCAAACTGGTTCACTGGGACAGCTTACATTAAATAAAATGGAAATTATATTATTTATAGTAAAGGAAAGGATCGTAAAGTGCTAGTCGTGTATGAATCGTGATAAACAGACTATTCACGTACCGGTCATTCTATAGGTTGTTTATTCGGTGTACCTGGTTTTCTTGGATATTTTTTTGGAGTCTTCTTCACTTTTTTCACCGTAATGATATTTCGCTCACTATTCTCTTCTGGCAATATGAACGGGTATATTTCCTCAATTTTCCCACCTAATGTGAAGATTGCCTTTTTTCCTGTATCCATCTCATCATGGGCACTGGCCGCTTTCATCGCAATGAATGTCCCATCCGTTTTAACAAGGGGTAAACATAGCTCGCTCAAAACAGACATTCTTGCCACCGCTCTTGCCATAACAACATCATAGGTTTCACGATGTTCCGGTTTCTGAGCAAATGTTTCGGCACGATCATGATAAAACGATACGCCTGACAATTGTAAAGAGTCAGCAAGATGGTTTAAAAAAGAGATGCGCTTATTCAAAGAATCAACGATTGATACATGAATATCCGGGAAACAGATCTTCAAAGGGATACTCGGGAAACCAGCTCCGGCACCCACATCGCAAATACGATGAGGCTTGTTGAAATCGAAGTAAAAAGCTGCGCTGATCGAATCATAAAAATGCTTTAAATAGACTTCTTCTTTATCGGTTATGGCCGTTAGGTTCATCTTTTCGTTCCATTCCACCAATAAATGATAGTACATATCAAATTGCTCAAGCTGGCGTGGAGAAAGTTCAATGCCTTTCTCCTGCAGCGCTTGTTGGAATTGCTCAATATTCATGATTACTTCAATCCTTTTCGGGTATTTCCGTTTACTTAGAAATTCTAGCGATCTTTCCTTGTTCTAAATAAACTAGCAAAATAGAGACATCAGCAGGGTTCACACCTGAAATCCGTGAAGCTTGGGCAACGGATAGAGGGTGTACCTGTTTTAATTTTTGGCGAGCTTCCGTAGCCAATCCATTGATTGCATCGTAATCGATGTTTTCTGGGATTTTTTTATTCTCCATTTTCTTGAGGCGGTCAACCTGCTGTAAGGATTTTTCAATATATCCTTCATACTTGACCTGGATTTCGACTTGTTCCTTCACTTCATCACTTAGGTCGACATCACTTGGAGCAAGCTTTTGAATGTGGGAATAATCCATTTCTGTCCGCTTCAATAAATCCGAAGCGCGAATCCCATCTTTTAGTTCGCTCCCACCACTTGCGATGATAATCTCCTGCACCTCTTGAGTAGGTTTAATGAAGGTGGATTTCAACCGTTCTCGTTCTGCCTCCACGGCCTCTCTCTTTATATGGAAACGATTATATCGCTCTTCTTTGATCATTCCAATTTTAAAACCGATTTCGGTCAGGCGTAAGTCTGCATTATCATGACGTAACAGTAAGCGGTATTCTGCACGAGAAGTCAGCAGGCGATAAGGCTCATTCGTACCTTTTGTCACAAGATCATCGATTAAAACGCCAATATATGCATCTGACCGGCTTAGAATCAGTTCTTCTTTTCCCAATGCCTTCAAGCCAGCGTTAATACCAGCCATTAATCCTTGGCCCGCCGCTTCTTCATAACCTGATGTCCCATTGATTTGACCTGCTGTATACAGGTTTTTCACTTTTTTCGTTTCCAATGTTGGCCAAAGTTGTGTCGGCACGATCGCATCATATTCAATCGCATATCCTGCACGCATCATCTCAGCCTTTTCAAGACCTGGTATGGTCTGAAGGATCCTAATTTGGACATCTTCGGGAAGGCTCGTAGACAATCCTTGTACATATACTTCTTTGGTATTGCGCCCTTCCGGTTCCAAGAATATCTGATGGCGTGGCTTGTCATTAAAGCGTACAACTTTGTCTTCTATCGATGGACAGTAACGAGGGCCAGTCCCTTTAATCATCCCAGAATACATTGGGGAACGGTGTAGATTCGCATCAATGAGCTGGTGAGTTCCTTCATTTGTATACGTTAACCAACATGGCAATTGGTCGGTGATGTATTTTGTCGTTTCAAAGGAAAAAGCACGTGGAACTTCATCACCCGGCTGTATTTCCGTTTTACTGTAATCAATAGAAGAACTATTGACGCGCGGAGGCGTTCCTGTTTTGAACCGGACCAAATCAAAGCCCAACTCTTCCAAATGCTCGGAAAGCCTGATGGATGGTTGCTGATTATTAGGACCACTTGAATATTTTAGTTCCCCTAAAATGATTTCACCCCGTAAATAGGTCCCAGTCGTAATAACGACAGTTTTCGCACGGTAAATGGCACCCGTTTTTGTGATGACACCTTTACAAACGCCATCTTCAACAATCAATTCCTCAACCATTCCTTGAATTAACGTTAAATTCGGCTCATCTTCTATCGTCTTTTTCATTTCTTGCTGATAAAGAAACTTATCTGCTTGTGCACGTAAAGCACGAACGGCCGGACCTTTCGCTGTATTTAACATTCTCATCTGAATGTGCGTTTTATCGATATTTTTACCCATTTCGCCGCCTAAGGCATCAATTTCCCGGACCACAATCCCTTTTGCCGGTCCTCCAACAGAAGGGTTGCATGGCATAAAGGCAACCATATCTAAGTTGATGGTGATCATCAATGTTTTGGCACCGACTCTAGCAGATGCAAGACCCGCTTCACTACCTGCATGGCCTGCCCCAACTACGATGGCATCATAGTTTCCTGCTTCATATTGCATATCATTTTCCTCCCTCTACGCTTACTTTCCTAGACAAAATTGTGAAAACAATTGATTGATTAAATTATCCTGGACACTTTCACCAATAACTTCCCCGAGTAATTCCCATGCCTTTGTGAAATCGATCTGAACTAAGTCAATCGGCGTTCCCATCTCGATTGCTTCCATGGAATCCTCGATCGATTGCAAGGCCTGTCCGAGCAGCGCAATATGACGGGCGTTGGAAACATAGGTAATGTCCCCCGCTTCCAAAGAGCCCTCGAAGAATAAAGAAGCAATCGCTTCTTCCAATTCATCGACACCTTCATCTTCCAGTAAAGATGTAGTGACTATTTTGTGTGCTGCTGCCTTTTCCTTAACCTGCTCCATATTGATTTTCTGTGGCAGGTCCGTTTTATTGATAATGACGATGACATCCATTCCTTCGACTGCTTGGAACAGCTTTTCATCTTCCGGCGTAAAGTCATCGGAGTAATTTAAAACGAGTAAAATCAGGTCCGCATCTTTTAATACCGCCCGGGAGCGTTCCACGCCAATCCGCTCAACGATATCTTCCGTTTCACGAATACCAGCTGTGTCGACAAGTTTTAGCGGCACCCCACGCACATTGACATACTCCTCAATAACGTCTCGAGTTGTCCCTGGGACATCGGTAACGATTGCCTTATTTTCATGCACTAAGCTGTTTAGCAAAGACGATTTTCCGACATTCGGACGCCCGATGATAACCGTCGCCAAGCCATCCCGCAAAATTTTTCCTTGCTGGGCCGTCCTGAGAAGTTTTTCAATCTCTGCCTTGACATAACTGCCCTTTTCCAAAAACAATCGATGTGTCATTTCTTCAACATCATCATATTCTGGGTAATCTATATTCACCTCGACCTGTGCGAGAGTCTGTAATATTTCGTGTCGCAGCTTTTGAATTAATTTCGAAAGCCGCCCTTCCATTTGACCCAACGCAACATTCATCGCTTTATCCGTTTTAGCTCGGATTAAATCCATGACAGCTTCTGCCTGAGAGAGATCGATTCTCCCATTCAAAAAAGCTCGTTTCGTGAATTCACCAGGCTCTGCCAAGCGTGCTCCCTGTGAGAGGATAAGCTGTAAAACCCGATTAACCGAAACGATTCCACCATGACAATTTATTTCAACGACATCTTCTCTCGTAAACGTTTTAGGACCTTTCATGACAGAAACCATAACCTCTTCTATGACTTCTCCAGTTTTAGGTACAACCAAGTGCCCGTAATGAATGGTATGTGAATCCACTTTCCGTAAACTTTTACCGCTTGGTCCTTTAAATATTCTATCGGCTATTTCTATGGCCTCATCACCGCTGATTCTTACGATGGCAATTGCCCCTTCCCCTAAAGGAGTTGAAATGGCGGTGATTGTATCGAATTCCATGCTTTCACCTCTTGTATATTAATGTTTCTCTAATTTATTTGATAAACAAAAATCTTGAATCCCTAAATTACAACAATAACACAGTATAATCATGAAAAAAAGTAGATACTCCTTCCTTTCAAGAGTTATCCACATGCCTTAAAACCTTATATTTCTGTACCCTTCATTTTAACTTATCCACATGTGAATAACAAATAAAGCCTGACTTTCTTTCCATGTCCCTTTTTTAAGAGTCAGCCTTAGAAATTGAAGGGGAGGAATGAAAGGATAATATGTGATCAGGATTTAGTTAAAGGAGCATTTGATAATGTCGACATTCCTTTCGGTTCGCCTCTATATAAAGCAAAAAAAAACCTCCGCTTAATTAGCAGAAGGTTTATTTAACCGGAGTGATGACCAAATGGCGATATGGTTCTGTACCATTGGAAGTCGTCTTGATTTTCGGATAATGAAGCAGAGCCTTATGTATTACCTTCCGTTCATATGACGGCATCGGCTCCAATGCAACAGTTTTACCAGTTTTCAGGGATTTATTGGCCATTCTTTCAGCTAATTGGATTAAAGTATCCGTTCGACGGTTGCGATAATCCTCTGCATCTACAATCACATTCAAAAACTGCTTCGAATAGCGATTGGCTACCAATTGTGTTAAATACTGAAGGGAATTTAACGTTTGACCCCGTTTACCAATTAATAAGGCAATTTTTTCACCTGACAAATGGAACGTTACGTTCTTCCCCTGGCGTTGAACCCTGATTTCCGACTTAACTCCCATTTTTTGAGTGATATCCTGCAGGAACTTTAGGGATTCTTCAACGGGATCAGCAGGCAATGTCACGTGGACGATTGCTTGCCTGGCCCCAAACAAACCCAAAAATCCTTTTTTTCCTTCATCCTCAATTTCAATTTCCACGCGATCTCTTGTGCTGTTAAGTTGAGCTAAAGCTGAATTGACTGCTTCTTCGACAGATTGTCCTGTAGCAGTTATCTTTTTCACTTTTTCTTTGCTCCCTCCGCGTTTTCCGCAGCTGCTTTTCTAAGATCTGGACCTTTGATGAAATATGTTTGAACGATGCCGAAAAGGTTACCCACTACCCAGTAAAGTGAAAGAGCAGCTGGAAAATTAATTGCAAAAATAACAATCATGACTGGCATGATGTAAAGCATCATTGTCATTTGTGCCGCCATTTGCGGATTTGAGTTCATTCCCGCCATTGACAACTTTTGCTGAATGAAAGTTGTAATACCCGCTATGATCGGCAAGATATAATAAGGATCCGGAGAACCTAAATCGAACCAGAGAAAACTATGCAGGGAAATCTCATGCGTACGGCTGATTGCATGATAAAAACCAATCAAAATTGGCATTTGAACCACTATCGGTAAACATCCTGCCAATGGATTCACATTATATTTTGAAAATAACGCCATTGTTTCTTTTTGTAGTTTTTGTTGTGTGGCAGCGTCTTTTGAGCTGTATTTTGCTTGAAGTTCTTTCATTTCTGGTTGAATGGCTTGCATTGCTTTTGAACTTTTCACCTGTTTAATCATAAGTGGAAGTAATATCAAGCGTATGATTAAGGTAACCGCAATGATTCCCAAACCGTAGCTTCCGCCAAATAATTCAGAAATATAAATAATGAGGGATGATAACGGATAGACAATATATGAATTCCAGAACCCTTCACTATCTGCCGTTATCGGTTCTTTGATCTCCGTACATCCTGATAGCAACATCATTATCGAAGCTAATCCAATGATGAGTAATATTCGTTTCTTCAACCGTTTTTTCCTCCTAACTTCAATCAATCTTTTTGAATAAATGTAACCCGTTCACAAGTGAACTACAAGGAAAAGTCACCCACTTATCAACTTTTAACGATGAAATTCTATTTTTTCAAAGCATAATTAATAACTATGTCGAAAAAGGAGTTTTTAAGGGTTTATTTTATTTTTTTGAAATTTAGCGATTTAGAACGCTTCAGGACATGGATCAAACTGCTTTTCACTTGAGAAAAGTCCATTTCTGCCGCTGGTTTTCTAGCAATCACAATATAGTCTTTTCCCTCTTCTATATCCTCTTTCAATTCTAAAAATGCTTGCCGTATGTATCTTTTAATTTGATTCCGAACAACGGCATTCCCAATCTTCTTACTGACAGAGAGGCCTATGCGGAAATATTCCTGCTCGGGCTTTTGAAGGACATAGATAACGAATTGTCGATTGGCAGAGGATTCTCCCTTTTTAAAAACGAGTTGGAATTCGTCCTCTTTCTTTATCCTTAACTTTTTTTTCATCTTTACACCTTCATTAGAATGAATTGAGTCTCAGTAAATCCTTTATTTAGCGAAAAAAAACCACTGAGACTTTTCAGTGGTCTATGCAGATAGTACTTTTCTTCCTTTACGGCGACGTGCAGCGATTACGTTACGTCCGTTTTTCGTGCTCATACGTGCACGGAAACCGTGAACTTTACTATGTTTGCGATTATTCGGTTGATAAGTTCTTTTCATTATATGACACCTCCCTGAGGAATAACAGTTAAAGACAGTCCTTACAATTATATAGATGTTGCTTTCTACTTGTCAACTACATCTAGAAAAATATTTACTTTTTGCTTAATGTCCAGTGGGTTTTTTACTACCTAGCCTATTGTAAATGATTTTGCCTATAACTGATATAGAAATTTTTGGTCAGAGGGTACATTTCATGAATTTTAACCTAATTGATCCCTCTTCATACTACTTTACCATGCATATAACGAATCGACAAAAACATTTGTGAACTTCCGCTTTCGTTTTATAGAGGAACTAGGGACACCTGAATGGCATAAATGCAGTGATGGGGAATCAGTATACAACCTGTTTTAGTTCCATCCATCAATAAAATAATTTAGAGGAATTCGACGCCATCACTCCATCTGTGGATAAAATTCGACATGTTTTTTTCTATCCACAGCCCATTTCGTATAGTTTTACACAAAAAAGAAGCCTGTGGAAAAGTTTTTCCCACAGGCCCTTTGAGTTGTGGATAAAGTTCACTAAGCCATTGCAAGACGTCCAAATTTCTGATATTATATTTGTGTTTTCACTCTGAATAACTTTATCAACAGATAACGGTTATCCACAGACTGTGCATAACTTGTGGATAGTTTATTCGACCTGTGAATATTAATCTGTCCACAAACAGTGGATATTGTCGAAAAACCTATTATCTTCTTATTATATATTTCAAGACATGCCTGTTGATGAATAAACATACGGACCTGCATCTTATTACAAGATGTTATTTATACAAAGGTTGTACAATGCGCGATATCGTTCCAGGGACCTCACCTTTTAGTGACATCCAACATCCCTTATACAGCTCACCGAACTTTTGCTGTCCAAATTTTTTTAAGACAGCGATCGATGAGTTTATTTGTGCCTAGACCTTTTAATACTTATAGAAAAATATTTTGCAAAGGAGGGATAAGTTTGGATAACATCGATAGCCTCTGGAATCAGGCACTCGGAAAAATTGAGAAAAAGATCAGTAAACCAAGCTTTGAAACTTGGCTTAAATCAACTAAAGCTTATTTACTTCAAGGTGACATCTTAACAGTCACCGCTCCCAATGAATTTGCTAGGGATTGGCTTGAGGAACGTTATTCTCACCTTATTTCTGATGTTTTATTCGAACTGACCGGCGAAGAATTGGAAGCGAAGTTCATTATTCCGCCCAATCAGGAAGATGATGACTTTTCCGCTCCCGTTCAGCCTAAAAAGATAAAAAAACAGGATAAGGAAAACAATCCATTTCCACAGCATATGCTTAACTCGAAAAATACCTTCGATACGTTTGTCATTGGCTCCGGCAATCGTTTTGCCCATGCTGCGTCTCTCGCTGTCGCAGAAGCACCCGCCAAAGCCTATAACCCGTTGTTTATATATGGAGGAGTAGGGCTTGGTAAGACTCATTTAATGCATGCCATTGGTCATTACGTACTTGAGCATAATCCAAAGGCAAAAGTCGTTTATCTATCCTCTGAAAAATTCACGAATGAATTCATCAATTCGATCCGGGATAATAAGGCCGGGGAATTTCGTGATAGATATCGTACGGTAGATGTTTTATTAATTGATGATATTCAATTCCTAGCAGGAAAAGAACAAACTCAAGAAGAGTTTTTCCATACATTCAATGCCTTGCATGAAGAAAGTAAACAGATCGTCATCTCGAGTGATCGTCCACCCAAAGAGATTCCAACACTTGAAGATCGTCTCCGTTCCCGCTTTGAATGGGGCTTGATTACGGATATTACGCCACCTGACTTAGAAACGAGGATTGCCATTTTACGTAAAAAGGCCAAGGCGGAAGGACTCGATATTCCGAATGAAGTAATGCTTTATATAGCCAACCAAATCGATTCGAACATCAGGGAGCTTGAAGGTGCACTTATTCGTGTTGTCGCCTATTCTTCGCTGATCAATAAAGATATTAATGCTGATTTAGCTGCTGAGGCTTTGAAAGACATCATTCCAAGCTCAAAACCTAAAATAATCACGATCTTGGAAATTCAAAAAACGGTCGGTGAGCATTACAGCGTAAAACTTGAGGACTTCAAAGCGAAAAAGAGGACTAAATCCGTAGCTTTTCCAAGACAGATTGCTATGTACCTCTCCCGGGAAATGACCGACTTTTCGCTGCCTAAAATAGGCGATGAATTCGGAGGGCGAGACCATACGACCGTCATCCATGCCCATGAAAAAATCTCGAAACTTATGCAAACGGATACCCAGCTGCAACGTCAGGTCAAGGAAATCCAGGATCAATTGAAGGTATAATAGATTCTGGATAATGTGTATAACTGATGACTACTTACACACAGTCTGTCCACATGTGGATAGACTGTTTTATCTTAGCTTCAACCGGGTTATCCACATATCCACAAGCCCTACTACTATTACTACTATCTTTTTTAAATAAAATTATTAATAAATATGCCATTTAGGCAATTAAAATTGGAGGATGGAACATGAGATTCGTAATTCAAAGAGATCGATTAGTTCATAGTGTCCAAGAAGTAATGAAAGCTATCACATCGAGAACGACGATTCCTATTTTAACGGGGATAAAAATAAGTGTGACAACAGAAGGAGTTACCTTAACAGGAAGTGACTCGGATATTTCCATACAGTCATTTATTCCAGCTGAAGTAGATGGTGATGAAATCGTCGAAGTTAAAAGCAGCGGTGGAATTGTCCTTAATGCACGCTTTTTCAGTGAAATCGTCAAAAAACTACCGATGGATACAGTAGAAATCGAGGTCCAAAATAATTTTCAAACGATCATCCGGTCTGGTAAAGCTGAATTTAACTTAAATGGATTAGATCCTGAAGAATATCCTCATTTACCGATCATTGAAGAAGAAAATATCTTCAAACTTCCAACGGATCTTTTAAAAACACTGATTCGTCAAACCGGGTTTGCAGTGTCCACCTCAGAAACACGACCTATCTTAACAGGTGTAAACTTGAAGGTTCAGGATGACGAATTAACCTGTATTGCAACAGATAGTCATAGATTGGCCATGAGGACAGCTAAAATTGAGAACAAGATTAACGGAGCTTATAGTGTCGTCATTCCAGGGAAAAGCCTAAGCGAGTTAAGTAAGATTCTGGATGATACGAATGAACTTATAGAAATCGTCATCACGGATAACCAAGTCTTATTCAAAGCAGAAAACCTATTGTTCTTCTCACGTCTACTTGAAGGAAACTACCCGGACACTTCCCGATTGATTCCAACCGATAGCAAAACGGATGTGACAGTCCATACAAAAGACTTCCTGCAAGCGATTGATCGGGCATCTTTATTAGCTCGAGAGGGAAGAAATAATGTGGTTAAACTAACAACCATAGAGGGTCGCATCATCGAAGTGTCTTCCAATACACCAGAAATAGGTAAAGTGAGCGAGGAAGTACAAGCTGAAGCCATCGAAGGGGAAGACTTGAAAATATCCTTCAGTGCAAAATTTGTCATGGATGCATTAAAGGCATTAGAAGGATCCGATATCAAAATAAACTTTACTGGTGCTATGCGTCCATTTGTCATCCGACCGTTACATGATGAATCAATGCTCCAATTAATCCTGCCAGTAAGAACTTACTAAAATAATATTTCACAAAATTAAAGACCTGCTACCGGGTCTTTAATTTTTTAGCTCAAATGTATGGGGAGACAAGGATTAGCCAAGACTGCAACCTATGCAAAGAAGGTACAATCTGTTAAATAAAGGATAAGCAAAAGCTATACTTTGTCTTAATCCAATTTATTTAGTAAAATAAAGTATTAAAGACTACTTAGAAATGAGTGAGGCACCTAATGGACTCAATAAAAATAAGCACGGAATATATTACGCTAGGACAATTCTTGAAGTTGGCCGATTTAATTCAAAGCGGCGGCATGTCAAAATGGTTTTTAAGCGAATATGAGGTTTTCATCAACGGCGAATTAGATGTGAGACGAGGCAGAAAGTTACGGTCAGGTGATAAAATCGAAATCCCTGAATTCGGCACCTTCACAATAACAAGCTAAAACATAAGGGAAGAGCGGATTATGTACATTGAAAAAATAAGTTTGAAAAACTACCGCAACTATACCGAATTAGACCTTACCTTTGAAAATAAGGTCAATGTAATCCTTGGGGAAAATGCCCAAGGAAAAACAAATGTAATGGAATCCATTTTCGTATTAGCAATGGCAAAATCCCACCGTACCTCAAATGACAAAGAACTTATTCGCTGGGATGAAGAGTATGCTAAAATAGAAGGCAGAGTAAGAAAGAGAAATACATCAATCCCACTTGAGCTGACCATTTCGAAAAAGGGTAAAAAGGCGAAGTGCAACCATATTGAACAGAGAAAATTAAGTCAGTATGTCGGCAATATGAATGTGGTCATGTTTGCTCCTGAGGACTTGAATCTCGTAAAGGGAAGTCCTCAAGTCAGACGCCGTTTTATAGATATGGAAATTGGCCAGGTTTCTCCTGTATACCTTCATGATATGAGCCAATATCATAAAATACTTCAACAAAGAAATCATTACTTAAAGCTTCTGCAGACCCGTAAACAAAAGGACGAGGCGATGCTTGATGTATTAACTGACCAGATTATTCAGTATGCAGCGAAAATTGTCGAAAGAAGGTTTCACTTTCTTTCTAAGCTTCAGCAATGGGCAGAGCCGATTCATTCAGGGATCTCCAGGAATCTAGAAGTATTGAAAATCCAATATAAGCCGTCGCTTGATGTATCAGAATCCATGAATTTGACGAAAATAATAGAAGTATACACAGAAAAATTTGATAAAATAAAGGCAAGAGAAATTGAGCGGGGCGTAACCTTGATAGGACCTCACCGGGATGATTTGACTTTTTATGTAAATGACCGTGATGTCCAGACCTATGGTTCCCAGGGACAGCAGCGTACGACTGCGTTATCTTTGAAACTTGCTGAAATTGAATTGATTCATGAGGAAATCGGTGAGTATCCGATTTTACTATTGGATGATGTGTTATCGGAACTTGACGATTATCGTCAAACTCATTTACTAAATACGATACAAGGAAAAGTGCAGACGTTTGTGACGACACCTTCTATCGATGGAATCGATCATCAAACCCTCAGAGAAGCGTCCACCTTTTATGTGAGTCAAGGCAGTATAAAAAAGCTTAAATAACGAGGTGAAAGCATGTATCTCCATATTGGTGAGGATATTCTTGTGAAAACGGATGATATCATAGCTATTTTAGATAAAAAGATGCTTCACTCCTCTCCCATAATCGATGAATTCTTGGAGAAAAGGGTAGATGTGATCTCTCATTTAACAAAAAACTCGATTAAATCGATTGTAGTGACAGAAAAGCAGGTCTATTATTCACCGCTTGCCTCGGTCACCCTGAAAAAACGCTCGCTGCAGTCACCTTCCTTAATCGATGAATAAATGCTCTATAGATTATTGTTATCCTTTAAAGTGATAAATGCCAAAAGAAAAGTGTAGGTGGATACGTATGACAATGGAACAAAAAGAAGTACAAGCTCAGGCATACGATGAGAATCAGATACAGGTTTTAGAAGGCTTAGAAGCAGTACGTAAGCGTCCCGGCATGTATATCGGTACCACATCTGCAAAAGGACTTCACCATCTTGTTTGGGAAATTGTCGATAATAGTATTGATGAAGCGCTAGCAGGTTTTTGTGATGAAATAAAAGTGACAATTGAAAAGGACAACAGTATTACTGTTGTCGATAATGGTCGTGGTATACCAGTGGGTATACATGAAAAAATGGGTCGTCCTGCAGTAGAAGTAATCATGACTGTACTTCATGCTGGTGGGAAGTTCGGCGGCGGAGGCTATAAGGTTTCCGGAGGTCTGCATGGTGTAGGTGCCTCAGTCGTAAATGCCCTATCGACAGTGTTAGAAGTATTTGTTCATCGTGACGGAAAAATACACTATCAACAATTTAATCGTGGTGTACCTAAAGAGGACCTAAAGGTTATCGGAGAAACTGACCATACGGGTACAACGGTCCACTTTGTTCCGGATAAGGAAATATTCACGGAATCCATAGAATATGATTTTGATACGCTGGCAACTCGTATCCGAGAGCTCGCTTTCCTAAATAAAGGATTGAAGCTGATCATTGAAGATAAGCGTGAAGAAGAGGAAAAAATCAAGGAATTCCACTATGAAGGTGGAATTAAGTCATATGTAGAGCATTTGAACCGTTCTAAAGAAGTACTCCATGAAGAACCCATTTTCATGGAAGGCGAAAAAGATGGCATTTCTATCGAGTTAGCTCTTCAATACAATGATAGCTATATTAGTAACCTTTTTTCTTTTGCCAATAATATTCATACCTATGAAGGCGGTACGCATGAATCAGGTTTCAAGACTGCGTTGACCCGCGTAATCAATGATTACGCTAGGAAAAACGGACTTTTGAAGGAAGCGGATAATAATTTCTCTGGTGAAGATGTGCGTGAAGGATTAACCGCAATCATATCGATTAAGCACCCTGAGCCCCAATTCGAAGGGCAAACGAAAACAAAACTGGGGAACTCTGAAGTCAGGACTGTAACGGATTCCATTCTTTCCGAAAGGTTGGATTCCTTCTTATACGAAAACCCTGCAGTCGCCAGAAAAATCATAGATAAAGGGCTTATGGCTGCAAGGGCAAGAATGGCTGCCAAGAAAGCACGTGAGTTAACAAGAAGAAAAAGTGCATTGGAAGTCTCCAATCTACCGGGTAAACTGGCGGATTGTTCGTCCAAGGATCCTAGTATCAGCGAATTGTACATCGTGGAAGGAAACTCTGCCGGAGGATCTGCCAAACAAGGCCGTGACCGCCACTTCCAAGCTATTTTGCCACTACGGGGTAAAATTTTAAACGTTGAAAAAGCGCGATTGGATCGAATTCTTCATAATGAGGAGATTGGTACGATTATTACTGCACTTGGAACGGGTATTGGCGATGAATTCAATATTGAAAAGGCAAGATATCATAAAATTGTCATCATGACCGATGCGGATGTAGATGGTGCCCATATTAGAACGTTGATGCTGACATTCTTCTACCGCTATATGAGAAAAATCATCGAATATGGTTATATCTATATCGCCCAGCCACCTCTTTTCAAGATTCAACAGGGGAAAAAGGTGGATTATGCCTATAATGACCGGGAGCTTGAAACAATAATGGCAAGCCTTCCAAGCACACCGAAGCCTAACCTACAGCGCTATAAAGGGCTGGGGGAAATGAATCCAGAACAACTATGGGATACGACCATGAGCCCTGACACGAGAACATTGCTTCAGGTTAGTTTAAAAGATGCCGTTGAAGCGGATGAAACGTTCGAGATGCTCATGGGGGATAAGGTTGAACCACGTCGAAATTTCATTGAAGAAAACGCGATTTATGTAAAAAATCTAGATATTTAATTTGTTTAACAGGATGATCTTATATCCTGTTCTTTACATAGTTCACGACCCGATCCAAAAATGAAAGTATAAGCTTTATAAAGGAGGTTGGCTCCATGTCAGAAATAGAAAGATCAGGTGTGCAAGAGATAAATATAAGCAAGGAAATGCGGACGTCCTTTTTAGATTATGCCATGAGTGTTATTGTAGCTCGGGCTTTGCCTGATGTAAGGGATGGCTTGAAACCGGTGCACCGGAGAATTCTTTATGCAATGAATGATCTTGGGATGACGTCGGATAAACCATTTAAAAAATCAGCCCGTATTGTAGGTGAAGTAATCGGTAAGTATCATCCTCATGGTGATTCTGCTGTGTATGAAACGATGGTCCGGATGGCGCAGCCCTTTAACTATCGTTATATGCTTGTCGACGGTCATGGGAACTTCGGATCTGTCGATGGTGACCAAGCGGCTGCAATGAGGTATACGGAAGCAAGGATGTCGAAAATATCGATGGAATTGCTTCGTGATTTAAACAAAGATACAGTTAGCTTCCAAGATAACTATGATGGTTCGGAAAGAGAGCCTGCTGTTATGCCGGCTCGTTTCCCAAACTTATTAGTGAATGGTTCTTCAGGGATAGCTGTCGGAATGGCAACCAATATCCCTCCTCACCAATTAGGTGAGGTAATTGATGGCGTATTGGCATTAAGTAAAAATCCAGAAATTACGATTCCAGAGTTGATGGAACACATTCCTGGACCCGATTTCCCGACTGCAGGGCTTATATTAGGCCGGAGTGGTATCAGGAAAGCCTATGAAACAGGAAAAGGTTCAATCATTCAACGTGCTAGAGTTGAAATCGAAGAGAAAGCCAATGGTAAACAAGTCATTATCGTTAAGGAAATCCCTTATCAAGTGAACAAGGCAAGATTGATAGAAAAAATTGCCGAGCTTGCTCGGGATAAGAGGATTGAAGGCATAACCGATCTACGGGATGAGTCGGATCGTAACGGTATGAGAATTGTCATGGAGCTTAGGAAAGACGTAAATGCGAATGTCCTCCTAAATAATTTATACAAACATACTGCCATGCAAACGACTTTTGGAATTAACCTGCTTGCTTTGGTAAACGGGCAGCCTAAGGTCTTGAACTTGAAGGAATGCCTGTATCATTACTTGGAACATCAAAAGATTGTCATTCGTCGTAGAACGGAATTTGAACTGCGTAAAGCGGAAGCTCGGGCCCATATACTAGAGGGATTACGAGTAGCACTTGATAATTTGGATGCAGTCATTGCATTAATACGTGGTTCACAGACTACTGAAATAGCTAGAGAAGGGTTAATGACTCAATTCTCGCTTTCAGAAAAGCAAGCCCAAGCTATTTTGGATATGCGTTTACAACGCTTAACTGGTTTGGAACGAGAAAAAATTGAAGAAGAGTATCAAGCCTTGATGGCATTGATCGCAGAATTCAAAGCGGTCTTGGCCAATGAAGAGAAGGTTCTTGAAATCATTCGTGAAGAGCTTCTAGAAATAAAAGAGCGTTTCAATGATAAGAGGAGAACTGAAATTACATTAGTAGGTTTTGAAAGTCTGGAAGATGAGGATTTAATCCCTGAAGAAAATATTATCGTGACCCTAACGCATAATGGATATATCAAACGGTTACCTGCCACTACGTATCGTAGTCAAAAACGTGGAGGGCGAGGCATACAAGGTATGGGTACAAATGCTGACGACTTTGTCGATCATCTGTTAACGACATCGACTCACGATACATTATTATTCTTCACCAATAAAGGGAAAGTCTATCGTTCTAAAGGATATGAAATACCTGAATATGGACGGACAGCAAAAGGGCTCCCTCTTATCAATCTGTTAGAAGTTGATAAAGGAGAATGGGTCAATGCAATCATTCCAGTGAGGGAATTCACTAATGATTGGTACTTGTTCTTCACAACAAGACACGGTATATCTAAGCGTACACCGTTGTCATCCTTCGCTAATATCCGAAATAATGGATTGATAGCTGTAGGTCTCCGTGAAGATGATGAACTGATTTCGGTTCGACTCACGAATGGCGAAAAGCAAATTATCATCGGTACTAAAGCGGGAATGATGATTCGTTTCCCAGAAACCGATGTCCGTACAATGGGACGTACAGCTGCTGGGGTAAAAGGAATTTCCTTAAGAGCCTCCGATGAAGTAATCGGCATGGAGATTTTGGAAGAAGATGAAGAAGTACTGATTGTTACGAAAAATGGTTATGGAAAGCGGACAAACGCTGAGGAATACCGTATCCAAAGCCGTGGTGGTAAAGGTATCAAAACTTGTAATGTCACAGAGAAAAACGGTGAGCTTGTTGCCGTGAAAACCGTTACAGGGGAAGAAGAAGACTTGATGCTGATTACAGCTGCCGGTGTATTGATCCGAATGGAAGTTGAAGGAATTTCTAAGACAGGTCGTAATACACAGGGTGTTAAGCTCATCCGTCTTGAGTCTTCGGAAAATGAATATGTTTCGACTGTGGCTATCGTTGGACGTGAAGAGGAAGAAGAAGAACTTCTTGAACCAGTAGAAGGCATCGATGAAGATGCTCCTGTTGAGGAGTCAGTTCAAGACGCTGGTGAAACTGCAGTGAACGATGAAACTGAAATAGATGTAGATACAGATACAGATACGGAAGAATAAAAAGGTGTAGCAAAGGGGACCCAGGCTAATTTAGCTGGGCCTTTTTTTGTTGTACATACACCAATGTGGTTATAAATACCTAACTTATTTTTTGAATCATTGAATGATTAATAGGTAATTTATCATAAAAAAGATGGATATCTCCATAATTTTCTAGTAAAATAGTCTGTGTTAAATAACTGTTACAGAGGTGAACAGTTTTGCTGGTGAAAACCGACTTTTTAGTAGAAGGTTGCATACTTTCAAAAGATATTAAGGGATACATGGGCCACCCTATCATGAATAAGAAAACGATATTGACTTCTGAATTGATAGAAGTCTTGAAAGTCTTCTTAATGCAAGAAGTTAGTGTTGAAAAGATGTTGATTGACGGAGAAAGATTTATCCCGAAGGAAATCATTGATAAGGAACTAGACGATACAGAAGATTCCTCCGACTTCATCACCCACTATTTAAAAACTGTCCAAACCTATAAGCAGCTTTTTAAAAATTGGCAGGCAGGTAGTAAAGTCGAAGTGTCCATCATTCGGTCGCCTCTTATCCCTCTAGTGGTTAAAGCATTGGAAGAACCGAGTGCTATCCTGAAGCTTCATCATTACAGCAATAAAGAAGATTATATCTATCACCATGCTATATCAACTGGCTTAATAGGAGCACTCATCGCGTTTAAAATGAAATGTGAGTTAGCTGATATCTACCAAGTAGCTCTTGGTGGGTGCTTGGCTGACTGTGGGATGGCCAAACTCCCCCCCAGCATTTTCAATAAAGCCACAAGCTTGTCTTTGGAAGAGAATGAAGAGGTCCAGAATCACCCCATTTTCAGTTATCAAATGATTAAAGATAGTTCAATCATTACGGATAGCGTGAAGCTAGCAGTACTAGAGCATCACGGGAGGGTGGATGGGAGCGGGTATCCTCACAAGATGAGAGCGAAAACCATGCATCTATTCTCGAAAATAATAGCAGTGGCGGATGTTTTTCATGCAATGACATCCGAAAGAGTCTATAGAAAGAAACAGCCGCCGTTCAAAGTAGTGGAAATGATTCTCCATGATAGTTTTGGCCAATTTGACATTACGGTCGTTCAAGCGCTTTTAGCTTGCTTCTCCAGTTTTGCGGTTGGGACCAAAGTCAAATTAAATGATGGTTCCATAGCTGAGATCATGTTCATAAATGCTAATTCACAAACTAGGCCACTGGTTCGTTTATATGATAATGGTGATATAATTGATTTGGGATCCAATAGGGAAATATATATAGAGGAAATCCTATAATTTATGGGTAGCTTACTAGATTAATTAGTAAGCCTCCTTATAAAAGGGTGACGATTCAAGGTGAACCTATTGGTCATTTTATTTTATTTTAAAATAACACTTGCAATTAGTAGCGATAATAGATATACTAATTAAGTCGACAGCGAGTTAATAAAAAGTTGTTGACAACAAACAATATATTTGATATATTGTTAAAGTCGCTTCAGGGCGATTGAATAATTGCTCTTTGAAAACTGAACAAAACAAAGCGCCAACGTAAATTTTGAGTGAGCACACACTATAAAAAAGCAAAATGAGCAAGTCAAACATTTCTTCGGAGAGTTTGATCCTGGCTCAGGACGAACGCTGGCGGCGTGCCTAATACATGCAAGTCGAGCGAATCGATGGGAGCTTGCTCCCTGAGATTAGCGGCGGACGGGTGAGTAACACGTGGGCAACCTGCCTATAAGACTGGGATAACTTCGGGAAACCGGAGCTAATACCGGATATGTTCTTTTCTCGCATGAGAGAAGATGGAAAGACGGTTTCGGCTGTCACTTATAGATGGGCCCGCGGCGCATTAGCTAGTTGGTGAGGTAATGGCTCACCAAGGCGACGATGCGTAGCCGACCTGAGAGGGTGATCGGCCACACTGGGACTGAGACACGGCCCAGACTCCTACGGGAGGCAGCAGTAGGGAATCTTCCGCAATGGACGAAAGTCTGACGGAGCAACGCCGCGTGAACGAAGAAGGCCTTCGGGTCGTAAAGTTCTGTTGTTAGGGAAGAACAAGTACCAGAGTAACTGCTGGTACCTTGACGGTACCTAACCAGAAAGCCACGGCTAACTACGTGCCAGCAGCCGCGGTAATACGTAGGTGGCAAGCGTTGTCCGGAATTATTGGGCGTAAAGCGCGCGCAGGTGGTTCTTTAAGTCTGATGTGAAAGCCCACGGCTCAACCGTGGAGGGTCATTGGAAACTGGGGAACTTGAGTGCAGAAGAGGAAAGTGGAATTCCAAGTGTAGCGGTGAAATGCGTAGAGATTTGGAGGAACACCAGTGGCGAAGGCGACTTTCTGGTCTGTAACTGACACTGAGGCGCGAAAGCGTGGGGAGCAAACAGGATTAGATACCCTGGTAGTCCACGCCGTAAACGATGAGTGCTAAGTGTTAGAGGGTTTCCGCCCTTTAGTGCTGCAGCTAACGCATTAAGCACTCCGCCTGGGGAGTACGACCGCAAGGTTGAAACTCAAAGGAATTGACGGGGGCCCGCACAAGCGGTGGAGCATGTGGTTTAATTCGAAGCAACGCGAAGAACCTTACCAGGTCTTGACATCCTCTGACACTCCTAGAGATAGGACGTTCCCCTTCGGGGGACAGAGTGACAGGTGGTGCATGGTTGTCGTCAGCTCGTGTCGTGAGATGTTGGGTTAAGTCCCGCAACGAGCGCAACCCTTGATCTTAGTTGCCAGCATTCAGTTGGGCACTCTAAGGTGACTGCCGGTGACAAACCGGAGGAAGGTGGGGATGACGTCAAATCATCATGCCCCTTATGACCTGGGCTACACACGTGCTACAATGGATGGTACAAAGGGCTGCAAACCTGCGAAGGTAAGCGAATCCCATAAAGCCATTCTCAGTTCGGATTGTAGGCTGCAACTCGCCTGCATGAAGCCGGAATCGCTAGTAATCGCGGATCAGCATGCCGCGGTGAATACGTTCCCGGGCCTTGTACACACCGCCCGTCACACCACGAGAGTTTGTAACACCCGAAGTCGGTGAGGTAACCTTTATGGAGCCAGCCGCCTAAGGTGGGACAGATGATTGGGGTGAAGTCGTAACAAGGTAGCCGTATCGGAAGGTGCGGCTGGATCACCTCCTTTCTAAGGATAATACGAGAGCGCTTTTGTTTTGTTCAGTTTTGAATGAGTAATTCATTCAACC
>NZ_JBNNML010000002.1:219831-536806 GCF_050272735.1 Peribacillus sp. NPDC046944
TACATTGTTCCTTGAAAACTAGATAATAGATAGAAGGCAATTAATTTTTTTCAAAGCATCAGTAAGATCTTTTTAACGGTTAAGTTAGAAAGGGCGCACGGTGGATGCCTTGGCACTAGGAGCCGATGAAGGACGGGACTAACACCGATATGCTTCGGGGAGCTGTAAGTAAGCTTTGATCCGGAGATTTCCGAATGGGGAAACCCACTGTTCGTAATGGAACAGTATCTCTACCTGAATACATAGGGTATTGAAGGCAGACCCGGGGAACTGAAACATCTAAGTACCCGGAGGAAGAGAAAGCAATAGCGATTTCCTGAGTAGCGGCGAGCGAAACGGAATGTAGCCCAAACCAAGAGGCTTGCCTCTTGGGGTTGTAGGACACTCAATATGGAGTTACAAAGGAACGGGGTAAATGAAGTGACCTGGAAAGGTCCGTCAAAGAAGGTAAAAACCCTGTAGTTGAAACTTCGTTCCCTCCTGAGTGGATCCTGAGTACGGCGGGACACGAGAAATCCCGTCGGAAGCAGGGAGGACCATCTCCCAAGGCTAAATACTACCTAGTGACCGATAGTGAACCAGTACCGTGAGGGAAAGGTGAAAAGCACCCCGGAAGGGGAGTGAAATAGATCCTGAAACCGTGTGCCTACAAGTAGTCAAAGCCCGTTAATGGGTAATGGCGTGCCTTTTGTAGAATGAACCGGCGAGTTACGATTTCATGCGAGGTTAAGTTGATAAGACGGAGCCGCAGCGAAAGCGAGTCTGAATAGGGCGAATGAGTATGAGGTCGTAGACCCGAAACCAGGTGATCTACCCATGTCCAGGGTGAAGTTCAGGTAACACTGAATGGAGGCCCGAACCCACGCACGTTGAAAAGTGCGGGGATGAGGTGTGGGTAGCGGAGAAATTCCAATCGAACCTGGAGATAGCTGGTTCTCTCCGAAATAGCTTTAGGGCTAGCCTCAAGATGAGAGTATTGGAGGTAGAGCACTGATTGGACTAGGGGCCCCCAACGGGTTACCGAATTCAGTCAAACTCCGAATGCCAAATACTTATTCTTGGGAGTCAGACTGCGAGTGATAAGATCCGTAGTCGAAAGGGAAACAGCCCAGACCACCAGCTAAGGTCCCAAAGTATACGTTAAGTGGAAAAGGATGTGGAGTTGCTTAGACAACCAGGATGTTGGCTCAGAAGCAGCCACCATTTAAAGAGTGCGTAATAGCTCACTGGTCGAGTGACTCCGCGCCGAAAATGTACCGGGGCTAAACGTATCACCGAAGCTGTGGATTGACACCGTATGGTGTCGATGGTAGGAGAGCGTTCTAAGGGCGTTGAAGTCAGACCGTAAGGACTGGTGGAGCGCTTAGAAGTGAGAATGCCGGTATGAGTAGCGAAAGAAGGGTGAGAATCCCTTCCACCGAATGCCTAAGGTTTCCTGAGGAAGGCTCGTCCGCTCAGGGTTAGTCGGGACCTAAGCCGAGGCCGAAAGGCGTAGGCGATGGACAACAGGTTGATATTCCTGTACCACCTATACATCGTTTGAACGATGGGGGGACGCAGAAGGATAGGGTAAGCGCGCTGTTGGATATGCGCGTCCAAGCAGTTAGGCCGGAAACGAGGCAAATCCCGTTTCCATTAAGGCGGAGCTGTGATGGCGAGGGAAATATAGTACCGAAGTTCCTGATTCCACACTGCCAAGAAAAGCCTCTAGTGAGATGTAAGGTGCCCGTACCGCAAACCGACACAGGTAGGCGAGGAGAGAATCCTAAGGTGTGCGAGAGAACTCTCGTTAAGGAACTCGGCAAAATGACCCCGTAACTTCGGGAGAAGGGGTGCTTTTTAGGGTGAATAGCCCAGAAAAGCCGCAGTGAATAGGCCCAGGCGACTGTTTAGCAAAAACACAGGTCTCTGCGAAGCCGCAAGGCGAAGTATAGGGGCTGACACCTGCCCGGTGCTGGAAGGTTAAGGGGAGAGGTTAGCGCAAGCGAAGCTTTGAACCGAAGCCCCAGTAAACGGCGGCCGTAACTATAACGGTCCTAAGGTAGCGAAATTCCTTGTCGGGTAAGTTCCGACCCGCACGAAAGGTGTAACGATCTGGGCACTGTCTCAACGAGAGACTCGGTGAAATTATAGTACCTGTGAAGATGCAGGTTACCCGCGACAGGACGGAAAGACCCCGTGGAGCTTTACTGCAGCCTGATATTGAATTTTGTTACAGCTTGTACAGGATAGGTAGGAGCCTGAGAAGCCGGAGCGCTAGCTTCGGTGGAGGCGTTGGTGGGATACTACCCTGGCTGTATTGAAATTCTAACCCGCGCCCCTTATCGGGGTGGGAGACAGTGTCAGGTGGGCAGTTTGACTGGGGCGGTCGCCTCCTAAAGAGTAACGGAGGCGCCCAAAGGTTCCCTCAGAATGGTTGGAAATCATTCGCAGAGTGTAAAGGCACAAGGGAGCTTGACTGCGAGACCTACAAGTCGAGCAGGGACGAAAGTCGGGCTTAGTGATCCGGTGGTTCCGCATGGAAGGGCCATCGCTCAACGGATAAAAGCTACCCCGGGGATAACAGGCTTATCTCCCCCAAGAGTCCACATCGACGGGGAGGTTTGGCACCTCGATGTCGGCTCATCGCATCCTGGGGCTGTAGTCGGTCCCAAGGGTTGGGCTGTTCGCCCATTAAAGCGGTACGCGAGCTGGGTTCAGAACGTCGTGAGACAGTTCGGTCCCTATCCGTCGCGGGCGCAGGAAATTTGAGAGGAGCTGTCCTTAGTACGAGAGGACCGGGATGGACGCACCGCTGGTGTACCAGTTGTCTTGCCAAAGGCATAGCTGGGTAGCTACGTGCGGAAGGGATAAGTGCTGAAAGCATCTAAGCATGAAGCCCCCCTCAAGATGAGATTTCCCATGGCGCAAGCTAGTAAGATCCCTGAAAGATGATCAGGTTGATAGGTCAGAGGTGGAAGCGTGGCGACATGTGGAGCTGACTGATACTAATAGATCGAGGACTTAACCAACGCTTTAAAAAGATGAACACCTTCTGATATTATCTAGTTTTGAAGGAACAACGTTCCTGATATGTTTGGTGGCGATAGCGAAGAGGTCACACCCGTTCCCATTCCGAACACGGCAGTTAAGCTCTTCAGCGCCGATGGTAGTTGGGGGTTTCCCCCTGTGAGAGTAGGACGCCGCCAAGCCATTTCAAAGGTCAGCCATTAGGCTGGCCTTTTTTTGTTTTCAGACTGGTACCATTAAAATAAAATGAAATCATTCACTGTTGCTAGGACAGGACAAGTTAGATATTGAAAACAGCTTTCCGTCGATCTTTGATTAAAATCCCTGGATAAGCTGTTCAACCTATCTGAAAGAATTTATAATTAGAAAAATAGGCAAGCTGTTTAATAAGGGTGGAACAAAAATATTCATGAAAATAGTGAATGCAGGAAAGGAACGATTCTGTGAGTAAAAAGGGTAAAGAAAAGTTTGAAGTTAGAGAAGGAGAAAGCATTGATGAATGTCTTGATCGAATAAAGGCTGCAGGGTACTTTCCAGTGAGGAGAACGGAAGAACCCATTTTTGAGGAAAGAATCACGAATGGAATGGCTCATTATGAACCAATTAACAGGAAAATTGTATTTGAAGCAAAGTTATTGGAGTAAAACACGAACGATCATTAAGTATTCTATAAAAATATTCGATTTTATCTTGACAATGAAAATGCGTGACGGTAAGATGGATGTATATTAATACCTCTCATATAATCCTGGGGATATGGCCCAAAAGTTTCTACCTGATGACCGTAAATCATCGGACTATGAGAAAAGTAGCTGACTTATTCGGAAACTATCGAAGTCTTTTTTGTGAAGACTTTTTTCCGGGCAGATTGCTTTCTCTATGAGGAAGAAGTCTGCCCGTTTTTTTTTTTGAAAATTATAGATGATAGAATGGAAAGTGGGAGGGACAGTATTATGAAGTCGCAGGTCGGGGTCATTATGGGTAGCGTCTCGGATTGGGAAACGATGAAGTATGCTTGTGAATCATTGGAACAGCTTGAAATCCCCTATGAAAAAAGAGTCGTTTCGGCCCACCGCACACCAGACTTATTGTTTGAATATGCAGAGAGTGCAAGAGAGCGCGGGATTAAGGTGATAATAGCAGGTGCAGGTGGAGCTGCTCACCTACCCGGTATGACGGCAGCTAAAACAATAGTACCTGTGATTGGGGTGCCAATCCAATCCAAGGCTTTAAACGGTATGGATTCATTATTATCGATCGTTCAAATGCCAGGCGGGGTACCGGTTGCCACGGTTGCTATCGGAAAGGCAGGGGCGATTAACGCAGGTTTGCTTGCGGCGCAGATATTGGCTGCTTTCGATTCAGAAATCGCCGATAGATTAGAGGTTCTCCGAGACGAAACTAGGGAAAAGGTGTTATTGAGCAGTGAACAACTTAAATAAGGTCATTTTACCGGGTCAGACGATTGGAATTATTGGCGGTGGACAGTTAGGCAGGATGATGGCCTTAGCGGCTAAGGCAGCAGGCTTTAAGATAGCTGTTCTTGAACCAACGACTAATGGTCCTTGTGCTCAAGTGGCAGATATAGAGATCCTTGGGGCTTATGATGACATAGATGCATTGAAAAGGCTGGCAAATGTCAGTGACGTCATTACCTATGAGTTCGAAAATATCAGTTCCAAGGCTCTAGATTGGTTGAAACGGCATGCCTATCTTCCTCAGGGGTCGGAATTATTAAAACAAACACAGGATCGGCTTACTGAAAAGAAAGCCATAGCAGGTGCTGGAGCAACGGTTGCCCCGTACCAGGAAATTCAGGATGTTTCGGAAATTTACCTACATATAGAAGAATTAGGGTACCCAAGTGTGTTAAAAACGACCCGTGGCGGTTATGATGGAAAAGGGCAGTTAGTCATAAATGAGGAAGCTGATATTAAAAAGGCTGAATCCCTGCTCCAAACAGGTGTATGTGTATTAGAAGCTTGGATACCTTTCGTTAAGGAAATCTCGGTTGTCGTGACGCGTAAAGCGAATGGTGAAACAAGTCATTTTCCGGTAGCAGAAAATATTCATATTGAAAATATACTGCATAAAAGCATCGTTCCCGCTCGCATCAGTCAGAGTGCTGAAGAAAAGGCCATTGTGGAGGCTCGACAGCTTGCCGAGAAACTAGAACTGGTCGGTACATTGGCCGTGGAGATGTTTTTAACGGCAAAGGATGAAATCATCATCAATGAGCTTGCACCAAGACCACACAATTCGGGTCATTATACATTGGAAGCATGTGCAACATCCCAATTTGAACAGCATATCCGTGCTGTCTGTAATTGGCCCCTCGGAAATACCTCCTTGTTGCAACCGGTGGTCATGGTCAACGTCCTAGGTGAACACTTGGAGCCATTACTTCATGAAATTCCGGAGCTTACGGATTGGAAGATTCATCTTTACGGTAAAAGAGAGGCCAAGATAAAACGGAAAATGGGGCATGTTAACATTTTACGTCCAACACTCGAGGAAGCCCTTTTAGAAAGTGATCGAAGCAAAATTTGGAATCAACAGGTTGAAACGGAGGAAGCAAAATGATTGAACGTTATACCCGCCCTGAAATGGGGAACATTTGGACAGAGAAAAACCGCTTTAATGCATGGTTGGAAGTAGAAATCTTGGCATGTGAAGCATGGTCGGAACTTGGTGTCATACCGAAAGAAGACGTGAAGCTCCTTCGTGAAAATGCATCATTCGATGTAGAGCGCATCAATGAAATTGAAAAAGATACTCGCCATGATGTTGTGGCCTTCACACGTGCAGTTTCCGAAACATTAGGTGAAGAACGTAAATGGGTGCATTATGGCCTGACTTCAACGGATGTAGTTGATACGGCACTTTCTTATGTGATTAAACAAGCGAATGATATTCTTTCAAAGGATTTAAATAATTTTGTCGAGATCTTGAAAAACAAAGCGAAAGAACATAAATATACCGTCCAAATGGGACGTACACATGGTGTGCATGCGGAACCGACCACTTTCGGCTTGAAGCTTGCCCTTTGGTACCAAGAAATGAAACGGAATGTGGAACGTTTTGATGCTGCTCGAAAAAACATCGAGGTAGGTAAAATCTCCGGTGCTGTTGGTACATATGCAAACATCGACCCGTTCGTTGAACAATTCGTCTGTGAAAAGCTGGGTCTTGAAGCTGATCCCATTTCAACGCAAACCTTGCAACGTGATCGCCATGCACACTATATGAGTACCTTGGCGTTAATTGCAACTTCCATCGAAAAATTCGCTGTGGAAATCAGAGGGTTACAAAAAAGCGAAACGCGCGAAGTGGAAGAATTCTTTGCAAAAGGACAAAAAGGATCATCGGCAATGCCTCATAAACGGAATCCTATCGGTTCTGAGAACATGACAGGAATGGCCCGGGTCATCCGTGGATACATGATGACAGCGTATGAGAATGTAGCTTTATGGCACGAACGTGATATCTCCCACTCTTCTGCTGAACGAATCATCTTGCCGGATGCAACGATTGCTTTGAATTATATGTTGAACCGCTTCAGTAATATCGTGAAAAATCTTACTGTTTATCCTGAGAACATGAAGCGTAACATGGATCGTACGCTTGGATTAATCTTCTCTCAACGCGTGTTGCTTGCCCTTATTGACAAGGGTCTTGTCCGTGAAGAGGCGTATGATACGGTTCAGCCCCATGCGATGGAAGCCTGGGAGCAGCAAGTCCCATTCAGGAGTCTGATCAACAAGGATGATAAAATCACAAGCCTGCTTACTAAAGAAGAACTTGATGACTGTTTCGACCCTACCCATCATTTGAAAAACGTAGATGTGATCTTTGATCGCCTAGGCTTATAAAACAAGGCTGCAAACGTGAATCCCAGTCGGGTGAAGCGTTTGCTCCTTACCTAATGATAAAATAAAAATTCATAATATTCACAATTCGGAGGTCTTAACAGATGGAAAAGCGAGAATTGCTGTATGAAGGGAAAGCGAAACAGATTTATGCAACGGACAACAGTGAAATAGTATGGGTGGAATACAAAGATTCAGCAACGGCTTTCAATGGCGAGAAGAAGTCAGAAATCGCTGGTAAAGGCCAGTTGAATAATCAAATTACTAGTTTACTATTTTCAAAGCTTGCCGAACAAAACATTCCTTCTCATTTTATAGAAAAGCTTTCCGAGCGGGAGCAACTGGTTAAAAAGGTCTCCATCATACCTCTTGAAGTGGTCGTTAGAAACACGGCTGCCGGTAGCTTCTCTAAACGCACTGGCATGGAAGAAGGCCACCCACTAAAGAAAACGCTCGTTGAATTTTATTATAAAGACGACGCACTCGGCGATCCCCTGTTGACGGAAGACCATATTGAAGAATTGGAACTTGCCAGCAAGGAAGATGTAGCTATCTTAAAGGAAAAGGCACGGGAAATCAGTAAGGTCCTATCAACCATCTTCCAAGAGATGGGCATTAACTTGATTGATTTTAAACTGGAGTTTGGCAAGACATCGGATGGGGAAATCCTATTGGCTGATGAAATTTCACCGGATACTTGTCGCCTTTGGGATGCAGTGACAAATGAAAAACTGGACAAAGACGTATTCCGCCGTGATTTAGGTAGTTTAACAGATGCATATGGAAAAATTCTAGCAAAGTTGGAGGGTACTCAACATGTATAAGGTTAAGGTATATATCACACTACGAGAAAGTGTACTGGATCCACAGGGGACAGCGGTTCAACAATCCCTTCATAGTTTGACATATAACGAAGTAAGCGATGTTCGTGTCGGGAAATACATTGAACTGACGATTGAAGACACCGACCGTGATTTAGATCAACTGGTGAAGGAAATGTGTGAAAAGCTATTAGCCAATACAGTCATTGAAGCGTACCGTTATGACGTGGAGGAGGTTGTCACCCAATGAAATTTGCTGTGATCGTTTTCCCTGGCTCCAATTGTGATGTCGACATGTACCATGCGATACAGGATGCGCTTGGGGAGGAAGTGGAGTATGTATGGCATTCCACGGATAATCTAGACAAATTTGACGGAATCCTGCTTCCAGGCGGATTCTCTTATGGCGACTACCTACGTTCAGGAGCGATTGCCCGTTTTTCCAATGTGATGGCAGAAGTCGTAAAAGCGGCTCAAGCAGGAAAACCGGTTCTTGGCGTCTGCAATGGTTTTCAAATTTTGCTTGAAGCAGGGCTGTTACCGGGAGCGATGCGACGTAATGATGGTCTGAAATTCATCTGTCGTAATGTAGAGCTGAATGTTCAAAATAATGAATCAATGTTTACCACGGGATATTCATTAAACGAATCAATCACCATTCCAGTGGCCCATGGTGAAGGAAACTATTACTGTGATAAAGACACACTTGAGGAATTAAAACAAAATAACCGCATTCTGTTCACTTATAAGGGTGAAAATCCCAACGGTAGCCTAGAACAAATCGCGGGAATCACCAATGCACAAGGTAATGTCCTCGGAATGATGCCTCATCCCGAACGTGCTGTTGACTCACTGCTTGGCAGTAAAGACGGCTTAAAGATCTTTCAATCCATCGTGAAAAACTGGAGGGAATCACATGTTGTTACAGCTTGAACCAAGTCCGGATAAAATTAAATCGGAGCGTTTATACGCAAGTATGGGGCTATCCGATGAAGAATTCGCCATGGTGGAGAAAATCTTAGGCAGACTGCCGAATTATACGGAAACGGGTTTGTTTTCCGTCATGTGGTCAGAGCATTGTTCCTACAAAAATTCAAAACCCATCTTAAGAAAATTCCCGATTACGGGGGAAAAAGTATTACAAGGTCCTGGGGAAGGCGCAGGAATCGTCGATATCGGTGATAATCAGGCCGTCGTTTTCAAGATTGAAAGCCATAACCATCCATCGGCCATTGAGCCATATCAAGGAGCAGCTACAGGCGTTGGGGGCATTATCCGTGATGTCTTCTCCATGGGAGCCCGACCTATCGCCATGTTAAATTCGCTGCGCTTCGGCGAATTGGATAACGAACGCGTGAAATATTTATTCAAAGAAGTGGTTGCAGGAATTGCTGGATATGGGAACTGCATTGGGATTCCCACTGTCGGCGGTGAAATTCAATTCGATCCTTCCTATGAGGGAAATCCATTAGTCAATGCCATGTGCGTCGGGTTAATTGATCATAAGGACATCAAGAAAGGTCAAGCTCATGGTGTCGGGAATACGGTCATGTACGTGGGTGCCAAAACTGGCCGTGATGGCATTCATGGAGCTACATTTGCATCGGAAGAACTTTCAGAGTCTTCAGAAGAGAAAAGACCAGCCGTGCAAGTTGGCGATCCATTCATGGAGAAATTACTGTTAGAAGCTTGCCTTGAACTCATCCATAATGATGCGCTTGTCGGCATTCAGGATATGGGCGCAGCGGGGCTTACTAGCTCTTCGGCTGAGATGGCGAGTAAAGCTGGATCAGGGATTAAAATGAACCTTGATTTAGTGCCTCAACGTGAAACAGGCATGACTGCGTATGAAATGATGCTGTCTGAGTCACAAGAACGGATGTTAATCGTCGTTACTAAAGGACGGGAACAGGAAATCGTTGATTTGTTTACGAAATATGACCTGGAAGCAGTTGCTGTTGGTGAAGTAACGGATGATAAAAACTTAACACTTTCCCATCAAGGTGAAATCGTTGCGGAAGTTCCAGTTGATGCATTGGCTGAAGAAGCACCAATCTATCACAAGCCATCTGCTGAACCACAGTATTTCCGCGACTTCCAAAGCATGACGGCAAAAGTGCCGGTTATCAAGGATTATAAGGGTACTCTTATAGCATTATTACAACAGCCTACCATTTCAAGCAAGGAATGGGTTTACGACCAATATGATTATATGGTTCGTACGAATACAGTGGTATCACCTGGTTCCGACGCTGCAGTGGTACGTGTGCGAGGAACGAATAAAGCTCTTGCAATGACAACGGATTGTAACTCCCGCTATATTTACCTCGACCCCGAGACAGGCGGTAAGATTGCTGTAGCTGAGGCGGCCCGTAACATTGTCTGTTCGGGTGGAGAACCTTTGGCGATTACAGATTGCTTGAATTTTGGAAACCCAGAAAAACCAGAGATATTTTGGCAACTGGAAAAAGCCGCTGATGGCATGAGCGAAGCATGTCGCAGCTTAAGTACGCCTGTCATTGGTGGAAATGTATCGCTTTATAATGAAACGAATGGCGAGGCCATTTATCCAACTCCAGTAGTTGGGATGGTTGGTCTTGTACATGACCTTCAACATATCACGACCCAAACGTTCAAACATGAATCCGACTTGATATATGTGGTCGGGGAAGCGAAAGCTGAATTTGGTGGCAGTGAACTTCAAAAAATGGTAGAAGGAAAAATCTTTGGACCTGCACCGGAATTGGACTTACATGTTGAACAAAAACGGCAAGCACAAATTCTTGAAGCCATTCGAGCAGGGCATATCGCCTCCGCACATGATCTTTCAGAGGGTGGTTTGGCTGTTGCCTTAAGTGAATCTCTATTCGGTCCGACTACACTCGGCGCCAACGTTAAGGTTTCCGGCGAATTGGTATCCGGGTTATTCAGTGAAACGCAATCCCGATTCTTACTATCCGTTAGTCCAGAAAACCAAGCGGCATTTGAATCCATTGTTGAAGATGCAATCCTTATAGGGGAAGTAACGAATGATTCAAAAATAATCGTGACGGATGATGGCGATAATCTGGTATTTGAAGTGAATGTTGAGGAATTACAATCAGCTTGGAAAGGGGCCATTCCATGCTTGCTGAAATAAGAAGTCTTAATGAGGAATGTGGTGTAGTAGGAGTCTGGGGACATCAAGATGCAGCACAGCTTGCCTATTACGGACTGCATAGCTTACAGCATCGGGGCCAAGAGGGAGCAGGCATTGTCGTGACGGACGGTAATCAAATGTCCATCACGAAAGGGGAAGGTCTTGTAACGGAAATCTTCACGGCAGAAAAAATGCAGGCACTTTCCGGTACAGGGAAGTCAGCGATAGGTCATGTCCGTTATACGACAGCAGGAGGCGGTGGATATCAAAACGTCCAGCCTTTCTTGTTCAATTCACATACAGGGGGGCTGGCTCTTGCCCATAATGGGAATATCGTCAATGCCAGCCAGTTAAAAGCACAGTTAGAGGGACAAGGGAGCATTTTTCAAACGACGTCGGATACGGAAGTCCTTGCACATTTGATTAAACGCTCCGGTTATTCTGATATAAGGGATTCTGTGAAAAATAGCTTAAGTATGCTGAAGGGTGCCTACGCATTTGTTATCATGACAGAAAACCAAATGATTTTAGCGCGGGATCCACATGGTTTCCGTCCACTTTCCCTCGGAAAGATAGGAGATGCGTATTACGCCGCTTCTGAAACATGTGCTCTTGATATCGTTGGGGCGGAATTCATCCGTGATATCGAACCAGGCGAGCTTGTCGTCATCAATGATGAAGGAATCTATTCAGAGTACTTTTCCCTTTCCAGTCAACAAGCCATGTGTACGATGGAATATGTGTATTTTTCCCGTCCGGATAGCAATATTGATGGGATTAATGTACATACAGCCAGGAAAAACCTTGGTAAGCAAATGGCTCAGGAAGCGAAAATCGAAGCGGATGTTGTCACGGGTGTTCCGGATTCAAGCATATCGGCGGCCATTGGTTATGCCGAAGCTGCGGGCATCCCTTATGAAATGGGCTTAATTAAGAACCGTTATGTCGGACGGACATTTATTCAACCGTCGCAAAGCCTTCGCGAACAGGGTGTGAAGATGAAGTTATCACCGGTACGAGGCGTCGTTGAAGGGAAACGCGTGATCATGGTGGACGATTCGATCGTACGTGGTACGACCAGCAGAAGGATTGTCCGCATGCTGAAAGATGCAGGGGCGAAAGAGGTCCATGTTGTGATCAGTTCGCCTCCAATTAAAAATCCATGTTTTTACGGTATTGATACATCGAAAAAAGATGAACTGATTGCCAGCTCCAAATCGGTGGAGGAAATACGGGAAATCATTGAAGCCGATTCATTAACCTTCTTAAGTGTGGAAGGCATGGTCGAAGCGATTGGACGTCCGTTTGCTGGAGAAACACGCGGTTCATGTCTAGCATGCTTCACGGGAAATTATCCAACGGAAATTTTCGATTATGAACGGGAAAAAATTAAATGCTAAAAAGGCATCGATAAGAACGAGTGGTTTTCGGAGGGGGATTTCAAATGGCTAATGCATATAAGCAGGCTGGCGTCGATATTGAAGCGGGCTACGAAGCGGTAAATCGGATGAAGAAACATGTAAAACGGACATTTCGTCCTGAAGTAATGAACGGATTGGGTGGTTTCGGAGGCATGTTCGATTTGTCTTCGTTACACCTTAAAGAGCCTGTCCTTATCTCAGGAACGGATGGAGTCGGGACGAAGCTTTTACTCGCGTTCATGATGGATAAACATGATACAATTGGAATAGATTGTGTAGCGATGTGCGTCAATGATGTGGTCGTACAGGGGGCTGCGCCGTTGTACTTTTTAGATTATATAGCTTGCGGCAAAGCTGATCCCGAGAGAATTGAAATGATCGTTAAAGGGATTGCGGACGGATGTGAGCAAGCGGGTTGTGCTTTAATCGGTGGGGAAACAGCTGAAATGCCAGGGATGTACGAAATCGAAGAATATGACGTGGCTGGGTTCACTGTTGGGGCGGTTGAAAAATCACGCTTAATTACGGGTGAGGGCATATCCAATGGTGATGTTGTCATCGGTCTTGCTTCAAGCGGGATCCATAGCAATGGCTATTCACTTGTCCGTAAAATCCTTCTTGAAGATGCAGGAATGGATTTACAGGAACTCGTGCCGGAGTTCGGTTGCAAATTGGGTGAAGAATTGTTGAAACCGACAAAAATCTATGTCCAGTCGATATTGTCGACACTTGAAAAGTTTGAAGTGAAGGGACTAGCACATATTACAGGTGGCGGGTTCATCGAAAATATTCCGCGTATCCTTCCCGAAAACTGCGGTGTTGAAATTGAGTTGGGCAGCTGGACGATTCCCCCAGTATTCTCGTACCTTGAGGAAAAAGGAAATCTTGTTCAGAAGGAAATGTTCAATATATTCAATATGGGCATCGGGATGACGGCCGTCGTGAAAAAATCGGATGCTCCTGCGATCATTGCGCATCTACAGTCTTGTGGTGAACAGGCTTCTGTCATAGGAACGATTATTGAGGGTGAAGGAGTGTCTTTTAAGCGATGAGGCGCCTTGCTGTCTTTGCATCGGGTAATGGAAGCAACTTTCAAGCAATCGCTGATGCAATAAAAGAGGGAAATCTAGAAGCGGATATATGCCTTGTTGTTTGTGACCGTGAGGATGCTTACGTAATTGAGAGGGCTAGAATGGAGAACATTCCGGTATTCTCATTCTCAGCAAAACAGTACGAAAATAAGGCGGGATATGAACGGGAGATACTGGATGAACTTCATGTCCATGGCGTAGAATTCATTATTCTTGCTGGTTATATGCGGTTAATAGGATCGACGTTATTAGGGGAATATTCACACAGGATTGTGAATATTCACCCTTCTCTTTTGCCTTGCTTTCCAGGTAAGGATGCTATTGGCCAGGCTTTTAAGGCTGAAGTGAAGGAAACCGGGGTCACGATTCATTATGTCGATGAGGGAATGGATACAGGACCGATTATTGCTCAACAGGCGGTCCCCATTCTTAACGGAGATACAAAAGACATCCTCCAAAAAAGAATTCAGGAATTGGAACATGATCTGTATCCAAAAACTTTGCAACAGCTATGCCAAGAGAAACAACATACATAATGGAGGGAACAACATACCATGAAGAAACGTGCGTTAATTAGTGTATCGGATAAAACAGGTATCGTAGAATTTGCCAAAGGGTTGAAAGAGGCCGGGTTTGAAATCATTTCAACGGGCGGTACGAGTAAAACATTACAGGATAATGGCGTGGATGTTATCGGTATCAGTGAAATCACTGGTTTCCCGGAAATTCTGGACGGCCGCGTTAAAACGTTACACCCGAATGTCCATGCAGCAGTCTTAGCCAAGCATGGAGATGAAGGGCATAAAGCTCAACTAGCAGAGCATCATATTGAACCGATTCAGTTGGTCTGTGTGAACCTTTATCCTTTCCAATCGACGATATCGAAACCGGATGTGACGGTGGAAGATGCGATTGAGAACATCGATATCGGAGGACCGACCATGCTACGTTCGTCTGCGAAAAACCACGAGTATGTGACAGTTATCGTCGATAGCGAGGATTATGCAACGGTATTGGCTGAGCTAAAAGAAAACGGAGATGTCTCAAAAACGACGAATCGTCGTCTGGCAGCTAAAGTCTTCCGTCATACAGCGGCATACGATGCCGTGATTTCAGAATATATGACTGAGCTTGCCGAAGAAGAGAATCCAGAATCACTTACTGTTACTTATGAATTGAAACAGTCGCTTCGTTATGGGGAAAATCCTCATCAAAAAGCAGCGTTCTATAAAAAACCGCTTGGATCTACCTTCTCGATTGCGGAAGCAAAACAACTGCACGGAAAAGAGCTTTCATACAATAACATCAATGATGCAGACGCAGCCCTTCAAATCGTTAAGGAATTCAAAGAACCGGCAGCCGTGGCCGTCAAGCATATGAATCCTTGTGGAGTCGGTGTTGGTGATACGATTCTGGAAGCATTCGATAAAGCGTATGAAGCGGATTCCACTTCGATTTTTGGTGGCATCATCGCCTTGAACCGTGAAGTGGATAAAGCGACTGCGGAAAAGCTTCACGAAATTTTCCTTGAAATCATCATCGCTCCAGGATTCTCTAAGGAAGCATTGGATGTATTGACAAGTAAGAAGAACCTTCGTCTATTAACGGTTAATTTCCAGGCTGCTAAAAAACCGGAACGTAAATTGACTTCAATTGAAGGTGGTTTACTCGTGCAAGAACGTGATGCTTTCGGTTTGAAGGATGCAGAAGTAAAAGTGGCAACAAAACGCGAACCGACCGCAGAAGAGTGGAAAGCTCTTGAACTTGGTTGGAAAATCGTGAAACATGTCAAATCGAATGCCATCGTTATTTGTAATGATCAGATGACATTGGGCGTGGGTGCAGGGCAAATGAACCGTGTCGGCGCAGCAAAAATAGCTCTAGAACAAGCTGGTGAAAGAGTAGCGGGAAGTGCTTTGGCATCGGATGCTTTCTTCCCTATGGACGATACCGTGGAGGCGGCGGCAAAAGCAGGCGTAACGGCAATCATCCAGCCAGGTGGATCGAAGAAAGACCAAGATTCAATTGATAAAGCCGATGAATATGGAATAGCAATGGTATTCACAGGAGTTCGCCACTTTAAACATTAATCGAAGATGAGGTGCGGTAATGAATGTACTAGTGATTGGCCGTGGAGGCAGGGAGCACGCTATCGCCCGTAAACTGTTTGAAAGCAAACGGGTTAAGAAAGTCTTCGTGGCGCCAGGGAATCCCGGCATGGCAGATGTTGCCGAACTTATATCAATCGAGGAAACCAAACATCAAGAATTGGTCGCTTTCGCAAAAGAAAATGCGATTGCTTTGACGGTGATTGGACCGGAAACGCCTTTACTTAATGGGTTGGCTGATGACTTTGAGAAAGAAAACTTGCAGGTGTTCGGACCAAACAGCCGGGCTGCGGTCATTGAAGGAAGTAAATCATTTGCTAAGAATTTAATGAGGGATTATCATATTCCAACAGCAGAATATGAGACGTTTTCTGATTATGAGCAGGCAAAGGCATATATCGAAAAAGTGGGCGCTCCCATTGTCATCAAGGCGGATGGTCTGGCTGCGGGCAAAGGCGTAGTAGTCGCCATGACGATGCAGGAAGCAATGGAAGCCATTCATGATATGCTAGTCGGTGCAAAGTTCGGGGAAGCTTCAGCAAAGGTTGTCATCGAGGAATACCTGGATGGCGAGGAGTTTTCATTGATGGCCTTCGTGAACGGGGATAAAGTATATCCAATGGTTATCGCACAGGATCATAAACGTGCCTACAATGGTGATAAAGGACCGAATACTGGTGGAATGGGTGCGTACTCCCCCGTCCCTCAAATATCCGATAGTATGGTGCAAGCAGCGGTAGATGCTATTCTGCAACCGACGGTTCATGCGATGATTTCAGAAAATCGCCGATTTTCAGGCATATTATATGCCGGGTTAATTGCAACGGAAAAGGGTACAAAAGTGATTGAATTCAATGCCCGTTTTGGGGATCCGGAAACTCAAGTAGTATTGCCCCGCTTAAAGACGGATTTCGTCGATACTCTTGAAGCGGTCCTTGCAGGGGAAGATTTAGATCTTGAATGGCATGATGAAGCGGTTCTTGGTGTAGTCGTGGCTGCAGAAGGCTATCCTGGAGCATACACGAAGGGGTCGGTAATCAAAGGGTTGGATAGGATTCAGCCGGACACCCATATTTACCATGCCGGGACGGCCAAAAACGACCAGGGAGATCTTGTTTCCAATGGAGGCAGGGTATTGCTTGTTGCGGCTAAAGGAAACGACCTTGCGTCTGCCCAAAGACAAGTCTATAAAGAAGTAGAACATATTGAAAAAGAAGGCCTGTTTTGGCGTACGGATATTGGATATCGAGCCATAGAATAGGTTCCTTGACCATAAAAAGAAGCTGGCTCAAATATCGAGTCAGCTTCTTTTAAAATGAAATCAATACGAATCAGATTGGTCATCCCTGTTCTGCTTATCCTTCATCATGGCTTGGCCATTTTCCATTACATCGACAACGGGGCAATAGCGCAATATGCCTTCGCCTATTTTCATGGCAGCAAGGATGACCACCATTAAGTAGGATTGATTTTTCCATGGTTTTTTAACCATTTTCGCTGTGGCCCAGGTAAGAAAGGTAAAGCCACAGGTAATCCGCATAAGCGCATTGACTATGCTGATATTTTGTTTGAATTTCATGATAAGTTCATCCTTTCACAAAAATTTCACAGTATTCTGGTTAACTTTACTGTGTTAATGAAATAAATATGTTACTATAAGATAAAATTGGATTGAATTGGGATTTCAATTCCTTTGTCTTACAATTCATGGAGGGATGTTTATGCTGGAACAACGTTATAGATGGAAAAATAAACATCTACGGGAACATATAGATGTGCTGGATGGAAAGAGGTCACCACACATTCTTTTGAAAAATGCTACATATTTAAACCAGGCTTTACGAAAATGGGTGAAAGCAAATATATGGATTTATGACGATCGCATTATCTATGTCGGTACAAACCTTCCTGAAAATATAGACCGCTGTGAAATGGTTGATTGTTCAGATCAGTACCTGGTCCCGGGATATATTGAGCCGCATTCACACCCTTCTCAATTATATAATCCCCTGTCTTTCTCACGCTATGCATCCCATTTTGGGACAACGACACTTATCAATGATAACCTGCCATTCCTTTTGCAATTAGGAAAAAAGAAAGCGTTTTCTCTTTTGAAGGAGCTACGTAACATCCCTGTTACGATGTATTGGTGGAGCCGTTTTGATGGACAAACGGAGTTGATCGATGAAGATACCGTATTTTCTCATGGAGCGGTTAAATCCTGGCTTGAGCATGATGCCGTTTTACAGGGCGGTGAACTGACGGGGTGGCCTAAGCTTCTTGATGGCGATGACATGATGCTGCATTGGATTCAGGAGGCCAAGCGGATGAGGAAGAAGATAGAGGGTCACTTTCCTGGTGCTTCTGAGAAAACACTTGCCAAGATGACACTATTTGGAGCCGATTGTGACCATGAGGCCATGACAGGTGATGAGGTGATGGAGCGCTTACTTCAAGGCTATTTCGTTTCATTAAGGCATTCATCCATCCGTCCGGATCTCCCAAACATATTGCAGGAAATTCATGAACTGGGTATCGATCAATATGATAAGTTCTTTTATACAACGGATGGTTCACCACCGTCTTTTTATGAAAAGGGATTCATAGATTGCTTGATTAAAATAGCAATCGAACAGGGTGTACCAGTCATTGACGCCTATAATATGGCCACTATCAATATCGCACGCTATTATAATATTGAATATCTCCATGGCAATATTGCTACGGGCAGAGTCGCCAATATCAATTTTCTGTCTGATATTGAGGAGCCCGCCCCGGTTTCTGTCATGGCTAAAGGGAAATGGGTGAAGCGGGATGGGAAAATCATTCCGGATTCACAAGAAATCAACTGGAGCGATTTTGACTTTAAACCGTTGGAAATGGACTGGGACCTTAGTTTGAAGGAAGATTTCGAATTCTCGATGCCGTTCGGAATAGAGCTGGTCAATAACGTGATCACCAAACCATATTCCCTTTCAAACGATGTGGGATATGAAGAGCTTACCTTTCAAGATGATGAGTGTTTCTTCATGCTCATCGATAAGGAAGGGAAATGGCGGATCAATACGATACTGAAGGGGTTTGCCGATAAGTTATGCGGTTTTGCAGCCACCTATACGAATACCGGGGATATCATTTTGATTGGGAAACGTAAGAAGGATATGCACCTGGCCTTCAACCGGCTGAAGGAAATCGGCGGCGGTATTGTTTTGACAGAGCAAGGAGAAGTGATTCATGAGGTGCCATTAACATTAAAAGGGATAATGTCCAATAAGGAAGTTCCTGAATTAATTATAGAAGAAAATGAATTGAAAAGATTGTTGCGTGAACGGGGTTATCGCTTCGCTGATCCCGTATATACCCTATCCTTTTTTTCTACGACCCATTTACCGTATATCAGGGTTACCCAGCGTGGGGTATATGATGTAATGAATAAAAATATACTCTTCCCTACTATAATGCGTTAAAATATAAAAGAACGCAGCAAACGACACGGTTGAGTAATCAGGAGCGTGAAAAGTGTATGAAAAAGTTTCTTTTCATCATGATAGCGATGTTACTTTTAGTAGGCTGTTCAGCGAAGGATAAGACAGAGGAAGACCAGCAAGACGAATCTGTCATGAAAGATACAGATGGTTCTTCAGGTGTTTTTCCGCTAACGGGAATAAGCACAGATGGAGAGAAGAAGCGTAGGGCCGTAGCGGTGATGATCAATAATCACCCACAGGCGCGTCCCCAATCGGGTCTTTCTGAAGCGGACATCGTTTATGAATTGCTGGCGGAGGGTGACATTACAAGGTTGTTAGCCGTTTTCCAGAGTGAGACCCCAGATCAAATCGGTCCGATTAGAAGTGCGAGAGATTATTATATCGAACTTGCCAAAGGCTTGGACTGTCTCTATGTATGCCACGGTAATAGCCCGGAGGCAAAGACGATGCTTGACAAAGGTTATGTTGATAACTTGAATGGCTTATATTATGATGGTACTCTATTTCAGCGGACTACAGACCGAAAAGCCCCACATAACTCCTACACCTCTTTTGAAAATATTGAAAAAGGTGCAAAGGAAAAAGGCTATGAGTTGACTGGTGCCCCCGAACCGTTTGCATTCTTGACGGAGGAAGAGGCAAAAGGTCTGCAAGGAGATGCAGCTTTGAACATCGATGTCGTCTATGGAGATGCAACATCCAATGTTCATTATGAGTATGAAAAAGCAGAAGAAAAATACACACGTTATTCGAATGGTGAGCAAACGGTTGAGTATCAATCTAAGAAACCTGTCCTGTTAGATAATATATTCATCATTGAGGCTGCTCATCAGGTGGTTGACGATAAAGGACGCCGAAAGATTGATTTGAAAAGCGGCGGAAAAGGTTACCTACTTCAAAAGGGGAAAATCAATGAAGTAGAATGGGTGAATAAAGATGACCGGATTATACCCGTGATTAATGGGAAAGAAGTAGGGTTGGTGACAGGCAAGACCTGGGTCAACGTAATTCCGAACCAACCAGGTATAGATAAGAACGTGTCATTTGATGCCCAAGAAAATTAAGGGGGAGTATGTATGCAAATTGATAAGTTAAGAGGGAAAGCGACAGATCAATTGTTTAAGTCGATTCTTTCTTTGCGCGATTTAGACGAGTGCTATCGCTTTTTTGATGATTTATGCACCGTCAATGAAATATCATCTTTGGCACAACGTCTTGAAGTGGCCCGCATGCTTGAGGAAGGTAAAACTTATCATAAGATTGAAACGGAAACCGGAGCCAGCACGGCTACGATATCCAGGGTCAAACGTTGCTTGAACTACGGGAACGACGCTTATTCCATGGCCATCAATCGCATTAAAGAAGATGTAGAGGAACCAACTGAAACGTAATGGGACGTTTCTTATAATGGATGAATCGAAAAAAACCGAGGAACTCGTTTTCTTGGTTTTTTATTTTGAGTTTATCCAGGTGGTCGGCAGCTTTTTTAGAGGAGTTGCCACGATAGAGTGGGTTTTCGATTCGTAGGTTTTTTTTGGAAAATTTTTTATCAGCACTTCTCTTTTTTTATGAAAAATCTTAATGCTATAATGGTTTAATGGGAAGTGTGAATGGAGGATTATTATGTACGATTTTCGCGAGTGGAAACATGTTTTCAAACTCGATCCAAATAAAGAAATAAGCGATGAAGCATTGGAAAAGGTTTGTGAATCTGGAACAGATGCCATTATGGTCGGCGGCACGGACGGAGTCACGCTTGAGAATGTGCTTCATTTAATGGCAAGGGTCAGGCGCTATACCGTTCCGTGCGTGATGGAGATTTCGTCAGTGGAAACGGTGACGCCTGGGTTCGATTTATATTTTATCCCAAGTGTGTTGAATAGCACCGATCCTGATTGGATGATGAAATTGCATCAGCAGGCGGTCAAGGAATACGGATATTTAATGAATTGGGACGAGATTTTTGTCGAGGGATATTGTATCCTCAACCCTGATTGCAAGGTGGCTCAATTGACGAATGCCAACACTGAATTGGATATGGATGATGTGGGTGCCTATGCGATGATGGCCGAAAAGATGTTCAATCTCCCTATTTTTTATCTGGAGTATAGCGGTATATATGGAGATGTCCGGATGCTGGAGGCCGCTAAAGAGAGCATGGAGAATAGCGTGCTATTCTATGGAGGCGGCATTAAATCAGTCGAACAGGCTAAAGAAATGGCCAAGTTTGCGGATGTAATCGTAGTTGGAAATGTAATTTATGAAGACTTGAAGGCGGCACTTGCAACGGTTGCCGCTGTTAAATAAAACGTTCATGGAATTAATGAAGTGTAGTATAATAAAAGAACAAATGTTCGTACAGGCGGTGTAATGATGCAATATTTAGCGGAAAAATTACTAACGGGTTTGAATGAACAACAACAAAAAGCAGTAAAAGCAACGGATGGCCCACTATTGATCATGGCTGGTGCAGGTAGTGGAAAGACCCGTGTTCTAACACATAGGATCGCATACTTGATGGTGGAGAAAGAAATCGCGCCTTGGAATATCCTCGCCATCACGTTTACCAACAAAGCGGCCCGAGAAATGAAAGAAAGAATCCGGGCGATTCTAGGTGGCGCATCCGAGGACATTTGGATTTCGACGTTTCACTCCATGTGTGTCCGGATTTTACGAAGAGATATCGACCGGATGGGTTTCAACCGGAACTTCTCCATTTTAGACACGACAGATCAGCAATCAGTCGTTAAGCAAATCCTGAAAGACCGCAATTTGGATCCAAAGAAATATGATTATCGGGCTATCCTTGGAAGTATCAGCTCGGCGAAAAATGAATTGGTCGGTCCGGAAGAATACCAAAAAACCGCATCGGACTTTTTCACAAAAATCACGGCGGATGTCTATACGGAATATCAAAAAAGGTTACGGAAAAACTCAGCACTTGATTTTGATGATTTGATCATGATGACGATCCAATTATTCCAGATTGTTCCGGAAGTTTTGGAATACTATCAACGCAAGTTTCAATATATCCATGTCGATGAGTATCAAGATACCAACCGTGCCCAATATATGCTTGTTAAACTACTTGCTTCACGTTTTCGTAATCTATGCGTTGTAGGGGATTCGGATCAGTCGATCTATCGGTGGCGCGGTGCGGATATAGCCAATATCCTTTCTTTTGAAAAGGATTACCCGAATGCGACGATGATTTTCCTTGAACAGAATTACCGTTCAACGAAAAAGATCCTTGAAGCGGCCAATAAGGTCATTGATAATAACCAAAACCGTAAGCCGAAGAATCTATGGACAGAGAACGTAGCGGGTAATAAGTTATCTTATTTCAGGGCAGACAATGAGCAAGGTGAAGCACAATTCGTAGCAGGGAAAATAAATGAATTAACGCTAAAAGGCGAAAGAAAGTATTCTGATATAGCTATCCTATATCGGACAAACGCACAGTCCCGGGTAATGGAGGAAGTGCTGCTTAAGTCAAACATCAACTATGCCATCGTCGGCGGCACCAAGTTCTATGATCGTAAAGAGATCAAGGACCTGCTTGCTTATCTGCGGCTCATCGCCAATCCTGACGATGATATTAGCCTGCGCCGTGTAATCAATGTTCCAAAACGCGGCATTGGCGCAACATCGATGGATAAGGTGGCGGATTACGCCAATCAATATGATATTTCCATTTATAAAGCGCTCGAGTCGATAGAAATGATCGGGATTAGCGGGAAGGCGACGAAAGCAGCCCGTGAATTCCATACATTGATTACGAATTATACGAATCAGCAGGAATTTTTGTCCGTTACGGAATTGGTAGAAGAAGTCATCGAAAAAACGGGATACCGTGAAATGTTAAGGGCTGAAAAAACGATTGAATCACAAAGCCGCCTAGAAAATATTGATGAGTTTCTATCCGTGACGAAAGCATTTGAAAGTAATAGTGAAGATAAATCATTAGTGGGCTTTTTAACGGATTTGGCGTTGGTGGCCGATATCGATAAACTAGATGAAAACCCTGAAGACGCTAACGATGCGGTAACGCTGATGACGCTCCATTCTGCGAAGGGCCTCGAATATCCGGTCGTCTTTTTACTTGGGCTTGAAGAAGGGGTATTCCCACATAGCCGCTCCCTCATGGATGAGGAAGAGATGGAAGAAGAACGCCGTCTTGCCTACGTGGGCATTACAAGGGCTGAAAACGAATTGTTTTTAAGCAATGCCCAAATGCGGACACTTTACGGACGCACGAACATGAATCCAGTGTCCCGTTTCATTTCGGAAATCCCGGCAGAACTTCTGGAAGATTTAAAACCGAAACCCGCTCCCAAGTCTAAGCAAACTTCATTCAGTTCTTCGGCGAGGACAGGTTCTACTGCACCTACCCATGCTAGAAAAACACCTAGCTTCGGACGTGCTGTTTCTGCCCCATCTGCAACAGGCGGTGAAGAAATAGGCTGGGCTGTCGGTGATAAGGCTTCCCATAAAAAATGGGGTGTCGGAACGGTAGTCAGTGTAAAAGGGGAAGGCGAAGGAAAAGAATTGGATATCGCATTTCCTAGTCCGACCGGAATCAAGCGTTTGTTGGCGAAGTTTGCACCAATCGAAAAAGTTTAAGCTATGAATATACGCCTACTGGCAAAGGATAAAGTTACCTGCATGTACATCGCCTTCTCATATAGAAGGCGACCGGGTTTCTTTAGAAAGGATTGAATGTATGGATATACAAGCTGCAAAGAAAAGTGTCCTTGAATTACAAACACTATTAAATCAATACAGTTATGAATACTATGTGCTGGATCAACCTTCTGTGCCGGATGCCGAATATGACCGACTTTTACGTGATCTCATCGAGCTTGAGGAAAAATTCCCCGAGTTGAAGACTCCTGATTCTCCGACGCAGCGTGTCGGCGGGGCCATCCTGGATATGTTTGAAAAAGTGGAGCACACAACACCCATGCTTAGCTTGGGCAATGCCTTCAATGAAGATGATCTACGTGATTTTGATAGAAAGGTCCGTCAGGCCGTTGGGGAGAATTATTCCTATGTATGTGAGTTGAAAATCGATGGATTGGCCGTCACTCTTCAATATGAAAATGGTTACTTCATAAAAGGGGCGACCCGGGGGGATGGAACGATTGGTGAAGATATCACCGAGAACCTGAAAACAATCAAATCCATTCCATTGAAGATAAGGAAACCAATCGGAATCGAAGTCCGTGGAGAGGCATTCATGCCGAAGAGATCCTTTGAAGGGTTGAATGCGGCGAAAGAAGAACGTGGGGAAGAACCGTTTGCGAATCCTCGTAATGCAGCAGCTGGTTCTTTAAGGCAGCTTGATCCCAAGCTTGCGGCAAAGCGGAATCTGGACATTTTTCTTTACGCCATTGCCGATTTAGGAGAAACTGGGGTTGGTTCCCATGGTGAAGCGCTGGATTTACTGGACGAACTAGGATTTAAGACGAATAAAGAACGAAAGACCTGTTCGAATATAGATGAGGTACTCGCCTATATCGAAAATTGGACAGAACAGCGTCCAAACTTGGCGTATGATATCGATGGGATTGTCGTAAAAGTCGATTCACTTGAACAACAGGATGAATTGGGATTCACGGCCAAAAGCCCAAGATGGGCAATCGCCTACAAGTTCCCGGCAGAAGAAGTGGTCACGACGCTAAGGTCCATTGAACTGAATGTTGGTCGTACGGGTGTTTTGACGCCAACGGCTGTATTGGATCCTGTCAGAGTCGCGGGCTCTACCGTACAACGGGCTTCACTACATAATGAAGATCTAATCCGGGAGAAAGATATTCGGATTGGAGACCAAGTGGTCGTAAAAAAGGCAGGCGATATTATACCAGAGGTCGTCAATGTACTAGTGGAACGCCGTACAGGTGAAGAAGTAGAATTCCAGATGCCGACTGAATGCCCTGAATGTGAAAGTGAGCTTGTGAGACTTGAAGGGGAAGTGGCCCTGCGTTGCATCAACCCTAAATGTCCCGCTCAGATTCGTGAAGGGTTAATTCACTTTGTATCACGCACTGCCATGAATATCGACAGTATGGGTGAAAAGGTCATCAGCCAGCTTTTCAAGGAAGAACTGATACACGATGTAGCCGATATATATAAACTTACGTATGATCAAGTCATTGAATTGGAACGGATGGGGGAAAAATCCGTCAATAAGTTGCTTCAAGCGATAGAGGCATCTAAAAGCAATTCACTTGAAAAGTTGTTATTCGGTCTTGGTATCCGACATGTCGGTTCGAAAGCCGCGAAGACGCTAGCACGGGAGTTCGGCACCATGGATGCCCTGAGCAAGGCAAGCCGCGAACAGTTAACGGGAATCAACGAAATTGGTGAAAAAATGGCCGATTCAGTCGTTGCGTATTTTGAGCAAGAAGAAGTTCATGCGTTGCTAGAGGAGTTGAAATCAGCGGGTGTGAATCTGGCCTATAAAGGGGTTAGAGCCATTCCAGTGGAAGAAATCGATTCTATATTTGCAGGGAAAACGGTTGTTTTGACCGGGAAACTACATCAGCTTACACGCAATGAAGCAAAAGAGAAATTAGAAGCACTGGGTGCCAATGTCGCTGGAAGTGTCAGCAAGAAGACTGATTTGGTTGTGGCAGGCGAAGATGCTGGATCAAAGCTTGAAAAGGCAGAGAGCTTAGGTGTCCTAGTGTGGGATGAAGAGAGACTAATCGAGGAATTTACTAAATAAGAGGTGTAGGCTATGAGGAAACACTCCATTTTGGGAATGCTTCTTATCCTACTGCTTGCTGGTTGTGCACCAAGTTTCGATGATGAGCAAGAGGTAGTGAAAGATTCCAAGGACAAAGAGGAGACAGCAATCATTCCGAAATACAAAATTTCGGATGAATATTATCAAACGATTCTTCCATTTGAGCCATCAAAGGCCCGCGGTTTGGTTGTATCGAATTTAAACACTCGATACGATATAGAAGAATTTGAAAACGGACTTATGCGATTGGCGCAAAATCAGTTTAATCCAGACGATTATTTGTTCCAAGAAGGACAAATGCTTGACAGTTCGACGATTTCATCTTGGCTGAACAGAAAATACACAAAAAGCCAGTTGAAAGAAAAAGACTTGAAAGCCAGTGAGAATCTAGGCTTGAACCCTGTAGATACAGGTAAGGGCGACATTGATAAACGGAATGAAGAAAACCCAATCTATCTAGCTCATATTCTGGAACATAATTACTTGACGAAAACGGAAGATAATAAAGTCAGCCTTGGCGGTGTCGTCATCGGCCTTGCCTTGAATTCGGTTCATTATTATCAAAAAGAAGCATACGGTGCCACGTATGAAACCAAAATAGATAGTAAGGAACTGAAAAGAGAAGGAGAACAAATCGCGGAAGAAGTCCTGAAACGATTACGTAAAACGGAAAAATTAAAGAATGTGCCGATTACGATTGCCCTTTTCGAACAGAACGAGAAATCTTCCGTCGTCCCTGGGAATTTCATATCCTATACGAATATCGAAAAAAGCTCTAATGAAATCAAGAAATGGAACAGTGTAGATGAAAAATACTACCTATTCCCTTCGACAAAAGCAGAAAAAAAATATAGGGACGACGTCAACACCTTCACCAATTTCAAAGAGGATGTCGAAGAGTATTTCCCTAACTTCAATGGCGTAATAGGCCGGGCCTTTTATATGGACAACCAATTACAGAAGTTGAACATCGACATACCCATTCAATTCTATGGGAATTCCGAAGCTATCGGCTTCACTCAATATGTAGCGGGTCTCGTGATGGAACGTTTTCCAAAGTATATTTCCGTGCAAGTATCAATTACTTCGGTCAACGGACCAGAAGCACTCATCGTCCGTCAGGCAAATCAAGACGAACCGACTGTGCATATATACGAATAAAGGAAAAGGAGGAGATGGAGCCTGATATGGCCCCATCTTCTTTCATGATTAGTAAGGGGTTCTGGAGAGATACGAGGTATCTTGGAATTCCGCCAGGGAATTTCCGACAGCATTCTCATATTTCCCGGAAAATACTTCTTTTTCCTTTGAAAATTTTGAAATTCGACATTGCAACTCTTGTTGCTTTACTGTGTAATAGTTTGATATGATTTAAACGATGATTTTCTGGAGAAAAGCGACTAGATTCAGTGGCTTTGGATATTTTGGAGGTGAAGAGAATGTCACGTATAACTATGGACCAAGTTAAGCACGTTGCCCATTTGGCACGTTTGGCAATTACGGAAGAAGAAGCAGAAAAATTCCAACATCAGCTTGATCAAATGATTTCATTTGCTGAACAGTTGAATGAACTTGATACAGACCAGGTAAAACCGACTTCTCACGTTTTGGATATGAAAAATGTAATGCGTGAAGATGTAGCGAAACCAGGACTACCGGTGGAAGAAGTAGTCAAGAATGCACCAGATAGCAAAGATGGTTATATCCGCGTACCATCTATAATGGAATAAGGAGGGACAATGATGTCGTTGTTCGAACAAAAGGTTTCCGAGCTTCATGAACGTTTACATAATAAAGAAATCAGTGTTACTGATCTTGTTAACGAATCGTATGAACGGATCGGACAGGTAGAAGACAAGGTGCAGGCATTTTTGACATTAGATGAAGAAAACGCCCGCAACCAAGCAAAAAAAATGGATGACCAATTAGCTAAAGGCGAGAGTCAAGGCGTCTTGTTCGGTATGCCGATTGGTGTAAAAGATAATATTGTCACAAAAAATTTACGGACTACATGTGCAAGTAAAATATTGGAGGACTTCAACCCAATATATGATGCGACTGCCGTTCAAAAATTACAAAGTGCTGAAACAGTGACGATTGGTAAGTTGAACATGGATGAATTCGCGATGGGATCTTCAAATGAGAATTCAGCTTATAAGGCGACTCGCAATCCATGGAATACGGATTATGTACCAGGTGGGTCTTCAGGCGGTTCAGCTGCCTCTGTCGCTGCTGGTGAAGTCCTGTTCTCATTAGGTTCGGATACAGGTGGTTCGATTCGCCAACCAGCTGCTTATTGCGGAGTCGTTGGCTTAAAACCTACATATGGACGGGTATCCCGTTTTGGGCTTGTGGCATTTGCTTCTTCATTAGACCAAATTGGTCCGATTACAAGAACGGTTGAAGATAATGCATATTTACTTGAAGCGATTTCTGGTGTCGATCCAATGGATTCCACATCGGCTAACGTGGATGTGCCAAGTTTTGTGAATTCATTAACAGGCGATGTTAAAGGATTGAAAATTGCCGTGCCAAAGGAATATCTTGGTGAAGGCGTTGGGGAAGAGGCACGCAACTCCGTGCTTGAAGCCTTAAAAGTATTAGAAGGACTTGGAGCAGAATGGGAAGAGGTTTCATTGCCGCATTCTAAATACGCTCTAGCGGCCTACTACCTGCTTTCTTCATCTGAAGCGTCTGCCAACCTTTCTCGTTTTGACGGGGTTCGTTATGGCCACCGTACGGATAATGCCGAAACGCTAATCGAAATGTACAAGCAAACACGTGCGGAAGGTTTCGGTGATGAAGTTAAACGCCGTATCATGCTTGGAACGTTCTCCTTAAGCTCCGGCTATTATGATGCTTATTATAAAAAAGCTCAAAAAGTCCGTACATTAATCAAAAAAGACTTTGAAGATGTATTCGAAAAATATGATGTCATCGTGGGACCAACCACGCCTACACCAGCATTCAAAATCGGTGAGAAAGTCGATGATCCATTAACGATGTATGCGAATGATATTTTGACGATTCCAGTCAACCTTGCGGGTGTACCAGGCATTTCGGTACCATGCGGATTCGCGGCTAACGGTCTACCACTTGGTCTACAAATGATCGGGAAACATTTTGATGAAAGCACGATTTATCGCGCAGCTCACGCTTTTGAGCAAGCAACAGATTTTCATAAACAATTTCCTAAGCTGTAAGGGGTGAAATAAATGGACTTTGAAACGGTAATTGGTCTAGAAGTACACGTAGAATTAAAGACAGATTCAAAAATTTTCTCAAGCAGCCCGAATCATTTCGGTGCTTCTCCAAATAGCAATACGACTGTCATTGATCTTGGTTATCCTGGGGTGCTGCCAGTCGTCAATAAAAAGGCTGTTGATTTTGCAATGAAGGCAGCCATCGCGCTGAATTGTGAAATCGCAGAGATTACGAAATTCGACCGTAAAAATTATTTTTATCCAGATAATCCGAAAGCCTATCAAATTTCACAATTTGATCAACCAATCGGGGAACATGGATGGATTGAAATCGAAGTCGGCGGAAAGAAAAAGAAAATCGGCATTACCCGTATCCATATGGAAGAAGATGCAGGGAAACTTACGCATAAAGGCAACCATTCTCTATGTGACTATAACCGCCAAGGTACACCACTTGTTGAAATCGTATCCGAGCCGGATATCACGTCTCCAGAAGAGGCCTATGCTTATCTTGAAAAGTTGAAATCCATCATACAATACACGGGTGTTAGTGATTGTAAAATGGAAGAAGGCTCACTTCGTTGTGACGCCAACATCTCCTTGAAACCGGTTGGTCAAAAGGAATTCGGTACGAAAACGGAACTGAAGAACTTGAACTCGTTCAACTTCGTTCGTAAAGGACTTGAGCATGAAGAAATCCGCCAAGCCGAAATATTGAATGAAGGTGGCGTCATTGAACAAGAAACACGCCGTTTCGATGAAGCTACAGGTAGAACGGTTCTGATGCGTGTCAAAGAGGGATCTGATGATTATCGTTACTTCCCGGAACCAGACTTATTGACGATCCATATCGATGAGGAATGGAAAGCACGCATTGCTGCGGAAATTCCTGAACTGCCGGATGCACGGAAAAAGCGGTATGCTGAAGAGTTTGGCTTACCGGAGTATGATGCGGCTGTTCTTACCGTAACAAAAGAAATGGCTGATTTCTTTGAAGCATCGGTTGCAGCAGGTGCGGATGCAAAACTGGCGTCAAACTGGATCATGGGTGAAGTTTCTGCATTCTTGAATGCTGAAGGAAAAGAACTTCACGATGTGGCATTGACTGCCGAGTCATTGGCAGGCATGATCAAACTTATCAAAGATGGCACAATTTCTTCTAAAATCGCGAAAAAGGTATTCAAGGAATTGATTGAAAACGGCGGTGACGCTGAAGCTATCGTTAAGGAAAAAGGACTTGTCCAGATTTCTGACGAAGGTGCGTTAAAGACAGCTGTTGAGGAAGCCTTGAATAATAACCCTCAATCGATTGAAGACTTTAAAGCGGGTAAACAAAAAGCTATTGGATTCCTTGTCGGACAAATCATGAAAGCGACAAAAGGACAAGCCAATCCACAACTTGTAAATAAAATCTTGATTGAAGAAATCAATAAACGCTAATCGATGGCCGTATCACTTCCGGGTGGTACGGTTTTCTCATGGAGAATAGTACATGCAGAAAAAAATTTATTTAGGAGTTATCTGTAGGGATAACTCCTTTTTGTCTCGTCTATAACATGAAAGCTTAAATGAAAGGGGGGAGAGAAGTGACAGATGCGTTAGTGGAGAAGGTAAGAAGTGGGAATGATCATGCTTTCCGCATTTTGATTGAAACGTATAAAGAATCGGTTTTCAGGACGGTTTATTCCGTCCTGCACAATCAAAAGGATGCTGAAGATGCCACACAGGAAGTCTTCATCAAAATCTACACTTCTCTTCCCCAATATCAAAATCAAGGGTTCAAAACGTGGTTGACGCGAATAGCCGTCAATCATGCGATAGACTTGAAGAGGAAACGAGACCGGAAAAAGGAAGTATCGCATGAGGAACAGCCATCAGAGGGGCATCTAGGTTTATCCGAAGATGTTGAGGCACTATTCTTCCAGAATGAAAGAAGAAAACTGGTGCTACAAAAACTTGATGACCTTCCAGCTGGATACCGTGAAGTGGTGCACGACTTTTACATAAAGGAAAAAACTTATCAACAAATTGCCGAGGAACAGCAAATCCAAGTGAAATCGGTTGAAGTAAAGCTTTACCGGGCAAGAAATTGGATGAAAAAACATTGGAAAGAGGAGGATTTTTCATGAAACATGTTTCTGTAACAGAGTGGACTGCGTATATCGCAGATGAAATCCCGGATGCTCTAAAAGTAGAATATGAAAATCATCTGTACTCCTGTGACGATTGTTTAACGCATTATATGGAAGCGCTAGAAAGAGAAGAAAGTGTTCGGCCTAACGAGGAACTGGATATCGCGGATAGCGTGATGAACACGATTGCAGCACTCAAAACCGTGCCATCCGCAGAGGATGAAACAAAGAACACCCGTTCAATGAGGACCATTACAAAACACTATTTGATTGCGGCAGGCTTTACTGTGTTACTGATGGCGAGTGGAGCCTTTCACTCTTTGACTAAATACGTCGATAACGTGGAGTCTGGGGCTATAAAAGAAACGCCGCCGGTAACAGACGGACTGATTGATAAAACATTTAACTGGATGGATGATATCGAAAAGAAAAATAAGGAGGGGTTTAAATATGAATAAAAGTCCGGTGTTAGCCTTTATATTGTCGTTTTTCCCCGGGGCCGGCCATTTCTACTTGGGCAGGATCTTCAAAGGGCTATTTTATTTTTTGGCTACGGTAGGATTAGGGGCTATAGGGATCCTACTAGCCGTAGTTAGTCAAGATGATGGTTTCCTTGCTATTTCGATTTTGGGAGTCTTCGTGTACCTCATCAGCATTTTTGATTTGGTGGTTACTTCTTTAAGAGGGGCAAACAATAAATCAGGCTCGGAAGGCAGTAGCATGGTTCAGCCTGAGGCCGAAAGGTTCTATGTGATCGTCTTGTCATTCGTACCGGGCCTGGGCCATTTTCAGCTCGGTCTCATGAATCGCGGGCTCACGTTTTTGATTGGGTTCCTGGGGCTCGGCGTTATGGTGATTTTCATAACGGCAATGACCCATATAGATGGCTTGTTAATATTCATGGCTCTTTTACCGGTGATTTGGGTGTACAGCTTTTTTGATGGCATCCAACAGCTGAACAAAAAGCAAAAAGGGGAAGAGCTGGTTGACCGGTCGGTTTTAGAAGATTTGGAAGAGAGAAGGGAATCCGGCAAGAAGAGTAAATCGGTTGCCACATTATTCTCCGTATTCCCAGGTGCAGGCCACTTATATTTAGGCTTACAAAAACGTGGAATCCAATTAATGGCAGGTTTCTTATTCGCCATCTATATCCTGGATTTACTTCGATTGGGGTTTTTCTTCTTTCTCATTCCAATCATCTGGTTTTATAGCTTTTTTGATGGCTTGCAAAAAGCATCCAAAATGGATGAAGGACCACTGGTGGACACGCCAATCATTACAGGCATTGCCCATCAACAAAAGTGGTTCGGCTATGGTTTGGTGGCTATAGGCGTTTATTTCTTCGCGAGCAATATCATAGTACCCGCAGCAGCCCCATATTTACAGCAATGGCTAGGTGATAACTTTGAGTATTGGTTTAGGGATTATTTTCAAAAAGGGATTGTATGTGTCCTATTAATAGGCGGCGGAATCAAATTGCTGTCTGGAAGTAAGAAAGAGAAAGTTAGGGGGGAAACAAAATGAGAACATGGAGAGTTGGGACGGTGTCAATGGGTGTGGCCCTAATCGGGTTAGGCGTACTTTTGTTGCTTTCACAGATTTCAGATATGAGTTTGACGACGATCCTTTTATCCTGGTGGCCGCTTCTTTTCATCATTTTAGGAGGCGAGATCCTCTTTTATATCTATTATTCAAGGAAAGAGAGTTCTTTCGTGAAATATGATTTTATTAGTATCATTTTTGTAGGACTGCTTGGAATGTTGGGGATTGCTTTACTTTTGCTAACATCAAGCGGCGTGATGGAACAGGTGACGGCAGCGGTGAAAAGCGAGGAAAAAACCGTCGATTTGCCTGGCTTCAATGAAAAAGCCGGGAAAGAAATTCAGCGGGTCGTATTGGATCCGGGATACTACCCTCTAACGGTTGAAGGAGGGAGCAATGAGAATGTTTCCATTTTTGGCACGTACGATGAACGTGTAATGGAAGATAGTGAGTCACTATTAAAAGAGGCTGAAGACTATCTAATGGTGGAAAGGAAAGGCGATACACTTTATATCAGTTTGAAAGATCTTCCCGTTCAAAATGGACTGCTGGGTGGAGATAGGATGAACCTTGAAGCAACGCTCATCATACCTGCCGACCTGGCTTTGGAAGTCGAGGGAAAAGACACAGACCTCACTTTAAAGCCGAGAGAACTAGTTAACGATTGGAATGTAGATGATGCAGGTTCTCTTACTGTCTATCTACAGGAAAAAAGCGATATAACGATACAGGCATTTGGAGTCGAAGAGCTGGAAGGGCCAAAAGATAGCTGGAAATCTGTCAGCGTGAAGACGGAAGATGATGAAGATAGCGACGTAAAGAATGGTACGTTGAAATTTGGCAAAGGACGTCATACCTTGACGATTTCAGATTCTTATAACGTGAACGTTCGGTATCATTAATTAAGACTAGATACTAGAATAAATTCATAAAAAGCTATATAATTTCTCTGATAAGATAGCAGATATGAATAAATAAGGATGGGCCAGCTTACGGTCCTTTTTTTTGAGGGAAATTGCTTTTCGTGAAGTGAAGGATTATTATGTAACTTATGGAATCAATACGTATAAGGATGATGGGAAATGAAAAGAGCGAGGTTAATTTATAACCCGACATCAGGACGGGAAGCCATCAAGAAAAGTTTACCAGCGGTGCTCGCCAAGCTAGAGGCAGCTGGATACGAGGCTTCGACACATGCAACTACCGGTGCTGGTGATGCAACGAACGCTGCCAAAATTGCCATCGAACGCGGATATGATATCGTTATCGCAGCGGGCGGAGATGGTACAATCTATGAGGTGGTAAACGGGCTTGCCGATGCAGAAAAACGCCCGAAATTAGGAATCATTCCGACGGGAACGACGAATGATTTTGCACGGGCATTGCATTTACCGAAATCCATTGAGGGCGCAGCCGATATCATTGCCAATGGGCATACGATGCCGATTGATATTGGAAAGATGAATGAGAAGTACTTCATCAATATTGCAGGCGGAGGACGATTGACCGAATTAACTTACGATGTACCAATCAAGCTCAAAACAATGCTGGGACAGCTGGCCTACTATATTAAAGGAATCGAGATGTTGCCTTCCATCAAACCGACGGAAGTGTCGATAGAATATGATGGAAAGCTTTTTGAAGGCGAAATCATGTTGTTTTTAGTAGCTAACACGAACTCTGTCGGCGGTTTTGAAAAATTGGCACCAGATGCATCGCTCAATGATGGGATGTTCACGCTGCTAATATTGAAAAAAGCAAATCTTGCAGATATCGTCCGCATTGTTACGTTGGCCATGCGCGGAGAACATATCCATGATAGAAATGTCATCTATGTAAAAGCCAATAGAATCAAAATTACATCAAAAAAAGAAATGATGCTCAACCTAGATGGGGAATTCGGTGGTATGGCACCAGCTGAATTTGTTAACCAGTATCGTCATTTCGATGTTTTCATTCCACAAGGCATTTTGGCGGATGACCCGGAAAATAAATAATCAATAAAGGTCACTTCACATTGAGTGGCCTTTTCATTTTATTCTAGTAAGGAGATTGAGGAACGTGACTATCAGAAGAGCAACTAAAGAAGACGCAGAAAAGGCAGCAATATTAATACGTTTTGCCATCAAGGAAATAGCCGAAACACTTACCGGTGAAACGAAGGAAGAAAAAATACTTGCTGTTCTTGGGGATTTTTTCAGAAGCAGTGGAAACAGAATGAGTTATGAAAATACGTTGGTGTATGAACAGGATGGGCAAGTGGCTGGATTGATCATCGCCTATCATGGAAAAGATGCCGTGGCCTTGGATGAACCGATAGCGGAACGATTAAGAAGGAAAAAGAATGACCCAAGCATTAACATCGACAAAGAAGCGGAGATGGAAGACTTCTATTTGGATACAATAAGTGTGGATCCCGATTTTCGCGGCAAAGGTATTGGGACATCTTTAATTCATCAAATGGAAGCGTTCGGAGTAGAGAAGGGATATCCAAGTATTTCATTAATTGTTGAAGATGTTAATCCCGATGCAGGGCGTCTTTATAAACGATTAGGATACAAAAAGACGAAGATGATTAGAGTGAGTGACGGGGAATTTGCCTATATGGTCAAGGAACTAGAAAAAACCCCAGTATAAACTGGGGATCAGGCTTGCAGATGTAAGGATTGACCCTTCTATGTTTGCTGTCCATTCATGGCAGCCCAGTCGGCATATGCGCCGGAACCATTGCAGCCGGGACAGTCGTGGATATCTGAAAAATGATACTCCGTCGGTACAAAAGAGCTGTATCCCCGACCGTAACAATCTGGACAAAGGCCTTTTTCTTCCATGCTTGCTCGATGTTTTTCTAGCCTGTTTGAGTTCCAGTCTGATATGGAGCTGAATAAACCCATTTCTTCACCTCATTCACTTTTCCTTACTTTTCTCGATCCTGCGCCGTTTTATGCACAAAACGATGAATTAATCAGGAATTCTTTTTCTATATTTTTATGAGGAATAGCGTGAATTGGTGAGTCATTTTGTGGCAAGGCTATGTTTGTGGTAAAATACAGGTTAGCTTAAAAAAGAAAAGAGAAGATGATATGAAAACAACAACACCTGTTAATAAGAATGATATTATAGAGGTTTTATTCGAAGATTTAACGCACGAAGGTGCTGGAGTAGCTAAAGTTGATGGCTATCCGATCTTCGTTCAGAACGCGCTACCTGGTGAAAAAGCAAAAATTAAAGTCTTGAAGGCCAATAAAGGATATGGATTCGGACGTTTGATGGAAATTATCGAAAATAGTCCATATCGCGTGGAGATCCCTACTGAAGACTATAACAAGTATGGTGGCTGTCAACTGCAACATATGAGTTATGAAGGTCAATTGGAGTTTAAGGAAAAACAAGTGCGTGACGTGATGACCCGCATTGGAAAACTTGAGGATGCGACGGTTTATCCGGTTATTGGGATGGAAGATCCTACCCATTACCGTAATAAAGCGCAAGTGCCTGTCGGGGAGAAAGATGGCAAGCTGATTGCAGGGTTCTTTAAACCACGTACACATGAAATTGTGGAAACAAAAGAAAGCATCATTCAGAATGAAGTGATTAGCGAAGCTGTTCAGGTTGTGAAGGAAGTCTTTAGTCATCTGGGAATTCCTGCTTACAATGAGCAAACACATAAAGGTGTTTTGCGTCACATCATGGCTCGTTATGCTAAACAAACGGGTGAGCTAATGATCGTGCTTGTTACACGGACCAGGAGTATCCCATTCATCGAAACCATCATGAAGGAAATCACTGACCGACTTCCACAGGTGAAATCAATCGTTCAAAACGTGAATACGAAGAAGACGAATGTCATTTTGGGAGAAAAAATGTTCGTGCTTTGGGGTAACGAAGTAATCTATGACATGATTGGCGACGTGAAATTTGCGATTTCGGCTAAATCCTTCTACCAAATCAACCCGGACCAAACGAAAGTCCTTTATGATAAGGCGCTGGAGTATGCTGGATTAACGGGAGAAGAAACCGTGATTGATGCCTATTGTGGCATTGGTACTATTTCCTTATTCCTGGCCCAAAAAGCGAAAAAGGTCATCGGCGTGGAAGTGGTGGAAGAAGCAATAGAAGACGCACGCCGCAATGCAGAACTGAATGAGATTACGAATGCCGAATTCGTTGTTGGTGATGCAGGAAACGTGATTGCTGAATACTATCAAAAAGGTAATACAGCAGACGTCATCGTCATGGACCCACCGCGCAAGGGCTGTGAAGAAACGCTTCTAAATACCATCATTGAGATGAAACCGAAGAAAGTCGTTTACGTATCTTGCAACCCAGGAACATTAGCCCGGGACCTTCACATTTTGGAAGAAGGCGGATATAAAGCTGTTTATGTCCAACCTGTTGATATGTTCCCGATGACAACGCATGTTGAAAATGTTGTGTTATTAGAGTTAAAGTGAATGTGAATAATTGTCTTTAATAGAAAATGAATGCCGAAGCAGGATCCAATAAGGGTCCTGCTTTTTGATTTTTTTTCATTTACCCATTCTTGTCTTTACGATTGGGACATATATTAAGGAATATCGAATAGGGGGCAAGGTGGTTTTATCAATTTTCAAAAAGTAGTGGCAGTGATTGTTGGTAGCTTTTTGATTGGTGTTGGGATAAATGGATTCTTGGTCCCTTATCACCTGATAGATGGTGGGATTATCGGGATCGCTCTCGTTCTACATTACTTCTTTGACTTTCAGACAGGGCTTTCGATGTTGGTTCTTAGCATCCCTTTATTTACATATGCCTGGTGTTATGAGCGTTCCCTTTTCTATAGCAGCATCCATGGGTTACTATTGACTTCTCTTTTCATGGATTGGTTAAGCCCATTAAAAAGGGAATTTGCGGTTTCTATTTTCACCAGTTCATTGGTTGGTGGGGTAATTATCGGGGTGGGGATAGGGCTTATGCTCAGATATGAAACAAGCAGTGGAGGAACGGATTTATTGGCAAAATTCATTGCCAAATCCTCCTCCATGGATATTGCATTAATCATTATCATCATAGATACCGCCATCATCTCAGCCGGTTTATTTATTTTAGGAATAGAGATTTTTCTGTTTTCATGTCTGACTATTGTCATTATCGGTGTGATTACATCCATCATGGAAGTACGAAAATGAATGCTCTTACGCCTAAAGAAATATAATTAATTTTTCAAAATGAAGGCTACCTCATCGATGGCTTTTTGCAGTTTCTCACTATTTTTACTATACATCGCTTTGGCATCTTTTGATTCAGTAGAGAGGGCAAACACCTCTAAGTCTGCTTGGCACTTTTTTAAAGTCGCGAGCATTAGAGGTCTTTCTTGAGGAGAAGGGACCTTAAGTTTATCGTCATATAGGTCAACCGTTAATTCGCCATTTGAATTTGCTGCTCCAAGAAAGACATTTTCAAGGAGCACTCCTAATTTATCTAATTCAGTGTTGAGCCAGTTACGATTTAGCCCAATGGTGGACAGAGGTTCATCCATGATTTTCCCATCCATGATGACCATCTGTGATTCCTTAACTGAAGCAACTCTCATGTTTAAATCTTTCGGTGTGATTGGTTTATTTTCTTTCTTTAACAGTACGGAAAAATCACCATTTGCCTCTAATAAAGCAAACTCAACTGTGGATATATCAAAGACGTCCTTACTTCTGAGTAACCATAGTAATTCATCAGTTGTATACTTTTCTTTTTTTAAATTGTCTTCCATGATTTTTCCGTCTTTAATAAACACCGTCGCTTTCCCTTCCACCAAATCACGGAAAATTTTACTTTTCATCGAAATCAGTCCAGCTAAGAAAGGTGCCAATGCAAAAACAAGAATGGAGAGGACACCGTGAACAATGTTTCCTTCTACCTTTGTGGCTAATTCCGCTCCGATGTTTCCGATTGTTATACCCGTGACGTATTCAAAAAATGAAAGCTGGGATATTTGTTTTTTTCCTAGCCATTTGGTAATTAAAAAAAGGACAACTAAAAAAAATAGGGATCGTAAAACAACCTGTAACCAATCAGGCATTATTTAGCACCTCCTGTAAATAAGGGGTCTTAAAATCCCTTATATTGTGGTTCTTCTTTCTCTAACTCTCCGACCCTCTTTTGAATATCTACCATCACTTCATTTACTTTCATCATCGTTTCATGTAAGATTCGCTTCGATTCTTCATCCTGAGTTCGGAGTGCGAGGCTAGATAGTCCAGCTTCCACGCTTCTAAGACTGGCAGCGCATTGTTTAACATCAGATGCTATTGTCATCCTGAAAACTCCTTATTCTTTTGGTTTATACTTAACCATTCCAATTTCACTGCTGAACCCAAACAATTATGGTTGTTGCTGGGCGTCATATTCAATCGAAACGGCATGGGCAATACATGGAATCGATTCATTTTGTTGAAAGGATAGAGGAGATAATAAGGCACCTGTAGCGACGACAAGCATCCGCTTGATTTCTCCTTTTTTCATGCGGTTTAATAGATGACCGTATACAACGGTTGCCGAACATCCGGGTCCGCTGGCTCCTGCCAATACTGGCTGGGTATCTCGATAAATCATTAACCCACAATCAACATACTGTTCTTCCTTGATTGGAGTACCGTGTTTTTTGAATATCTCAAGTGAGACCTCATGCCCGATTTTCCCGAGATCGCCCGTCACGATTAAATCATAATAAGAAGGATCGAGATTCCGTTCTCTCAGATGAGTTTCAATCGTATCAACAGCAGCTGGGGCCATAGCTCCCCCCATGTTAAAAGGGTCCATTAATCCCATATCAATGACACGCCCGATCGTTGCCGATGTGACCTGAGGGCCGTTACCGGAACTGCTTAATAAAGCGACTCCTGCACCTGTCACGGTCCATTGTGCAGTGGGCGGTTTTTGACCGCCGTATTCAGTTGGGTAACGAAATTGCTTTTCAACCGCGGCATTGTGACTAGAAGCACCAGTTAATAAATAATCCGCTCCTTTTGTGTTGATCAAGTAGGCACCAAGAGCGAGTCCTTCCATTGAGGTTGAGCATGCCCCGAATAAGCCAAGGTATGGTGTACCAAGCGTCCGGCATGCAAAACTTGTCGGTGTTATTTGATTGATGAGGTCACCCCCAAGGAAGAACTGTATCTGTTCTTTTTGTAGGCCAGCCTTTTCAATCGCTTTTGTATTTGCTTCTTCTAGAAGAACTTTATGAGCTTTTTCATAGGAATCCTGATTCAACCATAAGTCGGAATGAAGAGTATCGAAATCATCTGCTAACATTCCTTTTGCTTCAAATGGTCCACCGATGGTACCGGTGGAGAGTATGACAGGCTTTTGATCAAAGATCCATGTGCGATGCCCCGTCAGCATTATTAATCACCCCAATGTGTGAGAATTGATTTTTATAAGATTAAAGAAGACAGTCATTACAAGTCTTAGCAAGAAATATAAAGAGGTTGGTTGTCTCAACCAACCTCTTTATATTTTTATTGCTTATATTGTGGTTCTTCTTGTTCAATTTCATTAATACGTGGAGTAATGTTGTCAACAATCTCCTGTGCTTGTTGAGCAGCTTGCTGATAGAGTTGCTTCGCTTGTTCGTTGTCTGTTGAAAGGGCGAAAGTTTCGAAGCTAGCTTGAGCACTTTTTAGACCGGCTAAGGTTGTTTTTACATCACTGATTACTGTCATGGATGATACCTCCTGTTATTTACTTTCCTTTATATAATGGTAAAGGATCATTTTTAATATTCCTGTCATTTTTTTCTCTAGTTGAGTCGAGACGTAGGAAGACAGATGGAGATGCACATATATAAGAGACAACTGTAAGTAATTACCAACTAAAACTAACAGCATTCTCACCGATACAATCATTATCACGTACTCGCGTAATAGAAAAATGCAACTTAAGTAGGAGATGGAAAGATGAAGATGACTGTAAAGAAAAAATTACTATGGAGCTTTTGTGGAGTATTGTCTCTTTTAGCTATCATAACGGGGATTACATTTTATCAGTTCAACAGTGTAGACGATAGTTATTCAAGTGTTATAGAAGACCGTGTCAAAAAGATTTCTCTTTCGACAAAAATGGTCGATGCGATTCGCACGGAACAAATCGCCCTCCGAGGGTACTTGGTCAATGATACGGATAAATATTTATCAGCGTTCCAACAATCGAAGGATTCCTTCAAACAAGCTTTCGATACATATAGTGGGCTTAGTCTAGATCCAGAGGCAAAGAAGATTTTGGAGGAGCTAAATGGTTATGCTACCGAATATGAAACGCTGGCCGGACAGCTAATTGAATTAAAGGATCTTGATGATAAAAAAGGATACATCGACTTAATGAACAATCAAGGAGCTCCCCTTACAATGAAATTAAATGAGGTGAGTGAAGAGGCATTTAATTATCAACAGGCTGCCCTTTTAGAAAAAAGTGATGAATTGTCCCTTCAGGTTAACGGGGTGAAAAGGATTATTCTGATTATCAGCGTCCTAGCCATTATCACTGGGGTGGCGATTGCTTTAATCATAAACCGGAGTATCTCAAAACCTGTGCTGCTCGTTTCAGCTGCAGCAAAACAGATTGCAGCCGGAAATTTGACGATAGAAGATCTGAAAGTGAAGAATAGGGATGAAATCGGTGAATTGGCCAGCTCTTTTAATGAGATGAAAGGTAATTTACGAAGTTTGATTAAAACTGTGAATGTTGCAACGGATCAAGTTGCTGCTTCTTCGGAGGAACTGATGGCAAGCGCGGAACAAACCAATTCTGCGACAACACAGGTGGTAACGGCCATACAAGAAGTGGCCGGTGGTGCTGAAACTCAAAATAACTATGTTGAAGAGAGTTCAAACGGTGTCCAAATCATGGCCATCGGTACCAAGAAAGTTGCCTTAACGACTTCCGCTGTTACTGAATCGGCAATGGAGGCCGCAAAACAAGCCAATATTGGCAGTGAGTATCTTAACAAAGTGATTGAACAAATGAAATCCATATCAACGTCCACAAACGAATCAAATGAAGTGGTAAAAAAACTGAATGATCGTTCCAATGAAATTGGCAAGATCATTGAAGTGATCACAGGTATAGCCGACCAGACGAATCTCTTAGCCTTGAACGCGGCTATCGAATCAGCGAGAGCCGGTGAACATGGGAAAGGTTTTGCAGTCGTGGCTGATGAAGTCAAGAAATTGGCTGAACAATCTCGACAGTCAGCTAAGCAGATTGCTGACCTCATTCAGGATATTCAAGATGATACGGTACATGTGGTCAATACGATGAACTATGGAACCCAGGAAGTGACAGAGGGAATGAAACTTGTCGAGGAGACCGGGAAAACATTCGATTCCATCCTAGAATCGATAGAAACGGTAAGCTCCGAAATACAAGAGGCATCCGCTGTATCAGAGGAAATGGCAGCAAGTGTAGATCAAGTGAGCGCGGCCATTGAACAAGTAACCCGTATTGCTGAAGGATCCGTTACAAGTACGGCCGAAATTGCTTCGGCTTCAGAAGAACAGCTGGCTTCCATGGAAGAAGTAACCGCCTCTGCTTCATCACTGGCGAGAATGGCCGAGGAATTGAAAGAGAAGGTCGTTGCTTTCAAAATTTAAGCAAACAAGAGATGTCCGGGAAACCGGGCTTTTTTTGTGGCTTTTTGTCAAAAAGTTATCTCCTGTACAAGAAGGAATCTACCAGGGAAAAAAGAACTATTGTAGTGAGACAAATAACGGTTAGGAAAAGGGGAGATGAAATGAATAATAAGAGGAAAGCGGCAAGTATGTTATTAGCGGTGGCATTGGTGGCCACGCCATTTAGTGCAACGGCCAAACAGGCGAAAGTAGAGTATGTCGCTTTAGGGGATTCGTTGGCCGCTGGGCAAACACCCGATGGGGTCATCGATTATGGATATGCCGATTATATTGCGGATTCTTTTGTGAAGAATAAATATAAGCTGGCCGATTTCGATAATTTTGGTGTACCTGGGTATACCTCTGAAAAATTGAAGAATGATTTGGTTAAAAGTAGTAAGGTCAGAAAGGAAATTAAAGAAGCAACCCATATCACCATTGATATTGGTGCCAATGATCTCCTAGGCAAAATTAAAACAGACCCTTACAATGCGCAGGAAGCAATCGATACGGTCCGTGTAAATTTGCAAAGCATTCTCCGTACGATCGATAAACTGAACCCAAAGGCCAAGGTATATGTGATGGGTTATTATAATCCCTTCCCCTACTATCCGAAAGAGCAACAGGAACTTCTTTTGCCACTATTGAAAAGTCTAAATGAACAAATCAAAGCGGTAGCAAAGAAAAATGGGGATACCTACGTATCGACCGAGACTCAAATAGGGAAAAAATATAAAGAGTATCTTCCGAATAAACAAGATATCCATCTGAGTAAGTCCGGGTATAAGGTCGTGGCCAAAGAGTTTTGGAAAGGCATAACTAAAAAGAAGTAGAAGGTCATCCTTTCAAAGACGTTAAAGTCAACATGTTAGTATGTTGGCTTTTTTTGTGATGAAGAAGAGGATGGTCCCTTTTAAAATTTAATCAATCGTTTGATTAATGGGGGGGAACGGTAGTATGCTTGGGTTTCATGATGCCATGAAAGAAATAAGGAGTGAATGATCATTGGGAGCATGCAATCTTAACCATACCAGGCAAGATGTCAGGATGAAGCTTAATAGCCAACAGGATTTCTTGCCAAAAACGCTAGGCGAAGCTTTGAAGGAGTTGCTGGAAAAAGAGCAGACGCAAGAAATGCTTAATGAACTTTTCCATCTGCTAAAGAAATATGATTTATCTTCCAAAGAAGAGCAAGACGTAAGAAATGAAAAATTAGCCCAACTCATAAACTGAGTTAGGAGAAACGGGAGCGCTAAGGTGCTCCCGTTTTTTTAGGCTTGATATGGGTGGTTTACCCGAAAACGGCATTTACAGTAATAATGTCAGGTTGGATGTACATAGGATAAGGCGATGTGTCATTTACACCGAGCAATAGGAATAAGAAAAAATTGAGGTAAGGGGTGATACGTAAAACGAATGGGTACTCATGCCTATTATTCCTGTAGGATTTGTCTTTTTTTGTCGAAAACATAGAATTATAGAAATATGTTGTTTATGATGATAAAGGACTAACGTTTTAGTAGTTTATGGAGTCATAAGCAGGATAAGGGAGAGAGAAATGAAAAATGAAAAATTGTAAAACATGTGGTAAGCCGGTGGATGCGGATGCAAAATTTTGTCCTTCATGCGGTGCGGTACTTCCGGGGGAAGAACAGCTCACGGAAAAAGAAATAGCCGCTGCAGAAATGAGGCAGGAGCAAGCTGAGGAAAAGCCCTCTAAGAAGCGATTTAACAAAAGAACGCTAATCATTGCGGCAATCTTAACAATCATCCTTATTTCCAGTGCAGCTGCAGCCATTATTCTTCATAAATCCCCAAAAGAATTATATCTACTTTCTGAATATAAATCGTATCAATATGCAAAAGAGCAATGGGTGGATCAGCATGGTGATTCATTGGAATTCCAAGAGAAAACGATGCAGCAACCTTCCCGTTCGGAGATGACACTAAGTGGGGATGTCGACATGGATTCCTTAGGGAGCGATCCAGACTTCGAGATGGTCAAGGAACTATTGGGCCAGGCATCGATTTCCGCCAAAATGGATCAGGATCCCAAAACGAATCAGGGTCATTACACCGTCGCATTAAATATTGATAAGGAAAAAGCAATGGATGTGGAAATGGTCCAATCCAAGGACCAAGCCGGACTAAAGGTGCCCATGTTATATGATAAGTTCTTTTTCCTGAACTTTGATGAATATGGGGAGTTCATGCGGATGATGGATCCGTTATATGATGGACCGGAAACATTGGAAATATCAGACCTTGAATGGCAGGATTTGAAACTGACAGAGAAGGAACAGAAACATATACAAAAACGCTATGGATCTTTCCTGATGGATAATTTGGATGATGATCAATTCAAGGTTGAAAAAGGTGTGGAATATAAGCACGAAGGCGATGCCATGAAGGTAAGGAAAGTCACTCTGAAACTTTCTGCTTCTGAAACTAAAACATTCATAGACGACTTAATGGATGAAATGATTAAAGATACAGAGCTTCATAATATTCTAGTGAAACGGGCTCAAAAGGTGGCGGGTGCTGCTGCCTTAACCGAACAGGTAGATGAAGAGATGCAAGATACAAAGGCAATGAAACGCCAATTGGTTGACGGCTTGAAAGACGCTAAGGGTGAATTGAAGGATATCCGTTTTGCTGAAGGATTTACCTCCACTTTATTAATAGACAAGAAAGAGCGAATCATCGACCGTAAAGTAACGACATCAATAGGGGATAGCTCTGATCAAGTTAATGTGGTCATGAAAGGTAAAAACATTCCTTACGGGGATGATCAGGCATTCAAAGAATTCAGTATCAATTTAGCACCTGATAATGATCAGGATACAGAGGTAATGTTCAGTGTCACGAATGATGCTGCCGCAAAAAAAGAGAAGCGGACTGAAGATCTCAAGGCAGCCTTTATGTTTAAAGAGTTTGGTGATACCAATGAAATCAAGTTTACGATGAAGAGTGACATCAAAGAAGAAAAAGCTGGGAAACAGGATATCACCAGGACATTCAACCTGGACTTTGATGGTGCGGATTTCTCGGATATGCCGTCTGCATGGAAGGGAACGGTTGAACAGAAGAATGACCTGAACATAAAGGATGAGTATTCTAATTCAAAATTCAAGATGACAGTCGGACTAGAGGATGCTTCGGAATCGGGAAGCGTCACAATCAACCTGGATTCCAAGACGAAGCTGAAAGATAAAGTGGATATGCAGGACTTTAAGCTTGATTCTGGTCAGGGATTAAGTGTTGTCGACATTTCTCCTGATGAGATGTATGAAATCCAGCAAGAAGTAGGGACGAATCTTATGGAGCTCGGTATGAAATACGGGCTCATTTCTGAAGATATGTTCGATTACGATTATGGCGATGAAGCGAGTTATGATGGTTATTATGATTTTGAAGATGAAGATTCTGATGATGCATTTTAAGTAGGGTGAGTTTTATATGAGGAACATGTTTGTGTTTACTTCCTTTTATCTAAAGGTACTGTTGAAAAATAGGAAATCGGCCGCAGCATTGTGGCTGACTCCTATTTTCTTTTTATTGGGTGCGGGTGTGATTGGGAATCACTTTTTAAAAGAGGAGAGCCGAGTTCAAGCATTTCAGGTAGCTGTAATAAATGAAGACCCTACGGTAGAAACGAAGATGGTCATCCAGCAGCTTACGGATAGCCCGCATTTGAATGGGGTCATGACCACCGTTGATACCAGTCAACAAAAGGCATATGAACTCCTCCATAATAATAAGGTAGCGGCAGTTATTTACATTCCTAAGGGATTTAGCCGTGACGTAGCACGAGGCATCAATACACCCGTCAAAGTTACGGGAAACAGCCAAAGACCACTTCAATCCCAGCTTGTCCGTCATGTGATGGAAAGTGCGGCTGATTTTACTTCAGCTGCACAAGGCGGGATCAATACAATCGATTACTTCATGGAAGAGGCGGAGTTATCCGAGGGCATGCAGAAGAAACAATTCAAAAGGGATGTTCTTTCCTTCTCCCTCCATGTACTAAGTCGTGGGGAAATCTTTGATGAAAAAAAGCAAAAGAATCTTTTTCAGGAAAGTCTATTACATTATTATGCTATCTCTTTTTATATACTGCTTATCATGATATGGAGCTTTTTAGGGCTTCTATTACTGAAAAGAAATGAAAGTGCAGCCATAGAAAACCGTCTTTTGGGATTGGGTTTTTCTCATTTTCAATCCACCCTATCTAGAATGCTTGCGGCATATATCATGGTTTCGGTCAGTTCCATCCTGATTGCCCTTCTCTACTTATTATGGAATGGGATCTCTAAACCGACGGAGATAAGTATATGGATCGGCAGTACACTCGTGGCTGCTTTCGTATTTATAACCTTTTTTAGCTGGATGGAGGCGATGATACGGAATGAAAGATTTTATCAATTTGCCGGTATCGGCCTTATTCTTTTAGGGGCTGTCATTGGTGAGCATTTCATACCCGTCGTATATTTTCCGGATTGGTTACAAATCTTGAATTTATTTTCATTAAATGGATGGGTCCTCAAGTTCATGTTCGCAATGGTGCAGGAGGAAGCAGCCTATGCCCCTGTCGAAATTGGTTCTTGGCTCATCATTTCATCTCTGTGCAGTGTCTTCATCATAAAGGGGACTTTACAAATAAGGAGGAGTAGGTAATGGGAGTCATGATAGAGAAACTAAAGCATATGTTCAAGCCTATTACCCTCCTATTGTTTCTGCTACCGATCGTGGCCGCTGTTGGGGTGGGTTCGTTACTGGAGAAGCAACAAAAGGAATTGGTCATCCCGATGGCTATCGTAGATGAAGACCAAACGGATTTTTCGGGAAACCTCATCAAACAAATGGAGCTACAGCAACGCATCGTCGTGAAAGAGACCTCATTCGATGAGGCCGATACCCTTCTTTCCCGTAATGAGGTAGACAGTATATTCGTCTTAAAGAAAGGGTTTCAGGCGCATATATTAGATGACAAAAGAAAAGAGAGCATCGAGCTGTGGACTTCACCAACTTCCATAGCTTCGGGTATTGTTCGTGAAGTGGTAGCGAGTGAGGTTACGAAGGTGACAAGCTCCGTCAAAGCTGCCAATCGAGTGGAAAAGCTCTATCAACAAGAAAAAGGCATAAAGGCGGATGTGTGGAATGAGGCATTCGAATATACCAAAGATCAGTTGGATCCAAAACCGTTGATGACCATAAACTATGTCAGTGAAAATAGTATAGTGGGAACACAAAATAAAGATGTTCTATTTACTTCCTACCTAGGTGTTTGGAGTTTCTTCACCATGCTGTCCTGTTTCATTACATCGGATTGGGTCGTGAAGGAACGCTCCGTTTTATTTCCGAGAATAATGACGACGAATATAGGACTCGCCTCTTATTTAAGACAGACGTCGGGAGCCTATATTCTTTTTCATGTTCTTCAAGCTGCTTGCAGTTTAATGGTTTTAAGTTATTTTCAACTTATGGAAACTACACTTTTTCTATATCTTGGAATGGTTCTGTTCATCATTTTTACAACTTCCATCAGCATGTGGACGGCGAGTCGGATGCATCATCTCGGAAGCTATTATGTGGCCGGTTCATTAATGGCATTCATTCTGGCAATTGCGGGGGGGAGTTTTTTTCCGATTGGTGATATTTCCCCAACGTTTGAATTTATATCCCTTTGGCTTCCTCAGAAAATTCTATGGGTAACGGCCTACCCGTGGTATACGTCATTTAGCGAGATTGGATGGACCGTATTATTTTCGGGAGTTTGCATAGCTTTGCTTTGGAAAACGACAAATTGGGGGCTGAACGTCAGATGATTATCATTAATAATATCGTAAAGAGATACGGAGATAACTTGCTACTTGATGATGTGTCATTACAAATAGGAAAAGGAGAAATCTTTGGACTTTTGGGATCGAACGGGGCAGGGAAGTCAACACTCATTTCCATCCTTGCAACCGTATTACAGCCTTCTAGTGGCAACATCAGGATTAATGGGCTGGATTTAAAAAAGCAAACGAAGCAAGTTCGTCAACTCATTGGTTTTGTCCCACAGGATATCGCATTATGGGATGAGTTTACCGTCAAAGAAAATCTTCGTTTTTGGAGTAAGTTTGTAAAGGGAAAAGTAACGGAAGAACGTCTACTGGAGCTATGTGATGCCGTACAGCTTGAGGATAAGTGGGATGAAAGGGTATCGAGCCTCTCTGGAGGAATGAAGAGGAAACTGAACATTGCCGTTTCTCTGATTCACGATCCGGATATTCTCTTGATGGACGAACCAACTGTCGGGATTGACCTTCAATCCAAGCTTGAAATTAATCAATATGTAAAGAGATTGGCAGAGCAAGGGAAGACAATTGTATACATTACCCATGATATGAGTGAAATCGTGAAGTTATGTGACCGTATTGGTGTGTTGCAAAAAGGGGTCATGAAATTTACCGGGACTCTGAAGCAAGCGGCCGAGAGCTTCCGGGAAATGGGGTATTACAATATAGGGATAGAAGAAGTGGTGTATCGATTATTAAGGAAGACGGATGACACGGTTTCATAAAAGCTATACCCTGCGCTAATAGTCAGCTTTTCATCTATTAATCAAACGTTTGATTAATAGATTCGGAAATCAATTAAGGTAGGTGAGGGAAGCATGTTCCTAGTGGGAGCAACCCAAAAGGTTCTCAAAAATATAGATATAAAAGCAGTCAATTTTAAGGAAGGCGTGGAGGAGGGATTCTATAGATGGCATGTCAATTCATTTAAGGTTGGCAGATATACTTGTCTTACGATGATAAATGATCTGACCCTTTATAGTGTGACCATCGTGGGAGTAAAGAAGAAAGACTTTCTGAACTTCAAGGAATTATTGGTACAACATGTACGGGAAAGTTTACTCGCAGAAGAGATCAACCCTGAGTTAATTGATCCCTATTGAAAAATGGCAAAGAAATGATCATAACTAATACTAATAATCGTAGTACATTAGGTTGCTTGAAAGAGGTTATTCTAAACATACAGTATGATTACCCGTTGGGAAGGGACATAGTGGGAGTGGACACTCAAGAAATTAACCATTACTATAATCGATTCATCCATCTAAAACTATGAGGTTATCCAATAAACTTAATGAAAGAGCAACTAGAAAAAATGTAAACAGCAGGTGCAATGCCCTGCTGTTTTTATGCATTAGTCTCCAACGGTATAGTTAAATGGGATAATTTCGTCGTCCCATGGATGTTTAGTGATGTTGTTTTTTCGTTGCTGATTATTTTCAGTTAGCCTATTCGCAATCTGGTTTACATGGTCCACGGCAGCGTTTATGCGTGAGACATCGTGATGAACCTGACTGATTCTCTTCAGCTGTTGGCGTTCATTTTGACGTTCAAGTTCCAGAATTCTTCCTTCAATCGTTTGCGTTTGGGGGAGCTTGGCCTCGATATCCAGCTCTTGGAACTGGTGATTTCCGTTTTGTTGGGGCAACGGATAGAAACCGTGATGCTTCATTACTTCACTCTCCTTTAAAATCTGGATAGACAGATATCAATAGTCTATGTGGGAGTTAAGAAAGTGACAAAGTTTCTGATTTGAGGGAAAGAAATCATTTCAATAAATTTGCAGAAATCCTCCAGTTCCTATATCGTTTAGGTAAGGAAGAAATCTTTCTTCCGTTATGAAACTAAAGTAGCGATCATCCGTATATATAGAAAAGAGTGTAAGTCAGGAGGATAATACTAATGAATCGATTTCTTGCTGATGTTGTTCCTATGCTGGTTGCAGGCCCTATAGCTTTGTTAGTGGGATTGATCAGCCTATTTGCCTTAGATCAATCCTTCATGATTTCGGTGGTCTTTTCACTGGTCGGAGGGGGGCTCACTTACTGGTTGGGTTCACTTTATTTCACTTCACGATTTTTAAAAAAACATCAACTTACAAGGAAAGAATATCAATATATAAAGAAAAATATAGATGAAGCAAAGCCAAAAATCTGGCGGGTTCAAAAGGCACTTATTTCAGTGCGTCACCTTTCTTCCTTCAAACAGAGGAAGGATATGATTAAAATGATCAGGAAAATATATAGTCTGACTAAAAAAGAGCCGAAAAGGTTCTATAAAGCTGAATCGTTTTATTATTCTCATTTGGATTCCGCAACGGAGTTGGCAGAGAAATATGTTTTTCTGGCCCAGCAACCGAGAAAGAACAAGGAGCTTGAACTGTCATTGACCGAAACTAGAAAGACGTTGAAGGATCTTACTAAAACGATAGAAAAAGATTTATATAAAGTCCTTTCCGATGATATTGATACCCTCAATTTTGAATTGGATGTTGCAAAACAAGCCATTAAAACACGCAAAGAGTCACAAATAGAGGAAAGCAGGAGGCTAAAATGAATAATAAGGATTCTGATTTGTTGAATAATGCCAGTAGCTCTAATTTAATGGATGACCTTTTAGCCAATCCTTTTGCTGAGGTGAAGGAGCAAGAAACATTGTCCAAACAGGAAGCAAAGCCGATCAAACTCATCGATGTGATTCCGGAGGAGAATCGGGAGAAGGCCTATCAGCTTGCGAAACAGATCGACCCGACGAATCATCAGGCCATGATATCGTATGGAACACCGGCCCAATCAAAGCTACTGTCCTTTTCCAATTCGATGCTTGAGCATGTGCAAAAGAAGGATGTTGGTGAAGTAGGCGACATCATCAGTGATCTAATGAAGAAATTAAACGAATTGAGCCCGGATGAACTGAAGGCCGAAAAACCCTCGTTCTTCGCTAGAATGTTTGGCAAACTGTCAGGCTCGGTACAGGAAGCCCTTTCGAAGTACCAAAAAACAGGCGCTCAAATCGACCGAATCAGCGTCAAGCTTGATCGTAGCAAGAATGTACTCCTATCGGATATTGTAATCTTGGAAAAGCTCTATGAAACGAATAAGGAGTACTTCCAAGCGTTGAATGTCTATATCGCAGCAGGGGAAATCAAGCTTGAAGAGTTATATGAGCAAACCATTCCTGCGCTTAAGAAATCTGCTGAGATGAGCAATGACCAGATGAAGTTCCAGGAAGTCAACGATATGCGCCAATTTGCTGAACGACTCGATAAAAGGCTGTATGATCTGAAATTGAGCCGCGAAATCACAATTCAAAGCGCTCCGCAGATCAGGTTGATTCAAAATACGAATCAGGCACTTGTCGAGAAGATACAATCCTCCATCATGACGGCCATCCCACTTTGGAAGAACCAGGTCGCCATTGCATTGACTTTAATCAGACAGCGTCATGCCGTGGAGGCACAAAAGCAGGTATCCAAAACGACGAATGACCTGTTATTGAAGAATTCGGAGATGCTGAAAGTCAATACGATCGAAACCGCCAAGGAAAATGAGCGGGGGCTGGTAGACATTGAAACGCTTAAGAATACACAGGCCAATTTAATTTCCACTCTTGAAGAAACGCTTAGAATTCAAGAAGAAGGAAGACATAAACGACGTCATGCTGAGCAGGAACTTGCCGTGATGGAAAATGAATTGAAGCAGAAGCTTCTGGAGATAAAAGGATAAGGGGGAATCTACGATGGATGCTTTTGAAGCCATTAAAACGAGAAGAAGTATTGGGCTGGTCAAACAAGATCCTGTGCCCAAAGAAATCATCGAACAAATTATCGAATCCGGAACTTATGCACCTAATCACTTTAGAACGGAGCCTTGGCGGTTTTTCGTGCTGATGGGTGAAGGAAGAAACAAGCTTGGTCAGGTTTTTGAGGAAATCACTAAACTTGAAAATGTGGATGACACACCAGAGAGCCTAATAAGCAAAATGGAAAAAGCAAAGAAAAACCCACTGAGGGCGCCTGTCATCATTGCGGTAGGCATGGAACCTAGCGATAAGAAAAATGTCATGCTAACTGAAGAGTATGGTGCGGTCAACAGTGCTGTTCAGAACATGCTATTAACGGCACATTCGCTGGGGCTGGGTGCGGTATGGAGAACCGGTAAAATTGCCTATCATGATAAGGTGAGGGAATTTTTCGGTTTATCGGCCAAAGGGGAAATCTTGGCTTTTATCTATCTGGGGTATCCGGATATGGAGCCCAAACCAGCAAAAAAAACGCCAATCGACCAATTGACGACTTGGATCGTATGAACAAGAAGCGGAAACGCTTCTTTTTTTTTTTTCAATTAGATTTAAAACACAAACATATGGTATTATCAAAGTAGTGGTCAATTACTATATTAGAAAACTAAAAGATCGTAAAATAGCATGTTGAATGAAGTGATGCTTTTTTGTTTGTGCAGAGTTAATAAAGAGGAGGGACATAGAGAGTGAACACACGTTCATTCTTTTAAATATGGGAAATATTATATTACTTCTTGCAGGAGCGACTTTATTCCTAAATGGAAAAATGACGTTAGGAAAAGCCGATGCAAGAAATGTTGCGGTATTTAATTTATTTGTTGGCTCGTTTCAGGTGCTCGGTGCGTTTTATTTAATTATTGTTTCAGAACCTAGCAATGCAATGTCTTTAGGACATGCATCGATATTCTTGTTTGGTTTTACCTACTTGTACTTGGGAATAACCATTCTAAAAGGGATGGATGGAAGCGGTCTCGGGTACTTTTCACTATGGGTGTCCATTTTGTCCGTTGTGTACGCAACCGTAGAGTTTGTTCAATATGGTGACATGGTGAAGGGGTTGAACTGGGTATTATGGTCGTTCCTTTGGGGAATGTTCTATTTGACCAACTGTAAGAAGTTGCCTATTTCCGAATTCGTCGGGAAAATTTCGCTTGTACTATCATGGGTTACACTGACTATTCCATCATTATTGACCCTTACAGGTGTCTTTGATAACCCAACCATTTACAAAGCTTGGGCCATTGTATTGGTTGTATCTATTATCTACATCGGGTATCTGGGTTATTTATTATTTTACAAGAAAAAAGAAAAAACAAAAGCTATAGCAGCATAACTCATGGAGCAGTATCTCCGTTTGCCATAAACGGAGGTACTGCTCCTCTTTTATATATACCTTTTGTAGTTGAAGAATAGGGATACGCCTTTGTCTGCTTCGTTTCAAGTGACGGTTTAGGATTTAGGTTGTACAATAAATGAGGTTAATAAATTTTGATGAATTAGGATGTGTCTAATAGATGAGAACGATTGATCCATTTGAAATTATTGATGGAAAAGCGATTAAATATTTGGATGTCTTTGGCGTTGAAAACGGCATTGCATTAAAAAGTAAGTATGAAGATAAAACGTATTGGATTTATGATTACTATTGCATGCATCAGACTTGCGATTGCCAGGAAGTCTATCTAGAGTTCGTTGAGGAAAAGAAAGATAATAAGCAAGCGGGGCAACATTTTGGAATACGTGTTTCTTTCCATGATAATCAATTTGTTCTAGAGGATTATAATACTTCCAAACAAAAGGCAATGGATATCGCCGAAGATACATTGAAATATAGCAAAGATATAATGGAACTGTTTAAACAACGCTACGAAAAAATGAAGCAAAAGGGTACCCAGATCATTATGGAGAGTGCAAAAGCGGCGAAAATGCCTCATGTCCATACAGAACCTGTCATAGGTCGGAATGATCCTTGTCCTTGTGGTAGCGGGAAAAAATATAAAAAGTGCTGTGGCAGGGCTTAACTATATCGAAAAGGTGACTTCAATGGAAGTTGCCTTTTTTATTGAAAAAATGGGAAATTTAAGTGGTATTTAAAGAACGTATGTTCTATAATGAAAAAGTAAGTAAATGGCCAGTGAGAAATAAAGGTAGTTAAATAGTTGGAATTTTATGTAAAACTATTTTTTATTTTCAAAAATCTGGTATATATAAGTTGAAGAGATTCTTTTTTATCTCTTTAATGGTTAACGACAACCAGATGGGATAGGTCTCCCTCGCCGAGGATAGTCAAATTATTGACGAAGGAAGGGGTAATCAAATGTCGAAAGAAAAAAGATTAATTCCTTACAAAGTGTTAGAAATAATGGAAAAGGCCAATGAGAAAGTTCCTGAAGGTGTGGAGCTTATAAAGGCACCGGAAATATGGGAACAAGGCAATTATGGTGAAGGTGTAGTCATTGCGGTCATTGACACTGGTATAGATAAGGAACATCCCGATTTAAAAGAGAGAGTCATTGACGGAAGGGATTTTACTGAAACCGGGGATTACCATGATGATAATGGGCATGGAACCCATGTCAGTGGAACGATATTAGCGACCCTGAATGATGTGGGTGTAGTAGGTGTGGCACCGAAAGCGAGTATTCTAGCTTTGAAGGCTTTAAATGGAAAGGGACAGGGAGATATCAACTGGATCAATGGGGCATTGGAGTATGCAATCAATTGGAAAGGGCCGCAGGGTGAAAAGGTCTCCGTCATTTCACTTTCATTGGGAGGGCCCCCGGATGATAAGGAACATCAGCTCATACAAAAAGCGATACAGAATGATATTCTTGTCGTTTGTGCAGCTGGGAACGGTGGAGATGGCCGCCATGATACGGATGAGTTAGATTATCCAGGAGCTTATTCAGAAGTGGTGGAAGTGGGGGCGGTGGACTTAAGCCGGAACTTGGCAGATTTTTCGAATACGAATGACGAAATTGACTTAGTGGCACCGGGTGTCGATATTCTCTCCACATATCCAGGAAGCAAATATGCAAAGCTCAGTGGGACATCAATGGCTACACCACATGTGAGTGGAGCTGCAGCCCTCTTGAAAATCATCTCAGAAAAAGAATTCGGTCGTAAATTATCAGAGGCGGAACTATATGCCCAACTGGTAAAAAATACGGAAGATTTGGGGATAAGCAAGAAGGCACAAGGAAATGGAATGTTGAATTTATCGATGGTCACGCATAGTGCACAGAATGAAATGAGAAGAACCATTGAGGCAAGCAAGACCATGGTTGTAGAATAATAAGTAAAAGATGCCCCAAGTGATTTTGGGGCATCTTCTTAAATGATTACTTCTTATTTTTACGTGCGGCTATCGTAAGGGCAATAATCGAGATGATCAAAGATAAAAGGCCAAGTATGATGATCAGTGTTTGATCGTTATTCCCATCTTTGTCTGTGGACTCCTTCGATTTGTCTACAGAATCGGAATGAGAGTGATCACCTTCTTCGGCATGTTCATGGACTGATGAATCTTCATTGCTCTTGGAAGCTGCCGTAATTTCTGTTATGGAGTGTGGTAGGTCAGAACCTTCCTCTCCACTCCATTCGACAATCTCCCCATCGGCATAGTATTGAAATGCATCCCAAGCGATATCGGCCTCATCCTTTGGATTTTGGGCAACGAACGTGAATTGTTGGAACTGGCCTGCAGCAATGCCATCACCAGTCGCTTCCCAGGTTACTGTTTTCACATGTCCTTTTTTATCCTTTTCCGTTGTCACTTTCCAATCTGGGACTGGTTGGTAACTTGAAAAGGTGATGCCTTCAGGAACCTTTAAGGCAACCTTTGTGGTAGAAGATTCTTTTTCAACCGGAACTTTCAGTGTATAGGTTTCCCAAGCTTCAGGTGCTGAAGAGCTTGGGTTGACCGTAACATGGGCATTTGCAGATCCAGCAAAGAGGAATAGAGATGCCAATGCAGCGATAATAAGCTTTGTACCATTTTTCATGTTTATTTCTTCCCTTCTCATTATGAGTTTCCTACTACTATTACAAAATCCGCATCAATAGAGTGGAGTTCCTTCGTTAAACCATGAATCTTCACTTTCCATTTTCCTGACATGGTTATAAGCGACTTGGTTTTGAATATACCCTTTGCTTCTTCCTGAAGGTGCAATTTTACTTCCCCTGTGTCTTCATCTAAAGGCTCCATGACCACTGTAAGCTGTTCGATATCTGTATAAGGGATGCCCTCATTATTTATTAATTCCACTTGAATGAGGTTCTCACCGATTTCATTGGGGGTCACCGATAAAGTTACTTGATCATTATTTTCAGTCATTTCCGTTTTCTCTACAGGACCTGGAGAAGACTTGGCTGTCTGAACATTTGTTAAAAGAGCAGCAATAAGGAGAATGATGATTCCCAGGCTGAATTCTATTCCAGTACTGAGGCCCAGCTTCTTCGTTTTTCTTTTCCCACGGAGTAAATGAAATGCCCCAAACCCTAACATGATGGACATAAGTCCGATTTTCCCGAGTAATAATTGTCCGTATGTCGTATTTAGCAATGAATGAAGAGTTGGGACATGTTGAAAACTACTGTAAAGTCCGCTGACGATCAGGACAATCACAAAGAGAACGGCCCATGAGGAAAACTTCTGTATGATTGACCAATAAAACGTTTTTTTATCAACATCAGTCAGCTTCGGATTATAGGACTTTGGAAGAATTATCAGTATAGCCAATAAACCGCCTAGCCATAATGCCATGGACATTACATGGAGAAAATCCATAGATACAGCCAGGTATTGATGAGTTGTATCCATGGTATGTCCGATAAAGGCCTTGCAAACCATCAAGGCAGATATAAGGATAAAGGATGTTAGGAGAGAAACCTTGTTGAAGTAATTTCTCCATATAGCCAAAATTGCCACAAGTAAGGCAATTAGCAACACTATTTCTATCATCCAAATATTTCTGAATTGGGTGGACTGTAATACTTCTTTTAGGTAGATGCCATTGAAAGCATGCCACCAACCTACATCAGCGTCAATCGTAACTTTTAAAGGTAGACTCAATAGAATGGAAATCGCCAGTCCGGTATAAGATAGCCAGATATAGCGTCGGGCCCTATTGCTGATTTGATCAGGAGTAGGGCGTTTCACCAATGATAAATAAAAAAAGAGTGCACCAGTAAGAGCGGCAAAACAAAGATATTGAAGGCTTTGCAGGACTATTTGTGTTGTACTTGGAAAGCCTGCATGTTCTTCGCCGATCAGTTGATCGGATGGGATGTTGGATTCCCCATATTGAAAGGGAATTGTACCTTTGATGGGGTGACCATCACTAGAAACCACTCTCCATTTAATGATATAAACCCCTTCATCGAAAGAGCTTGACCATGTAGCTTCAAGAGTATTCCCTGAAACTTGGATATCTTGAAGTGGGATCTCCTTCCCCTCTTTGCTGTACATGGCAAGTGAGTGAAAGGAAGATTGTATAGTTTCACTGAATTGAATGCTGATCTTTTCAGGTATAGTATCCAAGCTCTCATTTGGGCTAGGATTCGAGCTCAAAATGGATGCATGGCCAAAGGCCGTTACCGGTAAGATAAACAAGGCAAGTAGACTGACGAACAGCCATATGTAATTCTTCATTTTGTTGTGCCAGCAACCTTTCTTAGTACTTCTATGAACTAGTATAAAATGAAAATGTGAAATAACAGTGAAAAAATGAAGAGAATCTCTCTACATTTTCTTGATCTATAAGCTAATTATTCTATTTCCTATTATGCATCATTAAGAAATAATTAAGCTTACCATGGTACTCTGACCTTACCATATTACAGGAAATGTAGGGGGGAGTACGTTGAAAAAGATAAAAAAGGCGAGAAGGTGATTTTGGCCGGTTCAATCGTGTGTATGGGGACGTTTACTTATATCCCGAACACAACAAAATAGGACAAGTAAACAAGTACTTATCCTATTTATATATCGGCAATTCAATTTTAACTTCGGTACCATGGTTTAGTTTGCTACTAAAGTGTACTTTTCCTTGGTGCGCTTCGATAATTCGGCAACTTACGGTCAGTCCAAGCCCAGTCCCTTTTTCTTTAGATGAAAAAAAGGGCTCCCCGAGATGTTTCATGCGATCTTTCTCGATTCCACAGCCATTATCCTTGATTGTAACGGAAATGGAATGGTTAATATGCTCAATTTCTATCGAAATATGGGATGCTGTTGCTTCCAGAGCATTTTTGACCATGTTGATGAATACTTGTTTCAGCTGGTTTGCTTCGCATAAAATAAGCGGTATATCGTTTTTTACCTCGATAGAAATTTGAGCGGAAGAAGAATCGGCTTCTACAAGAAGCAAGGCTCTGACTTCATCGATCAATTCTACGATCTGATTTTGACTGAACATGATTTCCTGAGGCTTTGCTAGGACAAGCAATTCGCTAACGATTAAGTTGATTCGGTCTAATTCGCTAAGCATGATGGTGTAATATTGATCATGGGGTTGGTCGTTTTTTTTCAGGAGTTGAACGAACCCTTTTAAGGACGTTAAAGGGTTGCGCACTTCATGAGCAACACTTGCTGCAAGTTCACCGATGATCGAAAGTTTCTCGGATTTTCGTAAGCGTCTTTCTGTTTCACGAATTTGTGTTACGTCTTTTGCATACGTAATGATACCGGCTAATTCTTTGCCCACTAACATGGGAACAAAAGTACAAGAAAGTAAAATGGAATTCCCGTATTTGGTAACAAGCGCTATATCTTTTCCTTTTTTAATCCCCTTCTGATTTTCCACGACATATTGACAGGATGATTGGATGAGCTCTTTAGCTTCTGCGGAAAAATCCAAATCAATAAAAGGGTCCCCTTGAACTTCACCTTTACGGAATCCAGTGACGGTTTCAAATCTTGGATTGACGTTTGTGATGGTTCCTTTCAAATCAAGCATTAACATGGGGGAAGGGTTGTGATCAAACAAAGACTTATAACGCTGTTCACTAGCAAGCAATTGACTTTCCGCGGCAATTCTTTCTGAAATATCCCTACCTATGACTACTAACCCTTTTCGTGAACCATCTTCATGAAATAATGGGACTTTGATGGTATCGAAGGTCTTAAAATGACCGTTTGGCAGTGGAATATTCTCCTCACAACGCGTAATCTTCTTCATTGCCCATGTTTCTTGATCGGAATCTTCACAGTAAATCAATGAATCTCTGTAGAATTGGGAGTACTCGGCAAGCTCGCTATCTTTTTTTCCTTTATAGTCCACATTCTCCAATTGGAATAACTGAAGTCCAAACGTATTCGATTCTAGCCATCTACCTTCTCCATCCTTAAAATTCACAAAGTCTACCATTGAGTTAATAAGGGTACTTCGAAGTTGTTCTTCTTCTTTTAGTTGTTTGAACTCTTCTCTTTTAGATAAGTAGAGAAATAAAATCAAACCGATTAATAGGACAAAGATGAACCCTTCTGCTCGCTGGAGTTGAAGGAACGCCTCTTTAGTATTCAAGGAATTCATTAAATAGTAATTGAAAACAAGTAATGTGGTCATTCCAGAAAGAATGTAGATTACTAATATGATACGTCTCGGCATATGGGTCTCCCTGAATTCTCCGACATTTCAAAGCTGAAATACATACACATTTTAACAAACTATTGGCTGAAAATATACGATTCCACACAAAAAAACAGGCAGCAAGGTTACCTGTTTTTCTTAAAGAGTGATAGGTTCTTTTTTTTCTTGAAGCGCTTGTAGATAAGGAAAAAGGTTAAGAGCAGGAAACCGAGTACAATCAATGTATATTGATTCATCTCTACGGAAAGAAGTCCATATGGAATTAAAGAGAGAAAGAAGAAGTAGATGAGATTGCCTAATGCTGTTGCCATTAAGAAATCTTTGAAGGTGACGGAACTAACTCCAGCTGCAAGGTTTATTAAACTTGTCGGTATGAAAGGGAAAATTCTACCGGTAAAGACATACATAAACCCATGATCCTTGACGGAATCCTGCCAGTCGGTACCCATCTTTCTTAAAATCAATGACTGGAACCAGTGCCTGGCAGCATAGAAAATGGTTCCTGACGCGACCACGCTTGTTAACCAACTCCATAGATACCCGAATGCAAAGCCAAAGATCGTTACATTAATTGTTAAAAGTAAAATCAGGGGGATGACAGTAAAGGAGTTCTGAATGATCATCAAAACGAACGTCACTACAAAGGTAAGAAGGAGATTTTCTGTCAATATGGCTATCACGGATTCCAAGTCGCTATTCCAAATCATCGTGAATAATTCTGAATTTAGCCCGATGAATGTTACTACAATCAGAAGGACGAGTAACATCAGTATTTTTTTCTGCAAAAAGTCACCACCATTTATCAATTTTTTTGAGTATGGTTGAAAAAAAGAGCCGCTGCATGTAGCAGACAGCTCTTTGGATATAGAATGTTCTTTTACTTTATGCACAGTGAGTTCAAAGCAACTTTCCAAATTGAATTCTTTTATTCATCATATAAATGATGGGTGCCCCGATCAGTAGGACGAGGAATTCCCCGGCTGCTGTTGTTGCCCAACTTATTAAGAATGGCAATCCTAAGACTAGATTCAATTCTATGGCTATTAGGAACATCGTAACCGTGAATATGATGATGGTCATGGCCATTCGACCCTTAATGCCCGTTATGAAACGGGAAGAAAAGATGACAAGCAATAAGGCTATCAGAGATTGCCCGACCCCAAAAATCAAGTCATATGCCCCTAACTGTGAAAAGAAAAGGTTCGATATGAACACACCGACGACTATGCCGGATATATATTTCTTATTAAATACAATAAGATGATTCAACATTTCGGGAATGCGGAATTGAAGCACCCCAAACATAATCGGCTGAAGCACGAATGAGACAGCGATATAGATGGCAGCCAATAGACCATTTATCGCGAGCGTACGAATATTCATATTTTTCTCTCCCTAGTTTTTTATCGTGGGATGGTTACGAACCACGTTAGGCTTTTGCCCGAAGTTTAATAGTATCGTATTTTGGCCTCTTTCGTCAATTTCAAGATTTTATGCGAAATATTGAATATTTAGAATAAAGGAAAGAGATTTTGCTTTACTATAGTGAAGAATGGTACGATTCATAAAAAGAGTTAAAGGAAAGGGATGAAAGTAAATGTCAATCGAGAGTGTTAGGGCCCACTTTAAACAATGGAACAGGGAACATGATGTGATGGAATTCAAAACATCTAGTGCCACAGTAAACCAAGCTGCGGAGACAATCGGGGTTATACCCGCGCGCATTGCCAAAACGTTGTCATTTAGGGGAGAAGGAGACCAAGCAATTTTGGTCGTGGCCGCTGGAGATGCGAAAGTCGATAATAAGAAATTCCGGAAAATGTTTGGGTTCAAGGCAAGGATGTTATCTCCAGAAGAAGTTCTTGAACAGACCGGACATGCAATCGGGGGTGTCTGCCCATTTGGATTGGCAAATGAACTGGATGTTTACTTGGATGTTTCGATGAAACGGTTTGAGACAGTTTTCCCGGCTTGCGGGAGCGCGAACTCAGCCATTGAACTTTCACTCGGGGATTTATTTCAATTCTCAAAAGCAAAGGACTGGGTAGATGTTTGCAAGGACTGGGAACAAGAAGTGAATGAAGATATGCAGAAACATATCATTTGAATGAAGGAATAAAGTCCACTTCATGTGGACTTATTTCTGATAGTGGGGAGTTATTAGGTTCTAATGAATTAGGATAGAATGCTAATGATGGAGGGTCATGGATGTCCAATGTAGAGTACAAAAACAACAATAGTAGTTATCACAGTCTTAAAAATCTATATGAGGAAAATATCACGGTCAGAAGCATAGCCCAAGAGTTTGAGTTTTGTGGAAAAGATGAATCGGCCATTGATATCAAAAATGTAATGGAGGAAAAACACTTTGATACATTGGCCGTGAAAGACCAGGGGGAAATCGTTGGTTATATCGATAGACATGAACTTGGCGAAGGGAACATTTCGGATTATATGAAGCTCTTTTCCCCAAGGGAACTTGTATCGGATTCAACGCCCTTGATCCAATTGTTAGGCATTTTTAAGAAGAAAACGAGGGTATTCGTGTTAGAGAATAATTCAATCAAAAAGTTAATCACGCATGCCGACCTCCAAAAACCACCAATCAGGATGCTGATTTTTGGCTATATCACTTTATTGGAAATGAGACTTAGTGATATTATCATGCATCGATTCGGGGGTGAAAGCTGGTATCCGATGATTAGTGAGGATCGTCTACATAAGGCAAGTGAATTATATGAAAGGAGAATGGAGAAAAATGAGGAGATTAATTTAATTGAATGTCTACAAATTAGCGATAAATTCGACATTATTCATAAAGATAAAGAGTTGAGAACATTTTTTCAAATCCCATCCAAAAGTAAGGGGAAGAAAGATGCCAATGCCATCAGGAAGTTACGGGATAAGATTTCGCATGCTAATGAACTTGGGATGGATATGTCTTGGATTGAAATCATAGAAGTGGTCGAAATCTGTGGCCGCTTGCTGGAAATATCTGAGTTCTATCATTATGAATGGTAAACAGATAGAAGGATTGGAGAAAAAGGGAGAGTGCTGGTTGCTCCATTTTCAATATCCCGGAAAACCTTGAGGAAGTCGTTAGGAGAACCTGTTAGTATGCGGTTCTTTTTTTGTTGCGGAAAAAAGCTGCCTGAATGGAAGGCAGCTTTTCTCGGTCTTTAAAATTCAGGCAGTTCATCCAGATTATTTTCTTTAATGCCATCAGGCTCACTCCGCAAAATGTCCCGACCATATTTATGAAAGACATCTACGTTTGCGAGTGCACCAGCCTTGGCTTCTGAAAGAGCGGTGGGATAGTCCAGTTCCCTTCCGGTATTTGTCTTGATGGCGATGATATTATCCTCTTCATTCTTCCGTACGGCGACAATTTCTTCTTTGTCGTTCCCACCTTGTTGGTTTGCTTGTGGCGTTCCTTGTTGTTTGTAGGATTCATAGGCTTCTTCAAATGTGTCCATTGTACACCTCCTCTTTATAGGGTGAACCATTTTTCCAGCAATATACGAACTGGTTTTCGTCATCATTGAGCCGGATTTCTGTCATAATGGGCCGAATTTTCGGCTAGGATTTACGTTTGAACCTAACTTGATTGGACTTTTCTGTTTGGCATGGCACTTGCATTATAAATAAGTGGAAGTGAGAAAAACACGGACCTAAGGGAGGAATAGAATCATGAATGTAAATCAGGGGACAAGTACGGTGGAATCGAAAACATTGAAGGATGTTAAAACAATGAAGGCAGCGGTCGTCAATGAATTTAAACAAGAGCTTGAAATAAAGGATGTACCGATTCCGGATTTAGAGTATGGTGAGATTCTAGTTAAAATTAAGGCATGTGGCGTATGTCACACGGATTTACATGCAGCACATGGCGACTGGCCGGTGAAGCCAAAGCTCCCGCTTATTCCTGGACATGAAGGAGTAGGGATTATCGAGAAGGTAGCAGAGGGCGTCACAACATTGAAAGTCGGTGACCGAGTAGGGATTCCATGGCTTTATTCAGCATGTGGAGACTGTGAATACTGTTTGACGGGCCGTGAAACGCTCTGCTTGGATCAACTCAATGCAGGATATTCGGTGGACGGAGGATATGCGGAATATTGTAAGGCACCGGCAAAATATGTTGTCAAGGTTCCGGAAGGGCTAGATTTTGCCGAGGTCTCCCCAATTTTCTGTGCAGGTGTGACGACGTATAAAGCGCTTAAGGTTTCAGAAGCAAAACCAGGGGACTGGGTCGCAATCTATGGTATTGGCGGACTTGGGCATGTTGCGCTTCAATATGCGAAGGCGATGGGATTCAATGTCATTGCCGTCGATATTCAAGATGATAAGCTTGAGCTGGCAAAAGAACTAGGAGCGGATTATACAGTGAATGGGTTGAAGAATGATCCCGTTCAAGCAATTAAGGATAAAGTTGGTGGCGTACAAGCAGCTATTTCTGTTGCCGTAACGAAAAAAGCATTTGAACAGGCTTACAGTTCAGTCAAAAGAGGCGGAACACTCGTCGTGGTCGGATTGCCGAATGATGAACTTCCTATCCCTATTTTTGATACGGTATTAAATGGGGTAACTGTGCGAGGTTCAATCGTTGGTACAAGAAAAGATTTACAAGAATCTCTTCAATTTGCGGCAGATGGAAAAGTACGGACGAATATTGAAACAAGACCGCTTGATGAAATCAATGATGTGTTTAAAATGATGGAAAAGGGTGAAATTAACGGTCGTATCGTTTTAACAATGGAATAGAAAAAAATGAAAGGGTGTCCTATTAATGGGGGCACCCTTGTTCATATAAGAGTCAGGTATGTTTTTTTTCATTTAGTATATAACGTAATTTCCTCATTGAAATCTGTAGGCGCTTGGCGGCTTCATTCCGGTTTCCATACGTTTTTTGAAGGGTTTGCAGGACGAGCTCTTTTTCGATGGTAGATTCGAACTGTTTGATTTCCAAGAGTATGTTTTCAAGCGTCAGCTCATCTTTTTCATTAAAATCGGCTACAAGTTTCTTCCGCCATTCTTCGAGAGGGTTTTCAGGAGAGTGAAGATCCATTGTAGCTTGTTTCTTGGGTGAAATGACCTGATGGGTAGGGAGAACGATATCGTCCGCAGTGATATCCTGTCCATGATCTGCGAGGGTTAAGGTTCTCATCACGGTATTAGATAGCTCACGTATATTTCCGGGCCAGTCGTATAGCTGTAATTTTTCGATAGCCTCTTGTGAAAAGGATACATCTGCCTGACCATTCCTTTCGACCAGATGCTCGACAAGGAGAGGGATATCCTCTTTTCTATGACGTAATGCTGGTATTTCAAGAGTGACAACATTCAGGCGGTAAAATAGATCCTCCCGAAATTTATTGTTTTCTACTGCTTGCTGAAGATTTTCATTAGTGGCAGCTACCAATCGTGCGTTGGTCCGTAATGTCCCACTGCTTCCGACCCGCATAAATTCCCTAGTTTCCAAGACCCGCAGAAGCTTGACTTGGATGGCTGGACTGGCATCAGCAATTTCATCAAGGAAAAGGGTTCCATTTCCGGCTATTTCAAAAAAGCCTTTTCGTTGTTGGGTTGCACCGGTGAATGCGCCTTTTTCATGGCCGAATAATTCACTTTCAAGCAGGGATTCTGAAATGGCTCCACAATTAATCGCGATAAAGGGCTCGTGGTTACGCGGGCTTGCTGAGTGAATGAAGCGGGAGAGCACCTCTTTACCCGTTCCCGTTTCCCCTTCTATTAAGACATTAACCGATTTTTGAGCGACTTTGAACGCCATTTCTGTCAGTTCTTTCATTATGACACTTTCACCGACGATGAGACCGGAGTCCCTGGCCAGTTTCTGAAAGAAATGCTGATTCACATCCGTGTTTTCATTCAGGAGGTTTTCAATCTGCTTTTCTAATATCTCAATATCGGCAAAGGGTTTTTCCATATAATCACTTGCGCCAAGTTTCATTGCGCGGACGGCGGTCTTGACTGTGCTGTAACCAGTCATGATGAGTGCCTTGCAACGAGGTTGTTTTTGTTTGAGATGTTGTAAAAGGGAAAGGCCGTCACAATCGGGAAGCTTCAAATCAATCATCGCAGCATCATAATGCTCCTGATTAAAATCGATTGCATAAAAGTCCTTTCCACTATGTATGACGTGTACGTTGTATCCTTTCATCGTAAAAAGCCGGGATAAAAAGGTACCCACCTCTTTTTCATCGTCCACTACAAGTAAATGAATCATGTTATTCACTCCTCTCATCTTCTGTCGGTAGGGGGATCTTCAGTGAAAATATACTTCCTTGGCCTGGCGTACTCCATACGTCAATTTTGCCGCCATGATCTTTCGCGATGCCAAGACTAACAGACAACCCCAGTCCAGTCCCCTTGTCGCGGTCTTTTGTCGTATGAAAAGGGTGGAAAATAAGAGGGAGGCGCTCGGCTTCAATTCCTGTCCCATTATCAGCCACCTGGACGATCATATATTCCTCTTCTAAAAAGGTCTGGATGGTGATTGTTTTTGGGGCTGATTCATCAAGATCACTCAAGGCATCCTTGGCATTCAATAACAAGTTGATGATAATCTGTTCAATCTGCTGTTGGCTGCCCTTGATGTACGGCAGGTCTTCCTGTAGGGAAAGGTGAATGAATATTTGTTTCTTCTCGAGTTGGAACTTCAGCAAGTTCAAAACTTGGTGGATGGCTTCGTTCATAGAATAATAGTGGAACTTGTATTCATCCTGCCGTGAAAAGGTAAGCAGACTTTTTACGATTTGCCTGCATCGGTCGCCGCAATTTTGGATATCGGTTAGCAGGTTGTAATCATGGTGTTCCGGAAGTGTGCTTCTCAATAAAAGCTGAGAGTTACCAATGATGGCGGTTAATGGACTATTCAATTCATGGGCTATTCCCGCTGCCATTTCACCGATGGCCCCTAGCTTGTCGGCATGAAGTAATTGAGCTTCCATTTTTCTTCTTTCGGTAACATTTTTATAATAAGCGATAACACCGTATACTTGCTGTTCCTTGTTTTGAATGGGGTAGGCGTGCATTTCCATTATGGCTCCTTGCTGAAGAAGGAGTTCCTGAAAACCTGGCTTATCAAGTGAGAAGGTTTCTTGAATGAGAGCTTGAGAGGCCTTTTTCAAAGGTTCTAATTCAAAAAAATCCTTGGCTGCATCATTGGATTTGTAGACCCCACCCTCCCGGTCAAAGACGACAATCATATCTTCTACCGCCTTAAAGGTATCCTCCCATTCCTGCTTAGAATGAAGTACTTCCATATAGAGCAGAGCATTTTCGAAAGTTAGCGCTAGCTGATTGGATAGTTGCTTTAGAAAATCTAACTCCTCTTTGAGCCATGCTGTGTTATTCTTCCTGCCGAAGGTTAAAATCCCGATTTCTTCATTTTTTCCGTACACAGGAATCAAGAGGAGCGTTTCTATCTGAAGGGACAGAAGTTGTTCTTTTTCTGGAAAAGCAGGGAGGATCTCGACGTTTATCTGGATCGGTTCCTTTATCGAATGTAATTGGTCTTTGGATTCAATGTTAAGCTCGCATGGTCCATTAGGGCATATATGGAGTAGAGTCGGATCTTCTTCATATAAAATAATGAAATGACAGTCATCAAATGAGATCAGTCGTTTTAGTTTATCGACTACATTTCGAAGAATAAGATGAATATCCAAGTCTCCGTTCATGTTCTTGGTAATATCATTCATGATTTCAAGTTGTAGATTCTTCTTTTTTAACTCATCGACGGTCTTCTTTAGTTCAGTGTAGTATGTTTTTTTCGAAGACCGTACACCGGTCATTAAATCTATCATTTCATTTTTGTTCATGGTTGCACCTCCTATAGGGCTGTAAGGAGCAATTGTTTAATCTGTTCTATGGACATATCACGAGGATTTGTAATCATGCAGGCATCATCAATAGCGGTCATGCCTATTAGTTCAATCATATCCGTAGTAATGCCGACATCCCCTAAACTTAGAGGCACGCCTATATCTTGGGATAACTCCCGAACGAAGGCAACAGCGGCGGCGCCTGATTGTTGCTCTGTTAAGGTCCGTGTGTCGATTCCCATGATTTCCGCAATATCGCTGAATCGCCTAGGGGAAGCAATTCGGTTGAAATCCATGACATGGGGGAGAAGGATTGCATTGATTTCCCCATGTGGAAGCAGGTACTTTCCGCCGATGGCATGGGAAATCGCATGGGCGGCTCCTAAAATGGCGTTGGAAAAGGCAAGTCCGGCTTGCAGGCTAGCCATGGCCATCGCCTCTTTTGCTTCTTCATTATTTTTAGATGCAACAGAAGGGCGTATGTAACGGGAGACGATGGAGAGGGCGTTCTGTGCTTGAACATCAGTAAGTGGTGTTGCTGCGATAGAAACATAGGCTTCAATGGCGTGAGTCAAAACGTCCATACCCGTTGCCGCAGTCAAGTCTGGATCCAAAGTTGTCAACGTAGCCGGATCGATGATGGCAATATCGGGTACGAGCGACTTTGAGATGATCGTCATTTTCTTCTCGCGGAACGAATCGACAATCACCGAAAATTGGGAGACTTCCGAGCCGGATCCAGCCGTGGTCATGATCATCACCATGGGTGGAAGAGGCGAATGGACTTTATCGACCCCTTCATAATCACTGGTGACTCCGCCGTTTGATGCCAATAAAGCGACCCCTTTGGCGACATCCAGCGCACTTCCTCCGCCAACCCCTATGATGGCATCACACTCATGATTATGAAACGTCAAACAGCCGGCTTCTATTTCACGGTCTTTAGGATTTGTCGTTGCATCGATAAAGGAAGCGTAGGCAAGTCCTGCATCTTGACAGGATTTTACGACGATATCCAGCCAGCCGGCATTGGCTACACCAGGGTCACTTACAATCAGCACCTTTTTGGCCCCTAAACGTAGGCATGCCTCTCCCGCTTGCTCTATCGAACCTTTTCCAAAAATCACTTCAGGCATCACGAATTTAGTAATGGACATTCTCGCCCCTTCTTCCCTGATTAAAGTCGTATTCTCTTTGTACTACTTTCCAGAAAAAAAGCTAAATTCCTGTACGTTCGAAAGAATTTTTATATAGGATGACAAAAAAATAAATCGTATCCCAGCGTAAACGCTTATAAAAGGTATTATAGACTAGCGGGGAAATGGGATAATTAGGATGAATATACCTATTTTAAATATTCTGAATAATTTACAATGGATTATAAGAATCTATTGAAATTAGGAGGAAATCTATGAAAAAACCATTTCTATCTCTTACATTAGCTACTACGTTAGCGTTGGGAGGCGTTAGTAGTACCACTGCATTGGCGGCACCTGCTCATTCATCTCCGAGTGAAAAAGCCCCCTCCACAGATAAGCAAATTGTTAAGAGAATCAATGTCGACAAAATCTACAAGAATATTGAATACCTCTCTCAAACACCTCGCGTGGCTGGGACAGAATCGGAGTATAAAGCGGTCCAGTTCATCAAAAAGCAGTTTAAGTCATATGGCTACAAAGCGGATATTGAAGAGTTTCAATTCTTATCCTACACAGATCCTGACAAGGTGGAACTGGCTTTCGACGGATATGATGGGGAAGTTCAACCAAAACATTTAACCTATTCCGTAAATGGGGACGTTTCAGGTGATGTGGTATACGCTGGATTAGGAACGTTGGAGGAGCTTGAACAAGCCAATGTTGCCGGAAAGATTGCTCTCATACAACGAGGAAGCCTTTCTTTTGCTGAGAAAGTAGTGAATGCAGCTCAAAAAGGGGCTGTGGGAGTCATCATTTACAATAATGCAGAGGGAGATTTAAACGGGACACTCGGAGGAGTCAATGACCAATATGCACCGTCTGTCACAATTACGAAAACGGCAGGTGAAGCAGTCGTAGCAAAATTGGAAAATGGAGAAAAGGTGAAGGCCTCCTTGAAAATCGAGGGTGCTTCTTCGGGAGAAAAAACGTCCTATAATGTAGTGGCAACGAAAAAAGCAACCAAGAATATAAAGGCGAAGAAGAGTGACATCATATATGTAACCGGACATCATGATTCAGTAGCTGGGGCACCAGGTGCAAATGATGATGCATCAGGGACTTCTGTCACGCTTGAGCTTGCCCGTGTTCTGAAGGATCTGCCTACAGACACGGAAATTCGCTTCATCACCTTTGGAGCAGAGGAAAATGGATTGCTAGGTTCGCAGGATTATGTGGACAATCTATCAGAAGATGAAATCAACAGAAGTATTGCAAACTTCAATCTGGATATGGTCGGTAGTAAGGATGCTGGGGACTTGATTCTCTTGACGAACGATGGAGAACCGAATCTAGTAACGGATCTTGCACAGGCTTCTAGCAAGAGACTGAACGGTGTAGCTACCCCTTATGGAGAGGGAGGTCGAAGTGACCATGTATCCTTCTCTGAAGCAGGTATCCCTGCTGCCTTGTTCATACACAATCCATCAGAGCCTTGGTATCATTCCCCAGATGATACGATTGATAAAATCTCAAAAGAAAAGCTTCAAGATGTAGCACGAATTGCGGGGACAGCGGTCTATGACCAAGCAAAAGTGCAAGAGAAAAAACCGAAACCGAAACATAAAAAAGGTAAGAAACAAAGAATGCCTCATTTACACTTCAAACAGGATATTAGATAAACAATGAAAGCCAAGAGGATGCAGATTGCATCCTTTTTTTGATTTATTTTAAAAAAAGGAGGTAAAAAGACTTAATGCTATATCGAGATTGTTGTGAGGAAATTCCTGTTGAACTATCAAAGTAGCGTATTTATCCCTATTTATCTCTCGGACTTTAATCCTTATAATAAAAAATATGTAAAATATGACATTTGTTTATTCGAGGAATTATTTATGAGGTGATTCTTTTGGGATATGTACAAGGACGGAGTGACGCTCACTCTACGTTTTTCTTTAGTGAAATGGATAGTATGAATGGGAGGAATACCCGATTAGAACAGAAGGATACATATAGAATTATCCGAATTCAAGAAGTTGGTGTTGTAAATGACGACGATTAAACTGAATCATTCCGCCGTGACCAAGCAAGTCGGCCAGGTGAAAACGGCCGTGGATGGGACGACAATCGGAGCACTGCCGGTCGATCAGCTCGGCAATAACGATCTGAGCTTCACATCGAAATGGGAGGAAAGGGAAACCAATCTGGAAAAGACCTTCAATCAATATCTGACGATCGTCAAAAAGAATCTGGAAGACACCCGGGCCAACGTGGATTTACTGAAAGAGCAGGATGAAGCCATCACCCATACTGCACAGGGGTATCAGCCATTATGACGATATTCGAAGCTAAGCCTTTGAAGTCGGCCGTCAAGTCACGGGCCAAGCAATATGAGGACCTCAAGGGACAGGTCGAAACGCTTAAAAAGGAATTCCAGGGAATCGTCGACCTTGATGAAGAATTGGCCGGAGCCGGGGCGACGGCCATCAAGAACTTTTACCGGGCGCAGGTCACCGTGGCGAATGCCTGGATCGAATTATTCTCCACACAAATCAGTTTCCTAAAAGGCATTCCGGCCATATTGGAAGAAGCGGACCTATCCGGTGAGACCGTGGTCGAGGTGCCCTTTTTAGAGGGAGAAGTGGCCCATGGTCTTACCAATGCCAAGTCGATGGTGAACCAGCAGTCTACCGATCTCCAAAAGATTTTCCAAAACATTGAAGATATCCTTCAGCTTAGCGTATTCAAACAAGATGATTTCCATGAGAAAATGGAGAGTGCTGAAAAAGAAAAGAATACGACCATCAAGAAAGTGAAGGATGTAGACAGTAAACTGGTCGAGGAATATGAAGTGAGCGAGGACCAGGAAAAAGTGGCCATTGGACTTGTGCAGGCTCTCATTGAAGCCACCAGTCAGGACGGTACCATTTCCCCGATGAACTTCAACCAAAGCGCCTTTCAAGTGAGTGCAGCCTATCAAGTGAAGGATGAAGTGGCCGAGAACATGAAAGGCTACCGGGAGTTTAAGAAACAAGAGGCCGAAGCCCGGAAGCTCGAAAAGGAAATGGAAGCAATCTATGCAGGGCTGGCCAAACAGAATATTAAAAGCAATCGAAGCGATGATTCAATAATGGATTCAAATACTGGGGACTATGCTTTAACATTTGAAGGGAAAAGGAAGGTACTTGGTGGTAACGGTTCAGGAACTCCGGATGGCCTAGCCCCATATGCCATAGCGGCAACTGATTTCCTTCTAGGCGATATAGCTACTATGATTGGTCCCGGTTCCACTACAAATGAAAGAATAACAGCTGCAGCGTTCACTTTCATTAAACCCATAAAAGTCTTAGATAAGGGTCATGATGTGCTAAAAGGTGTTAAGATTAAGGATGCTGGTAAGGGTATAGATAATGCTAAAGATATAAACAAATTAACTGTTGATGATATACCAACTGCAAAGAGTGGGAATTTTAATAAATTCTTCAATTCCCTTACAAGTAATGAACTAGACGAACTTTGGAAAGATAAAAAGATTAGAAAGAAAATTGAACGTCAGCTTAGAGAACCTGGAGGTTTACATGAATGGCACTTAGTTTCAAGAGCTCCGCAATTTAAGTGTTGGAATATTGGTGCTGAAGAGATTAAAGACTTAAGAACAGCTATATCCGATGTCAAATTTGTCAATCCAAAGGGTGTTCACGGAGGATTAGGCTCAACTAAAGCACATAATGAATTGTTAGCAATAATAGATACTTCTAGCGACTATAATACATTTGTTAGACGGCTTAATAATTGGGCTAATTATAGATTAGAGGGTGGAGTTTCGTCTTTACCACAAGGTCTAAGATTAAAGTAGGAGGGTACTATAATGGAAAAACAAGGATGGGTTTCAATTTGGTTAGGGAATATTAACGATGAGGACCCAATAGGAGAGTATGTTGATTTAACGTATGATGAGGATGGCGAGTCTGTCCCTTCCCAATTCTTTATCGATTTTAATATTGATATGGATGAAACTGATGAGGATACAATAGAAAAAGCAGTCTATAAGAATAGTAGTAGTGATATATCAGCATTATTAGATGGGTGTTCGTATGAAGAAATTGTCATCCCAAAAATCCAGAAAAGTATAAACCTAAAGAAATCATATAATGCAGTAATTTTAATATATAATTTTGAATATAACAATGAAATTAGTTCAACTGGTGCTTTTGATTTTATTGCTACTACTAATTATGAATAAGAGAACTCTTAAAGGTTCTAATTAGTAAGTCTCCAGGCAAAGAGATTGATATACCTGAGATAATGTAATTTATGTGAAACCTTGATTGGCAAAGTTTGAAGAGATACCTAGTGACGAATGAACTATTTATTACTTACAGAATAGAGATAACCCTTGCAATCCCAAATTTGATGTTTTTACAAATTATATAGTACGTACAACACCTTTTAAACGTATGCCCAATTTACTCTTAATTTTGTTAAGTAAATAACCATAATATCATCAGTTACCACCATTTTATTCTCCAAAGCTATACCTAAGGGACAACTGATTTAGAGGATAATTTTCTAACTAAATATGATGAGGGATGTTTGGTTATCCGCAGACTTTTTAGTTTATCTTACTTGTGGACATTGAATAAATACGAAGGTAAGTAAAACATATTTGGAAGGAATAATTTTAATAGGCAAAACATAAAACCTAGACGAATAAGTGGTCTAGGTTTATATGTGTTTAATATACACTTCAAGGTTTTTAGCTTCAGAAGGATATATCACTTCTTTATAGGTTTTGATGAAGGGATAAAAACCCTCTACCTGTTTTATTTTAAATAGGCTTGGGTTGTTTTAAGAGCTCGAATATTGCTATTGTAGGGATATTCATATTAAGAAGCGGAGATGTGTTTCTTTGATACATATATTAATTGCAGATGATGATCGGCATATTCGAGAGTTACTGAAATTTCACTTAGAAAAAGAAGGATACATGGTGTTCGAAGCGAAGGATGGGAATGTGGCTTCCTTATTATTAGAGAAAGAACGGATTCATCTGGCTGTTGTGGATATCATGATGCCTTATAAAAACGGACTGGATCTTTGTAAGGAGATACGCGATCAATATGATTTACCGGTTATTTTACTTACGGCTAAGGATCAGCTCATTGATAAAGAAAAGGGATACTATGCCGGGACGGATGATTATCTCGTTAAACCCTTCGAGCCACAAGAGCTTTTATTTAGAATAAAAGCGCTTTTGCGACGGTACCGTATGGTGAATGCTGAGTTAATAACATTAAATCAAACCATCATCGACCGAAGAAGTTATGAAGTCCGAATTCAGGGAAATACATTGCTTCTTCCGCTTAAGGAGTTTGAACTGCTTGCTCAATTAGGGAGTTTTCCCGATCAGGTTTTTACGCGGGAGCAACTTATCGAACTTGTGTGGGGAGCAGATTTTGAAGGGGATGACCGGACGGTGGATGTTCATATCAAACGGTTACGTGAACGATTCACAGGACGTACGGATGATTTTGTCATCACGACTGTCAGGGGATTGGGATACAAGCTGGGGGTCAAAAAATAGTGAAAACACTCTATTTTCGAATCGTTGTCCAAACGATCTTAATCATGGTGCTTGCTAGCGTCATTGCTTTTTTACTTTCTAATGTGTATTACCATCAAGTTCTTAAACCCTACAATGGAGAGAAAATCAGCAAGGTCGCAAGGGAGATCGTTTCTTTGTATGAGGAAAATCCTGATCAGGATATTGATGCTTATTTAAACCATGTATCAGGATTGCATTACCAGCTGTACTTAATCAATGAACAGGGTAAGGCTACTTCTTATGGCAAATCGTTTCATCAAACGGATTTGGATGGGGATACGGTTTCTGATGTCTTGAACGGGAAAGTCTATGAAGGGATTGAAACCTATAATAACGGGCTGTTCATTACCGGTTTTTTTGAAGATGCATTAGAAAATAGTATTGGGGTTCCGCTGAACGTGGATGGCGAAAAATACGCCTTGTTCGTTAGGCCTGATATTGAAAAGCAGTTTGGGGAAATTCGCTTTTTCCTGGCCGTTTTGCTCGTTCTTATGATCTTACTTAGTTTCTTTTTCATTATTTTTAACACACGTTTTCTAGTTAAGCCCATTACCAAATTAACGGAAGCGACAAAAAGGATTGCTGATGGGGATTATAGTGGTGAATTGAACGTTACCCGTGGTGATGAAATTGGGGATTTGGCGAAACATTTTTCGAAAATGACTCAGAGCATCCAACGATTGGAAGACATGAGACAGGAATTCGTTTCCAATGTTTCACATGAAATTCAATCTCCGCTCGCCTCGATCCAGGGCTTCTCCCAAACCCTGCAATCGGAAGAGTTAACGAAGGAAAAACGAAAGGAGTACTTGTCCATTATTGAAAAGGAGAGTCGGCGTATGTCGGCAATGAGTAAGCAGCTTCTGATTCTCGCTTCATTGGATAAAGGAGACGATCCCCTACAGCGTACAAGCTTTGATTTAGCTCAGCAAATAAGGCAAGTGCTGTTCATGCTGGAATGGAGTTGGCGGGAAAAAGACATGGTGATTGAAATGGATCTACCATCCACCATGATTTCTGCAGACGAGAAGCTGTTAATTCAAGTATGGACAAACCTGATAACGAATAGCATTAAGTACTCTGAAAGTGGGGGTTCAATCATTATACGCATCAAAAAAATTGGCCGGATGGTCGAAGTGATCATTAAAGACACCGGTATGGGGATAGCTGATGAAGAGCTTCCTCATATTTTTGAACGGTTTTATAAAGTTGATAAAATGCGTAATCGCAGTGAGAACGGGAGCGGCATAGGTCTTTCCATTACGAAAAAGACGGTGGAACTTCACGGTGGAACGATTGCGGTTCAGAGTGAACTTGGGGAAGGGTCTACTTTTTATGTTCGTTTGCCGCTTATGTAATCAATTGTTCATCTTCCATTCATAATGATTCATTACAATCGATGTATACCACATGAACATAAGGGATTGGATGTTCAAACGGTAACAAAAGAATTGGGAGATGAAAAAATGTTTTTAGCAATACGTGAGCTGAAACATTCAAAGGTGCGTTACTTACTGATCGGGTTGATCATGGTTTTGGTCGCATGGCTGGTCTTTATCATTTCTGGATTGGCTAATGGACTTTCAGCTGAAAATGCTTCATCGATACAAGGCATGGATGCTGACTATTTCATGATGGAGTCTAACGTGGAGCATAAACTAAACCGATCTACTATTCCGCTGGATACATTAAGTGAGGTTCGTTCTTCAACGGGTGTTGAAGGAGCGGAGGCCCTGGGTCAAATGATGTTGACCTTCAATAAAGAAGGTACATCGAAAAAGACGGATGTCACGATTTTTGCAACGGATGCCAATGGGTTCCTTGCACCCAAAATCGTGGAAGGGAAAAGCTATGATAATAAGAAGAAAGGCGATATAGTAGCCAATGATTCTTTAAAAGAGGACGGCTATAAGGTAGGGGATACGGTAGTAGATGAATTATCCGGTAACAAATTCACTATCGTAGGATTCACCGAAAATCAATCCTACAGCCATACACCTGTTGTATACATGAACGTTAAGGGATGGCAGGGGATTAATCCTCGGTTGAAAAACACGGACGCAATTAGCACAATTGCGGTTCAAATGGATCAAGTAGGTCCGTTGAAGTCTGTGTCTGATGTGGATCTCATTACGAAGGATGAGATGCTTCAAAGTATCCCGGGATTTAAAGAAGAACAAGGTACATTGGCGATGATGATAGCCTTTCTGTTTGTGATTGCTGCATTTGTTCTTGCTGTGTTCTTCTATGTCATCACTTTACAGAAGACGAATCAATTTGGAGTCATGAAAGCACTCGGAGCAAGTACTGGCTACCTTGCAAAAAGTATCGTGGGCCAAGTGTTCATGCTTGCGGTGGTATGTATAGCAAGTAGTGTTGCACTAACATACGGGGTCACTTTCATCATGCCAGAAGGAATGCCTTTTGAATTAAGTACTTCTTTGGTCATTCAATATTCGATTCTTTTATTGATTGTTTCGGTATTGGGTTCCTTGTTATCACTATATCGAGTGTCAAAAATTGATGCCATTGAAGCCATTGGGAGGGTAGCATGATGAATCATAAACTATCATTCGATCACGTCAGCAAAATTTACGGTGAAGGTGAGAATATCGTGAGGGCTCTTGACGATGTTACCTTTCAAGTGAAAGCTGGGGAATTTGTGGCCGTTGTTGGTCCATCAGGTTCGGGGAAAAGTACTTTCCTCTCTATAGCAGGTGCTTTACTTTCCCCAAGTAAAGGTAGTTTGCTTTTAAATAATGAGGATATAACATCATTTTCTCCGAAGAAATTAACACGTGTCCGTCTAGAGAAAATTGGCTTTGTTTTTCAATCATCCAATCTTGTTCCGTACCTTACCGTACGTGACCAGCTTCTGCTTATTTCAGAACTGATTGGGCAACGTGACAAGAAAGCTGTGAAAAAAGCTGATGAATTACTTAGTCATCTCGGACTTAGTCATCGGTGCAATCATTTGCCAGAAGAGCTTTCAGGCGGTGAACGTCAACGGGTAGCAATTGCGCGGTCGTTGATGAATAATCCAGACATCATTTTAGCAGATGAACCCACTGCAAGCCTTGATTCAAAGCGGGGGCGAGAGGTAGTGGAAATGCTTGCGACCGAGGTGAAGTTAAGAAACAAGGCAGCCATCATGGTGACGCATGATGAGAGAATGTTAGATTTGTGTGACCGTGTCGTCAACATTACGGATGGCAAGATTCTTCTATAAAAGAGGTAGTATGCAGGCTACTGTATTCCGGTTTAGCGGGAGTACAGTGGCCTTTTACCATTCCTGATTTAAGAGATGAATTATTTTAACAGATTAAGAAAATCAATGAAGGAATCAAGAAATTACGTGTTACTATATAGCAAGGAAATTGTTTATATAAAGGCGGGTAAGTTACATATGAAAAAGACTTCTTTAGATGTTCTCATTATAATAATAGGTGCGTTCATTTTTGCGTTGGCAATCAATCTTTTCGTTATTCCCAATGATCTCGGTGAAGGTGGAGTAACGGGGATTACCATCATTTTATTCTATTTATTCCAGTGGTCACCGGGCCTGGTAAGTTTCATTATGAATGCATTCCTTCTGATTGTCGGATATAAATTTTTATCGAGGATTACAACCATTTATACGATTATTGCCGTCACCTTCCATTCTCTTTTTCTACATTTAACGGAGAATTGGAACGTTTCTTCGGATGAAATCGTAATCAATGCCATATTTGGCGGTGTGTTTGCTGGTGTAGGAATTGGTTTGATCATTCGGGTGGGCGGTACGACGGCAGGTTCTACCATTCTTGCTCGGATCACAAATAAATATTTAGGCTGGAGCATAAGTTATGGGTTATTGTTCTTTGATATAATCGTGGCCGTCTCATCCTATTTCATTATCGGTGCGGAAGGTCTCATGCTAACCATCCTTATGCTATATATTGGAACGAAAGTAATGGAGTTCATCATTGAGGGTGTAAACCCGAAAAAGGCAATCACCATCATCTCGAAAGAAGCAGATCTCATTGCGAAACAAGTAACGGTTAAAATGGATAGAGGGGTCACAGTTTTTGATGGACATGGCTACTATACGAAAGATGCGAAGGAAATTCTATATATTGTCATTAGTAAACAAGAGGTCGTCAAGTTAAAGAGAATTGTTCAGTCTACCGATAGCCAAGCTTTTATCGCGATACATGATGTAAGGGATGTATTTGGTGAGGGGTTCGTGGATATTTCGAAGTCATAAAATCATTTTGGGAGCCGGATTGGGCTCCTTTTTTTATATGGATAAACGGACTTTATTTCAAGGGGCCTAGGCAGGTCTTTTTTTATTTCCCTGAAAATGACAAAAAAATCTGTGAATTTTGAATAAATTGTTATATTATGTAAGTAAGAATCCAACCATCATGAGGAATACAGCCATTATATATGGAGGTGTTTAGCATGATTCTTTTAAAAGTGGATGACAGAAAGTTTGGGAAGAGCAATATTAAGTACAGCATAGTGGATAAGGAAACGGATGAATTACTTATTAGTGGTGTGTTCGAGGAATTTGGACAAGCAAGTGATAAATATTACGAATTGAAGGAAGAGTATGGGTCTTCCAACGTGAAAATGGTTTTGAAGTGAATGGAAGGGAAGCCTTTTGGTTTCCCATTTCTCTAATGAAATACAGCTTGCATTCTGAATGGTTGAAAAAGATGAAGAAATACCCAGAATGGATATCCGTTCAAATTATATAATCAGGAGAAGGAATAATTCTTGGGTATTCAATCATATAATTTAGAAGAAGAAACGTAATATATTCGTAGACTTATACATTTAATTGTAAGTAATGTCATTAAGTGGTAATATAAAGAAAAAGAAATGTAACCGATTACAATTAGGTTTGTAAGGTGGTGGTTTATCTTTCAATAGAATAGTGAAATGACAGTTTATAAGATATCTACTTTTCATACTTTATGCAAACGTTTTCTTAAAAGGTATAGGAATTTACGGAAAAAGGGAGAGTTGATAGGCATGAAGCGTAAAAAATGGTATGGGGGAATCTTTTCTATTTTATTGATATTTAGTGTGGTCTTGGCAGGTTGCTCTTCTTCTACTGGCGGGGACAGTGATTCCGATAATAAAGATAAAGTGACGCTGGATATTTTCCAATTTAAAGTAGAGTTTAAGCCGCAATTTGAGACTCTGGCCAAGCAGTATGAAAAAGAGAACCCAAATGTGAAAATCAAAGTATCGACAGTTGGCGGCGGGAATGATTATAAATCAGCCATTACCGCAAAATTTGCTTCCGGTGAGGAACCAGCGGTGTTTAATATTGGCGGACCGATCGATGTGGAACAATATAAAGATAGATTATCAGATTTGAAGGATACGAAAGCTGCAGAGGCAGCACTGGATGGGACGTTGGATGGCGTTGAAGAGGACGGGCAGATTCTTGGGCTTCCATTCAATCAGGAAGGGTATGGCCTGATTTATAACAAAAGGGTCTTTAAAGAAGCCGGAATCAAGGCGGAAGAACTTACAAGCTATACAGCTCTAGAGGATGCAGTGAAGAAGCTGGATTCACAGAAAGGCAAATTGAAGCTTGATGCAGTATTCGCGTATCCGGTCAAAGAGAAATGGGTAACGGGAAACCATTTATCCAATGTCTTTTTAGCACCGGAGTTTGATGGAAACGTGTTGACGGCAAGCAAGGCGGAAACCGTCAAGTTCTCGGATGGAGACAAGTTCAAACAACTGGTCGATATTCAAAATAAATATTCTGTTCAGCCAACGGCAAGCCTTGATTACTCCCAACAAGTAGAAGAGTTATTCTCCCTTGAAAAGGTTGCAATCATCCAGCAAGGGAACTGGGTGTATAACACAGTGTATGACATGGATCCCGAATTAGCTGAAAATGGCATAGGCATCATCCCTATTCCGAATGGGGACACGGCAGCCATGCCGGTCGGGGTACCGAACTATTGGGCAGTAAATAAGAAATCGGATGAGAAAGTTCAGGAAGAAGCGAGGAAATTCCTAGACTGGATGTATACATCCGATGCAGGTAAAAAAGCTGTATTAGAAGATTTTAAATTCATTCCAGCCTATGAAGGGTATGACGTTGAAAAAATTGCCGATCCGTTATCAAAAGAAATTTATAAGTATTCACAAGAGGGAAATACCATTGGATGGGTGTTCAATGGATATCCAGTCGGGTGGAACGATGATCTGGGTGCAAGTGTCCAAAAATATGTAACCGGTAAAATGACATGGGATGAACTCGTCAAACAAAACATTGAAAACTGGGAGAAAATCCACAGTAAATAGGCATTCCGTTAAATAGGGAAACAACCAATCGAGCCTAACTTGTGTCGATTGGTTGTTTGTTCTATAAATATATCCGCTACTTACACACTATATTAGGAGGTCGGTTTCAAATGCGAAATCGAGATGCTGCATATTGGCTGTTCTTGACACCTGTTCTAGCCGCGCTCATTTTGGTCGTGATCGTGCCGCTCATTTACGGGTTTTATTATTCATTTACGAATTGGAACGGTTTGGGTACGCCCGATTTCACGGGTCTCAAAAATTATATAAACCTATTCTCGGACAAGGGCTTCCTGGATACATTTTGGTTCACCATCAAATTTTCTGTAACAGCGATTGTGGTCATAAACGTTCTTGGTTTGAGCTTGGCACTTATCGTGACTTCAAAACTGAAATCGAGCAACCTTCTTCGGACCATTTTCTTTATGCCGAACTTAATCGGTGGATTGATTCTTGGTTTCATTTGGCAGTTCATCTTCATCAAAGTCTTTGGTGCCATTGGCGATGTAACCGGCATAGAGGCATTTAATGGTTGGCTTTCCACAACCGAGACTGGATTTTGGGGATTGATCATTTTAACGTCCTGGCAGATGGCGGGATATATCATGATCATTTATATCGCTTATTTACAGGCAGTTCCTGAAGACCTGATTGAAGCGGCTAAAATCGATGGGGCCAATAGCTTCCAACGTTTTCGCCATATAACTTTTCCGCTTGTGGCACCAGCCTTCACGGTTAGTTTGTTCCTGACGCTTTCACACTCTTTCAAAATATATGATCAAAACCTTTCTTTGACGAACGGTGCGCCATACAATTCAACAGAAATGGTCGCAATGAACATTGTTAAATCCGCGTTTACCGAAAATGATATGGCTTATGCACAGGCCAAGGCCGTGATCTTTTTCGTGATTGTGGCAGCCGTTTCCTTGACACAGGTATATATCAATAAGAAAAGGGAGGTTGAGCTATGATGAGAAAGAATTGGAAGCTTTGGCTGGTCGGATTGATCGGGTTTGTATTGGCCTTGTTATGGCTCACCCCTTTTTATTTAATGATCGTAAATGCTTTTAAAATGAAACGCGAGATTTTCTCTGACACATTGGGCTTGCCGGATACCTGGACACTAGAAAATTTCACTCAGGCCTTCGAACAATTGGATTTTCTTCGGACTTTATTCAATTCCATCTTTATATCGGTTGTCAGTGTCGTGATAATTATTATCTTTTCAGCAATGGCCGCATACGCGCTATCACGAAATAAAAGTAAATTTAGTTCTTTGCTGTTCTTCGTGTTTGTGGCAGCCATGCTTATTCCATTCCAATCGGTGATGATCCCGCTTGTAGCCCAATTTGGTCAGATGGGTATGTTGAATCGCACCGGATTGATCATCATGTACTTAGGGTTTGGATGCAGTCTCTCCATATTCCTATATCATGGTACTTTAAAAGGGATCCCCATCACGCTGGATGAAGCGGCTAAAATCGATGGAGCCAACCGTTTTCAAGTATTCTGGTATATCATTTTTCCATTATTGAAACCGATGTCAATCACGGTCGGGATCTTGAATGTCATCTGGATTTGGAATGATTACCTTTTGCCATCGCTTGTTATCGGGGGTGCGGGATCTGAGACCATTCCACTTAAATTATTCTTCTTTTTCGGTCAATATACGAAACAATGGCATCTTGCCTTGGCAGGACTTACCTTGTCAATCATTCCAGTTATCATTGCGTACTTTTTTGCCCAAAGACAAATTATTAAAGGAATTGCTGACGGTGCGGTTAAATAACTATTTAGATATAGGGAATAATAAGCCCTGTGCGATGAACGGGAGTAGATGAAAATGTCTGTAACGATCAAAGACGTTGCCAAGAAAGCGAATGTCGCTCCATCCACGGTATCGCGTGTTATTCATAACAGTCCTACCATTAGTGAAAAGACAAAGCGTAAAGTACGGAAGGTATTGAAGGAAATGGGCTATCATATGAATGAAAATGCCCGGAATTTGGTTACAAAATCCACGAAGACCATTGGAATCGTAATGAAAAATTCGGCTAGGGAATCCCTGTACAATCCATTCTTTCCAGAAGTGATCCGAGGCATTGGCGACTTTTGTAATAAAGAGGGGTATAGCCTTTCGCTAACGACTGGGGAAACCGAGGATGCCATTTTTGAAGATGTCGTTAAAATGGTTCAAGGTAGACGCGTGGATGGCATGATTGTTTTGTATTCGAAGCAGGATGATAAAGTGGTGCCCTATCTAGTGAAACAAAGCTTCCCATTTGTCTTGGTAGGGAAGCCAAGGACGGATATGAGTGGCATCACTTTCATTGATAACGACAATGTTCAAGCGGCTAAGGAATTATCGGAGTTCGTCATCAATCTTGGTCATCAACGAATTGCCTTTTTAGGGGGCAGTCCTGAATTCGAAGTGATCCAGGCGCGTTTAAGCGGATTCCGACAAGCAATGGAACAGGCAAGGTTAAGCGTGCCAAAGGAAAGTATTAAACTGATTCCATTGAATCGCGCCGATGGCATAAAAGCCATCGAGGAACTGCTGAATTTACCTGAATCACCAACGGCATTTATAGTCATGGACCTATTATTGGGTGTGCTGTTATTGGGCGTGTTAGCGGAAAAGAAGTTGAAAGTTCCGGAACAAATAAGTGTCGTCTGCTTTAATCACTCGGAGTTTATCGAATTCTTAAGTACACCACTAACCACGGTCGATATTCATACGTACCAACTGGGCTATGAAGCAGCAAAGTGCGTATTTGATTTAATAGCCGATCCTAAAATGATGGAAAAGAGTATCCGGGTTCCTACCAAAATCGTACAGCGTGAGTCACATTCCGCTATTGAAAAAGAAATTACAGAGAAATTGTAGAATTGTTTTAGCAATTAAAGCTTGATTTTTCCTAACATAAATTTACAATATAGATTACCAATGTATTTAATCTTATTATTCAAAATTATTTTTTTATTGTTTCTAACGCAAACGTTTGCGTAACAAAATAAGAGGTATTAGTTAAACATGCAGGGGAAGTCGCCGAAAAAACATATGGAGGAGATTCTGATGAAGGTTTTGGTATGGAACGAGTATCGCCATGAACAAACGAAGCCAGAGGTAGCAGAGATTTATCCAAATGGGATCCATGGCGCGATTGCCGAGTTCTTACAAGAAGATCAGATTGAGGTTAACACGGCTACGCTTGACGAAAAAGAGCATGGTCTGACGGAAGAGGTACTGAAGGAAACGGATGTACTCCTCTGGTGGGGGCATATTGCACATGATGAAGTGCAGGATGAAATCGTCCAACGTGTTCATAAGCGGGTGCTCGAAGGGATGGGCCTTATCGTCCTCCATTCAGGACACTTTTCGAAAATCTTCAAACAATTAATGGGAACGACCTGCGATCTGAAATGGCGCGTAGCGGATGAAAGGGAACGGCTCTGGGTCGTGGATCCCGCTCACCCCATTGTTGAAGGAATCGGTGAATATATTGAGCTTGAGAAGGAAGAAATGTACGGGGAGCATTTCGATATACCCGCACCAGATCAATTGCTCTTAATGAGCTGGTTTGAAGGCGGCGAAGTTTTCCGAAGCGGATGCACGTACCAGCGTGGAAAAGGAAGGATATTCTATTTCCGGCCTGGCCATGAAACGTATCCGACCTACTATAACCCAGAGATACAGCAGGTGATAAAGAATGCGGTCAAGTGGGTCAAGCCACGTTCTCACAACAATGTGGTTTATGGAAAAGCGGTACCATTGGAGAATATCTCATCCAAGAGATGAAGTGAAGGAGAGAGCAGAATGGTCAAAGTACAAGTGGGAGTCATTGGTTGTGGGAGCATTGCGAAAAATAGGCATTTTCCGGAATATGAAGCGCATCAGGAAACCGATATTGTAGCCGTTTGTGATATTGCGCAAGACAGGGCGAATGCAGCGGCACAAAGGTATGACGCAAAAGCATATACTGATTATATAGAACTCTTAAAGAATAAGGATATTGACGTGGTTAGTGTATGTACACCGAATTACCTGCATGCCCCCATCACGATCGCTGCTCTTGAAGCTGGAAAGCATGTTCTTTGTGAAAAGCCCATGGCGACCTCTTTAGAAGATGCGGAAAAAATGAATGAAGCAGCTATAAAAAGCGGCAAGATATTAATGATTGGTCATAATCAGCGGTTTGTCCCTTCACATCAAAAAGCCAAAAAGCTAATTGAGAGTGGGGAATTAGGAAAGATTTACAGCTTCAGGACAGCTTTTGGACATTCAGGGCCTGAAACTTGGAGTGTCGATGGGGAGAACAGCTGGTTTTTTAAAAAAGATCAAGCGGTCATCGGGGCGATGGGGGACTTAGGTGTTCATAAAGCCGATTTACTGCGATATGTGTTAGGCGAGGAATTTGTGGAAGTCGGAGCTTTTGTGGAAACGAGTGCAAAGCAACAGGCGGATGTTGATGATAGCGCTGCCTGCATCCTGCGAACGGGAAGCGGTATTATTGGTACCCTGACGGCAAGCTGGTCGTACGCAAAAGAAGACAACGCAACGGTCATTTATGCGGAAAAAGCCGTATTGCGTCTAGAAGACGACCCTAAATATTCACTGATTATCCATCATAAGAATGGGAAGACCGAAACCTTCGAATTAGGGGGCATCCAGACAAATGACTCTGGCGGACAGCATGATACTGGAGTAATCAGCCACTTTATAAAAAGTGTGGTAAACAATGAAGAGCCTCTTGTCACAGGAATTGAAGGATTACAATCACTAAAAGTCATTCTCGGCGCAATGGAATCAAATGCATCCAGACAAATCGTCCGCTTATAAAGGGGTTTAATAGTCATCATGTACAAATTGAAAATGGGTATTATCGGTGCTGGGGGGATTGCCCAAAAAAGGCATATCCCAGCCTTCCAAACATTACAGGATAAAGTGGTTTTATATGCAATTCAGGATATTGATGAATTGAAGGCGAGAGATGTCGCCAGGCAACATCATATTGAAAAAGTTTTTACCAATTATGAAGATATGTTTGCCGAAGTGGATGCGGTCACGATAGCCACACCGAACAAGTTTCATGCCGAGATTTCCATCGCGGCATTGCAGGCTGGTGTACATGTTTTATGTGAAAAGCCGATGGCCATCACGACTGAGGAATGTAAGGCAATAACCGATGCGGCAAACTTATCTGGAAAAGTGCTCTCCATTGCGTATCATTACAGGTTCATGAAGGAAGCCCAGGCTGCCAAAAAAATGATTCGAGCAGGTGAAATTGGAGAGCCATACGTGGCACGAGTTCAGGCCATTCGACGAAGGAAAGTCCCCGGTTGGGGCGTATTTACGAGCAAGGAATTGCAAGGCGGAGGCAGTGTGATCGATTATGGCTGTCACTTGCTTGACTTGGCTTTATGGCTGATGGATGACCCAGAACCAATCGAAATTGTAGGTTCGACATATAATTATGTCAGTAAGGGTGTCGATCAAGTTAATCTATGGGGCAACTTCGATGCTTCCGTTTTTGAAGTGGATGATCATGCAACGGCTTATATCAAATTTGCAAATGGAGCTTCTTTGTTATTTGAAACGTCATGGGCCGCGAATATCCGTGAAGAAGCGACAGTCTTGAGTTTATCCGGAACACAGGGCGGTCTAGATGTGTTCCCGCTCATATTGAATCAGGCGAAACACGGGATGCTTTTGAATAGTGAAGCGGTTTGGATGCCAGGTGAGGACACACCGGATCTTCAACAGGCGGCGAACTTTATCGATAGTTGCCTTGGTTTTGCCGAACCACTGGTAAAACCGGCGGAAGCCATGAAAGTATCGAAAATCATTGAAGCTATTTACCAAAGTTCCGCAAGCGGAAAAGTCATGAGCATCAATTAATGCAAAGGTGAGGTGAGGCGAGTGAAACTAGGCGTTTTTACAGTACTATTCGGACAAAAAACATTTGAGGAAATGCTTGATTATGTGGCAGCCTCTGGATTGAAAACAGTGGAAATCGGTACAGGCGGGTACCCAGGTAATGCCCATTGTCCACTGGATGAGCTATTGGAGAGTGAAGAAAAGCGGCAGGACTACATGGAAGCCATCCAATCAAGGGGGCTAGCCATCAGTGCGTTCAGCTGTCACGGCAACCCTATTTCCCCAGATGAAAGCTGGGCTAGGGAAAGTGATGAAAATCTAGTAAAGTCCATTAAGTTAGCTGCCTTGATGAATGTACCTGTCGTCAATACCTTTTCCGGTACCGCAGGTGATCACGAAGGTGCTAAATATCCGAATTGGCCGGTTGCTCCATGGCCGAACGAATATGCGGACGTCTTGAAATGGCAATGGGAAGAAAAACTGATTCCTTATTGGAAAAAAATCGCTGCGCTTGCTGATGAACATCATATTAAAATTGGACTCGAACTGCATGGAGGTTTTCTCGTCCACACACCATACACCTTGTTGAAGCTACGGGAAGCCACATCGAACGCAATCGGTGCCAACCTTGACCCAAGCCATCTCTGGTGGCAGGGAATCGAACCTGTCGGCGCCATTAAAATTCTTGGAAAAGCTGGAGCCATTTATCATTTCCATGCTAAAGACACCTATCTGGACCAAGATAATATCAATATGTACGGTCTCACCGACATGCAACCGTACGGCAACATCCAGACACGTGCCTGGAACTTCCGCTCAGTTGGTTGCGGCCATAGCCTTCAAGAATGGTCCGACATGATGAGTGCCCTTCGTACTTATGGGTATGATTACGTCGTCAGCATCGAACACGAAGATCCGCTCATGTCGATCGAAGAAGGTTTCCAACGAGCCGTGACGAACTTGAAAACCGTCCTGATCAACGAAAGTCCAACCGATCTATGGTGGGTATAACCGATAATGAGCAGCCTAATGGTTGCTTTTTATTTTGGAGTCGAATTGGACTTTGACCGAAAAAAAGCTGGATTAGACCGATATATCTTCAACTAGACCGATAAAATGTTGAAATTGACTGATATATTACGCAGTTTGACCGATAAAAGGAATGCAGCTGCTAAAAAAGATGCTCCCAAATCTGGGGGCATCCTCTTCACTCATCTTTTTCTTGGTGTGTAATTCAATTCTGCAAATAGTTCGTTTAATTCTTCTTTTGTCAGGTCGCGCCATTGACCGAGGGGTAACCTGTCCAAGTGGATGTTCATGATGCGAACGCGCTGCAGTTCACGGACTTCATAACCCAGTGCCGTACACATGCGGCGGATTTGCCGGTTCAACCCTTGCATTAAGGTAATGTTGAATGTATGGCGTGAAAGCGGCTTGACTTCACATGGAAGTGTTTTCGTATCCAAAATTTCTACGCCTGATGACATCTCTTGTAGGAAGGAATCCGTAAGTGGCTTATCAACAGTGACAATATACTCTTTCTCATGCTTGTTCTCTGCCCGGAGGATTTCATTTACGATATCTCCGTCATTTGTAAGCAGAATCAAACCGCTTGAGTCTTTATCAAGACGACCAACATGGAAAATGCGTAGCGGATGATTAACAAAATCAACAATGTTTCCTTTGATATGTTTTTCAGTCGTGCTTGTGATGCCTGTGGGTTTATTCAGTGCAATATATACATACTGCTGCTCTACTTTTATCGGTTTGCCATCGACACAAACATCATCGCCCGGTTCAGCTTGGCTGCCAAGTTCGGCCACAGCTCCGTTTATGGTCACTCGACCTTCAGCAATCCATTTATCGGCGCCTCGTCTCGAAGTAATCCCTGATTCACTAATATATTTATTGATTCTCAACTAAAGCACACCTTTACATTCAGATTTTCTTCTATAAAGATAACGTAAATCATGCTAGATAAACAAGGGGAAAGCTAAAATGTCTACTTAAGCAGAAGCCACAGCTTTTTTATCCTTCTTCTTTTTAGTGGCTAAGTAGACACCGGAGAAGACAAGAAGGCCGCCAAGAATCTGGACTATTGTGATGTTTTGCCCCAACATCAAGCTTAGAATCGCAGTGAAGACGACAATGAGATTAAGGTAAACGCCAGCTTGGCTTGCATCAATATGACGCAGTGAAATGTTCCAGAAAATGAAGGAACCAACGGATGGAAAGATTCCAATATATAAAATGCCTACCATCGCTTGAGTACTTACATCAAGGTTCAGCCCCGAACTAAAGGCGAACGGAGCAGCCAGAATCAGTCCAAGTAAAACGGATACGGCGGTGGCTGATATGGCCGGGATATTTTTTATCTTTTTGGCGATGAGTGAATAGAAGGTCCAGACAAGTATCGCCAGAATCATCAACAGATCTCCTTTATTGAAGGTAAGATGGAAAATGGTCTGAAGATGTCCATTCGTTAAGACCAATAATACTCCGAATAAGGATAGAATAAGGCCAATCACATGTAGGAATGAAATGTTCTCTTTTAATAGTAAGACGGAAAACAGGACGATGACCGCAGGGGTAATCGAATTAACGAGAGCGGCATTCATGGAAGTCGTATAGGTCAAAGCCCAATACAGGAAAAAATTATAGCCGATGATGCCGAGCAAGCCCATCAGTAATAGTACTTTCCATGCTTTCCATACACTTTTCCAATCGGGTTTTTCAATCCAATGAGCAAGAGGAAATAATAAGATAACAGCAATTAGCCAGCGTGAAAACGTGAGTTGAATCGGCGAAAGTTCAGCAACGACGTATTTGCCGAAAATATAATTACCTGCCCAGAATAAATTAGCCAAGATAAGAAATAAAAGAATATAAGATTTTTTCATGGGGTAGGCCTCTTTCTTTAGTGATTGAATATTCAATAAATATACCAATGTAGAAAAAGGGAAGCAATATAAATAGTGAATATTACGTTGAGGGATTATTCTTGTCCAGGAAGGGATGCTATTCATTCATTGCGGGAGACCATGAATATGAAATAAAGAAAAAAGCTGTTCAATCGAAATTGAACAGCTTCTCTCTTATCTTTTAAGCGAAAATCGCGCTGATTTCAGCAATATCATCGATGGTTAATTCAACGTCCAATGCTTTTAAATTACGCAAGACTTGCTCAGGCTTTTTGGACCCGGGTATCAAGACATCTATGGAATGACGTGTTAAATACCAGGCAAGGGCGACGTCCGCAACCTCTGCGTTTTTTCGGTTGGCGATTTCACGAAGCTCCTCGACTTTTTGCAAGTTGCTGGAATAGGCTTGTCCTTGGAAAAGGGGATCTTTAGCTCGCAGGTCGTCAAACTTCGATTCTTCATTATATTTGCCACCAAGCAGGCCGGATGCAAGCGGAAAATAAGGGACAAAGGAAATTTGATTTTCAGCTGTATATGGAAGCAAGTCTTGCTCGGCTCCCCGTTTAAACAGGTTATATTCGGATTGTAAGACGTCGACATAGCCGTCTTTATTGGCTTCTTTTAATTGCTCGAACGAAAAATTCGAGACGCCAATCGCCTTGATTTTTCCGGCATCTTTCAATTCTTTTAAAGCCCCGACAGCCTCATCCTTTGGTGTAGCTTCATCAGGGAAATGAATGTAAAATAAATCAATATAATCAGTCTGGAGCCGCTTTAAACTGGATTCTACAGACTCTCTAAGGAAAGCGGGAGAGTTGTCAATGACCATTTTACCATCCACGAATTTATGGGCACCTTTCGTAGCGAGTACCACTTCCTCGCGTTTACCGGTATCCTTCAGCACTTCGCCAATCAGTTCCTCCGAGCGTCCGGGCCCGTAAATGTAGGCTGTATCCCAAAAGTTGATGCCCTCTTCAAGAGCTGTCCGCAGGACCTCTCTTCCGGTATCTTCATTCAGGTTAGGGAATAGGTTATGTCCACCAATTGCATTCGTACCGAGACCAATCTGATTCACATACAAATTCGTTTTACCAATACGTGTTTGCTTTGACATTTATTGATCATCTCCTCTATCCTTATCATACCAAATATAGGGTGTGCATTTCCAAAAATAAGCAATAGAAGGCGAGAAAAAAGCAGATGAATCAACGGACTCATCTGCTCCACTTATTTGGTTTCCATGTCTTCGGTGGGTGATGCTTTCCCTGCTTGGCTTAGAATAATGCCAATGACCGTGCCAACCAAGGCTGGTAGGACCCATTCCATTCCATGTTCAGAAAACGGAAGGGCTTCGGTGAATGTTTCCACGAGTCCTAATGGTACATCAAAAGCGCTCAGTCCATCGATCAGGGCAAAGATACCGGTGAAAATCATAGCGGTCCGGTATACTTTTTTTGGATTCTTAAAGTGACGGCTGAAGAACGTCAAAGCGACCAGGACGATTGTTAAAGGGTAGGCCATCACTAGGAAAGGTACGGATACTTTTAAGATTTGATTCAATCCTAGATTGGATAGAGTGAACCCGATTAGCGTGATGAGCAGGACGACCGTTTTGTAGCTGGCCTTAGGAATGAGATTGGAAAAATAATGTCCACAGGCTGTTGTTAATCCTACTACGGATGCGATACAGGCCAATAGGAAGATGATCCCCAAAAGGGTTTTCCCGCCTGTCCCAAGTAATAGGGTAGAAGCGGCGGTCAAGATATCGGTTCCATTTTCATAAGAACCGTTCGCAGCCATGCGTGCTCCCATGAAACCTAAGGATGTATACACAAGAGATAGGAAGATTGCTGTGACCATTCCAGCCTTTATGGTGTACTTAGTCAGCTGCTTACGGTCCGATACCCCTCTCTTTTGGATGGAGGTCAGGATGACAATCCCGAAGGCCAGGGCGGCTAAAGCATCCATCGTGTTATAACCTTCAATGAACCCTTTTGAAAAAGCACCTGTTACGTACGCCTCTGTTGGTGCCTGGAAGGGTGCATCCAGTTTTATAAAGCCAACGATACAAAGGATGACAATAGACCCTAATAGAGTGGGCGTGCTCCAACGGCTCATGATGGTCTCCATTTTTTCAGGATTCATCGATATGGCATAAACGATCAAGAAGAATGCAATCGTGAATAGGAATAAAAAGAGCGATTGGCCTATCGTGTCGCCAAGATAGGGTTTGAATCCCATTTCATAGGCGACGTTAGCATTTCTGGGTATGGCAAGGAAAGGTCCGATGCTTAAATAGATGACGATCATGAAAATCTTGCTGAAAGTTGGGTGCACACGCGACCCAATCGTTTCTGCCCCGCCTTTGACGAGGGAAACGGCGACCAGAACTAGAATCGGGAGTCCGACGCCTGTGACGATAAATCCTGCGATGGCCGGCCAGAAGGAAGTCCCTGATGAGGCTCCCAAAAATGGAGGAAAAATCAGGTTGCCCGCCCCGAAGAACATGGAGAAAAGCATAAGCCCGATAAATAATACGTCTGTTTTTTTCATGATGATGTCTCCTTTTTACGATCTAGTGAAAAACTCGCCGAATGGACTAACGGGATCATGTGAAAGTATTACTAAGAAAATAAAAAAACGCCCCTACTTAGAGGGACGAGTTGTGTGCTCGCTTTACCACCCATATCCGCGCTTTTTTAAAAGCCACGGCAATCAGTCAACGTACGGTCCATACGGAGCCAATATTATTAAGCTTTGCATGTTGGTTTTTTTGATTCCCATCAAAACCTAGGTTTCATCGTACGGAGCTATTATAATCTAAAGATAATTTAGCAAATTCAGTATACTAAGTCAATAGGATGAAGTCTTCTTTAGGACAGGATATTAGTCCTAGAGAATCTGCTATGGTTTAAAACGGTTTATGATCAATCGAAAGAATCGTAAAAACTCCCTATTATCTTTCTACCTTCATCTATATTATAATAGAAGTAGAACACTAAAGGAGACAATATGATGTCTGAAAATAAAAAGTTGAGCCTGGCGGATGCTGTCAAGCAGAAATTGGCGCAAAAGCAAGCTGAAACAAGTAAAGATAAACTTGAAACCGGTGTTGTGAAAAAAACAAAACCGCTTAAAAGCCAATTAACTAAAAAGCCCAATAATCAACGTAAGCGCACAGGGGTATAATCCCAATTTGTCAAAGGACAATTACTGTTCAATGCTTATCAGAGAGCAGTATCCTTCATGATCAAAGGTGCTGCTTTTTTTATATTATTTTATTTTTACCATTTTAAGGTAGTGTGTGAACGGGGATTCTGGTAATTTAATGGTATAGGAGAAATCCCTCGCATTGCTTCATATCCTGGTGAAATCCATGAAAGCATATTTTAAGGGAGAGAGTCGATTTGTTAAAAACATTACAAGCCCGGCGGTTTCTGTTTTAAACTTGTAAGAGTTATGACATGTTGTTACCATATTGTTTTGTTAAAATAATAATTTGGAGCTTTGACAGATCATTTTCTTATCTAAAGGAACCTATTGATTTGATCCTTTACTTGAAAATATGAAATATATCGGGGGAATTACGATGGAAGAACAGCTGATTGGCAAAAAGTTCTATGAAACGATGATTGATGACATAAATAAGCATCCGATTCAAGCCTTGGGAGAAATGTTTCTCGTGGAACAAAAAAAGGAAAGATCGGATTTAACCACAATCAGGTTTGCCCAGGGGGAAGTGTACTTCCTGCATCATGACTTTGAGGCGGCCATATTTAAATGGGAGAATATAGAGGGCAATCTTGCTGAATGGGCTAAGAAGAATATTGCTGATGCCTACTTTGAGCTAGAGATGTATTCGACGGCAGAAGATATTTATAAAGCCATTAATACGAGCGAACCTGTATTAAAGACGGAAGTCCTTCTGCAAATGTTTTCACTATACATAGTAGAAACAAGAAATGATCTGGCATCCAAAGTGGTGAAGGAAGCAGTCGATTTCCAACCGGATTATCCAAATGTCACGGAAATTGCGCGCTCCTTCTTTGAAGCGCAAAAGGATTGGAATAGCGCGATAGTTTTAGCGGCCAACGAAAGTATCCGTACGGAGTCAATGACTTGGTTCGATGTTTTGAAAACATACATCCAGCAGGGCGTTGCACAATCGACGGCTCCAGATTATTTCGCGAACGTGCTTAGATCCTTATATAATCTTGACCAAGATCGTTTTGAGAAAATGACGGTAGCCCTTTGGAAGAACTATAAATATACGGATTCTTACTTTGAATGGCTTAAGGTCATCAATAAATTGATCGATGAAATCGAATTGAACAACGGGGATGTTTGGGATGAGCTTTCCGTCTATTATCGCGATGCCTATGCAGGATTACTAGAAGGTACGCATTTAGTCAAAGAGTTAAGTCCTGTCGTACCAAGACTGTTGGAAAATTGGTTGAAAATCTCTGAAGGGGAGATTTCGTTATTTGCAGCGGCATCTGTCCTTTCCTGGAATGAGATTTTCCCAGATACAGTGAGCGCACTTGTTGTTCAAGATGCAGAAAGTCTGTTAGCGAAATCCCCTAGATTGGGAGGCGGTCTCGAAGCAGGCGAAAAACTGATTCACTCCATCATTCAATGGGCAGAGAGCAATGATCTATCAGTCGGCAATAAGCTGAAATGGATGGTTGAGGGAATTAAGGATATGAGCAATTTCAATCTGCTTCTTGTTGGAAGTGCAGGAAATGGCAAGACATCCTTCATTCAATCGATAGCGGGTGAAAGCATTGCAGCGGAAGACCATTCATCTCTTGTGAGCGTTAAAGATGGCGATGACCTGGAAATCTATGAAATTACCGATACAGATCGTAAAATGGTCGAAGAGTTAACGGAGTTGGATGAAACGCGTCGTCAACGCGGAACGATTGTCGATGTGACACTCATCAGTGATTATTTGAGAAATAATCGCCTGCGTCTACTGGATACTCCAGGATTTAATGGAGAGAAAAGCGTAGACCCTGACTTCCAAAATTACTTACTGGAGAGCGATGGAGTGATGTTCGTTCTGGATGCACGGGCACCTTTCACGGGCAGTGAACGTGATTTGCTATTGGAAATGCAACAAATGGCCCCTAAACTTCCTATTCATTTCTTGCTGAATAAAATGGATACCATCTATAGTGATCAAGTGGCAGTCAGGATGGAAGATGAAACATGGGATAAGGTGAATGCTTATTTCCCGAACGCGAAGGTATTTGCTTTCTCCAAGCTTTATGACAGCAAACAGCAACTGCAGGATCTAGCCGTCTTCCTTCACGCAAACTATCAAGATAGCAATTGGAAGGAAATGAGGGCGGAGAAGCTCCTTGCCTTCACGCGTAAAACTTTATCCTATCTATTAGAAAAACGGGCAGCGAATGAACGGAAATGCGAGCATTCGATTTCTTGGAATGAACAGATGGAAGTGAAGTTGAATGGCGCTACGAATCAGTTGACTGATTTGGAAAAAGAAAAAACCGAAAACATTACAAGATCTTATCGCTTATTAAAAGAAGAAGTGAAAAAACAGCTTTCCACACGAATTCCTGAATTACTGCGTGATTGCTCTAAAACATTATCTGAGAATAGTGACTTTAGCCAAGTGCATATACAGTTGAATCAGGAAATGAACGATCGGATCCAGGCATTTATATCCGATAAAATCATGCCGCAGTATTTCCGCTCGCTTCAAGACTGGATTGCTACATCTGAGTTAGAATTCACGCAAAGCCAACAGTTCATGGATGAGATGAGCGCAGGCTTCAATGAGCTATATAAAGAAGAACGTATTGTACTGGCCGGGGACTTCCGGGTCTTGGATGACTGGCGCCGTGATGCGGACCGGATGACAAGCAGCATCCGAATAGAAAATGTAAACATATTACTAAGAAGGACCCCATCTCAGTTGATTCTTAAGGGAGCCGGGAAGCTATTTGGTGCGATTCCGCAAAATAAAGCGAATATGTACAATCGATATAAGAAGTTCTTGGAAAATGAAGACTTCCAGGATGTTGCCGATATGATCAGTGACAGATTCCTTACTCAGTTTGGATTGTTCGAAAAATCCTTGGAACGTGACATATCCCTGTTCTACCGCAGTCCATTTGCCATCCTTGAAAAAAATATCGAACAGACGAAAGCCGAAATCAAAGAACAGCAGGCTACATTGGAACATATGAGACAAAATCCTGAAGTCTACCGTGATCCGATTACCCTGTTCGAAGTGAAACTACGCCAATTCGAACGCCTTGAAAAAATCGAGAAAAGACGCCTGGCGAAACTGCAAGGAAAATAAAACATTTAAAAAATTCTAAAAACTATTGACTTAATGACTATATCCCTATAAAGTGGTACTTATCATAACGAAACGTAACACATTATATTCTCTTATCAAGAGTGGCGGAGGGACTGGCCCTACGATGCCCAGCAACCGTTCCAATTAGGAATTGGTGCTAAATCCTGCAAAACAGAAATGTTTTGACAGATAAGAGAGGGATAAGTCTGCAAACCAGCTGATTAAACCTCTCTATTTTAGAGAGGTTTTTATTTTGTGTTTATGCCGAGCTAACAGATAAGAATAATGTAAAAAATAGGGGGAATTAAAATGGGAAGATCAATTTTAAAAGGAGCTTTCGTTTCAGTCATCGCTTCGGCGTTGCTTTTGACGGGGTGTTCTTCGGGACAAAGTACAGGGGAAGCGAAAAAAGAGGAAAAGGTATCTTTTGAAAATGTTCCAGAGCGATTTGCGAAAGGCGAGGGAGCTAAAATTAAAGTCATTCGTAAAATTGGCGGCGATGATCACACGGCCCAATACTTAGCAGGGGCGCAAGAAGAAGGAGAAGCACTTGGCTTCCAAGTAGATACTTTTACGGCCAATGGCGATACGGCTAAATTCCATGACGCCATCGCTCAGGCTCTGGAGGAAGACTATGATGGCTATATCATTTCCCATGGTGATGATGCAGCGACAGTGAATGACGTACAAAAGTTGGTTGATGCAGGGAAAAGCGTAGTCACATTCGATTCCATCGGCGATTTAACGAAAATTGATGGGGTAACAGTAACCTCACAAGATGACGAAGCATTGGCAACTCTTGCTTTTGACAAATTGATTGAAGAGCAAAAAGGCGAAGCGAACATTGCATACCTTTGGGTAGATGGTTTCCCTCCTATGGTGAGAAGAAATGCCGTGTATCAAGAAAAGCTGAAAGAAAATCCTGGCATTCATGAAATTGAAAGATTCGGAGTGGCATCTTCAGATACTTCGGTCCAGACGCAAAACGCGGTATCGGCGATGTTGAACAAGTATCCAAAAGGTAAAATAGACGCAATTTTCGCAACATGGGATGCATTCGCTATCGGAGCAGCGCGTGCGATAAAAGAAGCGGGGCGCGATGAAGTGAAAATCTATGGTATTGACGTGTCCAATGCCGACCTTCAGGAGATTCAAACAAAAGGAAGCTCATGGTCGTATACCGCAGCGGTTGATCCGAAGTTGATTGGTGCAGTGAATATGAGACTGCTAGCGAAAAAACTAGCGGGGGAAGAAACGCCGCAAACCTATGATTTAGAAGCATCATTGATATCTCAAAAACAGCTTCAATCATCGAAGGACGCTGTCAACATGACCAATCTATCCGGCATTGTTCAAGGCTGGGGAGTATCAACGGAATTTGAAGAAGACTGGATGAAAGTATTGAAAGAACATTATAAGAAGTAACGATCAGAATCAGTAGACACTCTCTTTCAAGTTGAAGAGAGTGTCTGTTTAATGGGAGGGATTGGACATGGGCATTCAACTAGAAATGAAACAGATATCGATTGAGTTTCCAGGTGTAAAAGCGCTTAGTGAAGTTAATTTTTCAGTACAGTCGGGAACAGCACATGCATTGGTCGGCGCAAATGGAGCAGGGAAATCGACGCTAATGAAAGTCTTATCAGGAGCTCATGTCCATTATACCGGCGACATTTTCCTAAATGGCCAGGTACAGGATATCCGTTCGCCAAAGTCGGCACAGGAAGCTGGCATTCAAATTGTGTATCAGGAAGTGGATACGGCCCTCATTCCTTATTTAACGGTTGCGGAGAACGTGATGCTGAATGAATCCGTACAGAACATGGGGAGAAAACAAATCATCAAGTGGAAGGAATTACATAGAAAAGCGACGAAAATCTTGGAAGAAATGAACATCCATGTGTCTTCGAAAAAACTGGTAAGGGACCTTACGTTGGCCGAAAAGCAGATGGTCTTGATAGCTAGGGCCGTTTCAACCGCATGTAAATTCTTGATTCTCGATGAGCCGACTGCTCCGTTAAGCCATACGGAAACAACGGAACTATTCCGGATTGTGAATGAGCTGAAGCAACGTGGTGTAGGCATTATTTTCATTTCTCACCGTCTACCCGAGATATTTGAAGTGTGTGAGGACATTACAATCATGAGAAATGGGAAGAGTGTGAGGCGCAGTAGAATCAGTGATATCACACAAAACGAAGTGATTGAGCAAATGCTTGGAAAGTCAATGGAAGAACAGTTTCCCGTCGTGAATGCCGAGATAGGTGCGGTGATGTTTGAAGTGAACCGACTGTCGGATGCCGATAAAGTCAAAGATGTCAGTCTTCATGTGAGGGCCGGTGAGATAGTCGGTTTAGCGGGTCTTGTTGGGGCAGGAAAAACGGAGCTTTGTAAAACGCTTTTCGGCCATACGGCCATTATAACGGGGGAAGTTGTGTTGAATGGAAGGAAGCTTATTCTGAAAACGCCCCATCATGCTGTGAAGAGCGGCTTGGCACTAGTCCCCGAAGAACGGAGGAAAGAAGGCGTTCTCGTACAGGAGTCTGTTACTACGAACCTGACTGCTGCAAGTGTCGGGAAATTCAGTAAGGCATTCAGCTTCGTCGATCGCCAGGCAGAAAAGATAAAGGCGAAAGACCTGATAGCCACTCTTGGGATCAAAACGCCTTCAGAGGAAGCGAAGGTCGAAAACCTATCAGGGGGCAATCAGCAAAAGATCGCCATCGGAAAGTGGTTATTGGCTGATGCGGATGTATACATATTCGATGAGCCGACAAAAGGCGTCGACGTCGGGGCCAAGAAGGATATTTTTGAACTGATCGCAAAGTTAGCCCAAAAGGGGAAAGCGATTATTTATGCATCATCCGAATTGGCCGAAATCATAGGAATCACAAACAGGACCTATGTTTTATATGACGGAAGGATGGTCAAGGAGCTAGAGACAAGCAAGACAAATGAAGAAGAACTACTATTCTACTCAACAGGGGGCAAATAGGATGAGTACACCAATTCCGGTTCTTACAGAGAAACCAACAACGCCAGCCAGGAAAAAAGTTGATCTGTTCGAATTCTTTTATAAATATGGAACGATTCTGACGATCATCATCTTGATTGCCGTTTTTGCTATTGCAAATCCATCGTTCATTCAAACGAATAATCTTATTAACATTTTACGTTCCATCTCCATCGTGACGATCATCGCCATCGGGATCACGATTTCCTTGACGGTTGACGGCTTCGATTTGTCAGTTGGCTCCGTTGCCTCATTAGCCAATGCCATCGTCATCTCGATGTTTGTCTGGTTTTCCCAGGATACGTTGATTGCGATAATAGCGGCCATTGGTGCTTCGCTTGTGGTGGGCGCATTGAATTCATTCATGATTGTAAAGTTAAGGATCCCGGACATGCTGATGACATTGGCGACCATGTTCATCATTCAAGGGCTTGCCCTTACTTATACAAAAGGGGCCACGGTTTCACAAAACATGGTGATGCCTGATGGAACATTCGCTACAGGTTTAATCAGCCCATTTTTCGCCAAAATCGGACAAGTGCCTTGGATTATCCTGATCATGGGCGTCATTGTCGTTGCGACTCATATCTTTTTGACCTACACGAAGCATGGCCGTTATATGTACATCATTGGCGGAAATAAGGAGGCGGCTAGACTTTCGGGAATCTCAGTCAATAAATATAAAGTAGTGGCCTATCTTCTGTCGGCGCTGTTCGCTGCTATCGGCGGGATCGTCCTTGCTTCCCGCGTCATGACATCAGAAATCAATTCAGGTTCTCCCTATTTAATGGATGCGGTGGCGGCGGCCTTCATTGGTTCTTCTGTTCTAGGAGCAGGTAAACCGAATGCTTTCGGAACGTTCATCGGGGCCGTTTTGATTGGTATCCTGCAAAATGGGCTAATCATGATGTCGGTCCCATATTATGCAATGGACATCGTGAAAGGCGCAGTTCTCGCCCTTGCCTTGGCTGTGACCTATTATAAACAAAAACACTGAAACATTAAGGACCAGCAGTCGCCATGATTGCTGGTCTTTTGTTTCAGTGTAGCGGATTTTTCATTTGGGCTTGGATAACTTCATTTCATACTGCATATAAATCGTACCGGCCTGTTCTTGTGTAATCTCGAATTTGTTACTCGCCTTTTCCGTGATGGCGTCTTGGGTATTCTGTCCTCCAGTGTTGTATAGTGACTTCATGTAAAGATAAATTTCTTTTTCTTTATCTGAACCGATTGCATCGTTTTCCCCGGGTGCCTGTGAATATCCTTCCGCCACTTGGCTGACCCCTTGCTCGAGGCCGCTTTCTTCAGAGGACTCTTCCGTTGTTGGGCTTGCTTCACTTTCCTCCACGGTTTTTTTACTGGATGGATTTTGCATGCAGCCATACAGTAGACAAAGAGAGCAAGCCAATAGGACAAACTTCATCGCTCTTATCATCCCTACCTCCTTATATGAAAAAAGAAACAGAATCTTCATATATAAGATCCTGTTCTAATGGGGTGCTTATTTAAACTTCTGGATTTCACTGTCTCCCTCGAATTTGTTATCCTCCAATATGCCAATCTCCTCAATGTGATTCCGGGCGGCCTCGTCACCTAACCTGTATATGATCCGGTATAGTTTTTTCATGGCCGCATCATATTTATCATTGGCCCGGTCATGATGGTAGAGAAGATAAGGTACGTGAGAACGGGCAAAAGCTTCAAGATCATCTTTCAGATGATCGTCCAAACATTGCTTTAACTCGGCTAATTCGTCATCATTCGCTTGTATGGTGAAGCTTGGGTTTTCATCTAGTTTCTGTGCCAGAATATCTCCACTCACTAAATCCACATGATACGTCTGCTTTTCTTGACTCATTTATACCACCCCTTCAAGTGTTTAATTATGATGTACCACTATTTGTAAAAAAGTAACCCTAAAAATGAATATCCCATAAAAAAGTCGCTTTCATACATAGATGTCAGATATTTCTTATGAAATAGGGTAAGATAGATTTAGAGATTGATAGGACAACTTAGGACATTTAACAAGGATGGGGAGTGCTACTATGAAGAAATTATCCGTATGTATTTTATTGATGGTATTTATCGTTTCAGGTTGTGCAACGAGGATGTATGACTCAAACATGGAATTGGGGAAAAGCCAACTAAAGGAAGAGAATTATTTAGAAGCACATGAAGCATTTGAGTTGGCTTATGAAGATGATCCCACTGCGGAAGCGAAAGAGCTGATGGAGCTATCAGGCCTACTTTACGATGGAATGAAAAAATATGAAGAACAGGATGTAGAAGGAGCACAGGTCTTTTTCGAAGAGGCAGCCGCATATAAGGCAAAGTTTGAAGAAGGCAAGTTGATGGTTCAAAAGGCTACGGAAATGTTGGTGAAAACGGAAGAAGCCGACGTAGAACCAGTTGAAGAGGAGACGGATTTAGAGGAAACGACGGATGACCAAACGGGGGAGGAATCAGAAGCTATCCCCGAGTCGGAAGCTGAAGATAAACCGGCAGTAGAAACAGAAACGCCGAAGGAAGCACAAGAAGAGGAAAAAGCCGCTAAGGAAGAACCAGCCGAAGAAGGACCGGTTGAAGAGGAGAAGGACCCGGACCAAGGCTTTACAAAAGCGAAAGCGGAGCAGCTGGTGAAGGATTATGTGGATGCCGAAAATAATCCGCATCTACAAATCCAATATGATCACGATGATGAAAAGGGAGACTATATTTTTCAAGTCTTTGAAGTCGTCAATGATAGTAACGAAGGTGGACATACTGCCACGTATGGCTGGTATGGCGTGAATAAGCAGAAAAAAGAAGTGTATGAAGTGATGTAAGGAGGGGCGCCTTTAATAGAGGCGTCTTTTTTTGTTTGTAAGCAGTTTATCGGTCAAAGTCGTAAATATATCGGTCAATTTGGATGATTTATCGGTCAAAACCAGACCTTTATCGGTCCAATCCACAAATATATCGGTCCATCTAAGAAATTTATATTTTTTCAAGGTTTCTTAAGAATTTTTTAATAATTCCTGTTTATGATGGAGGCAGGTGAAAGTCATAAATAGGAGGGAAGAAGATGGAGAACTATAATGGTGAAGGACAAGTCAGGGTGAAAGAAAAACCGAAAAAAGTAAAGTCACATGTGTTTACTGGCCTTGTTTCTGGAGTGGTCGCTTCTTTAGTAACCTCTTCTGTATTTGTATTCGGGGGTGAGTTTGGGGATACCGAGAAAAAATCCGTGAATGAAACCTCTCAAACCGCAGCCGTAGAGCAAACGGTCACTCCACAGAAATTGTCGACGAGTACAGATTCCAATCAGAGGGCTGATATGGTTGAAACAGCTTCAAAATCGATTGTAGGTGTCGTCAACTTTCAAGAAACACAAAGTCGGTATCCCCTCCAGCAGCAAAGTACGGAAAATGAAACGGTGGAAAGTGGCACGGGATCAGGGGTCATTTATAAAAAAGATAATGGCAAAGCCTATATCATCACGAATAACCATGTAATCGAAGGAGCTAAGGAAGTGGAAATATCGTTATATGATGGGAAAAAGGCAACAGCAGAGGTGGTCGGTGCTGATGCCTTAACGGACTTAGCGGTGTTGACGATTGATGATTCAATTGCTCCGGAAGCCGTCAGTATTGGTGATTCTGATAGCATTCGACCAGGTGAGGAGGTATTGGCCATCGGGAATCCGCTCGGACTTGATTTTTCGCGCTCAGTAACACAAGGAATCATTAGTGCAACGGGAAGGGCGATTTCGGTTGATACTTCGGACGGCGAATGGGAGCTGGATGTGTTACAAACGGATGCGGCCATCAACCCTGGAAATAGCGGGGGTGCCTTAATCAATACGGCTGGTGAAGTGATTGGCATCAATAGCTTGAAAATATCGGAAAGTGGAGTGGAGGGCTTAGGCTTTGCGATTCCAAGTAACGAGGTCATCCCGATAGTAAAAGAGCTAATCGAAAAGGGAAAAATTACGCGACCCTATTTAGGTGTCAGTCTTACCAATACAGAGGAACTCCCACAATATTATCTACAGAAAATGCCTGAGCCTGCAAAAACCGGGGTAATGGTCAATAGTGTAGAACCAGGTTCGGCGGCTGCGGATGCAGGTCTCCAGCAACAGGATGTCATCGTGGCGATTGAGGGCGCCAAGATTGGCACGGCTGCTGAATTGAGAAAACAACTGTACAAAGATAAGAAAATAGGTGACAAGGTAACATTCAAGATCTATCGAGGGGCAAAAGAAAAGACGTTGACGATAACCTTGAAAGGTTCTTAATAGGAAAAGACTTCGGATTGAAAACTGTCCGAAGTCTTTTCTTTTAGAGTAGAATTTTTAGTATAGCTAATAATATAACCATGAGGGAACATATCTATATTCCCTTCCAAATTTGTCAAGGAAAACAACGTGTTTATAATGTAAAATAGTAGAAATATTGACAAAAATGTGAAAATTGTTAAAATAGAAAGAAAAGGAGCTGACAGGATGGAAGCTAATCAGAAAATCATGGATGCATTGAAATGGGTATCAGGCACAGGATGTACAATCGGAATTATATTGTTTTTAATCAGTTTTTCTGTAAGCGGTTACAACGGAGGGTATGTGCTATCAACAATAGGGATAACCATAGCGTTAAGTGCAGCGAGTATTTTCTTGGTTGGTATATTATTTGTCTTGGCAGAAGAAATGACGGCGAACACCAAAAAAGGGGAAAGAATTATACCGGAAACAACGAAGCTTATAAAATTCAAGTCCAAAACAAAAAGAAGAAAGGTGTCAATTTGACACCTTTCTTCTTTTTTATTAGGAGAGTAGAGCGTTTCTTCAATAGAAGAAACGCTTATTTACTTTAAAAAAACCGTATGCAGGTAATGATAAAAAAGTATGATTTTTTAGTTTCCACAATGGCTAAGGGAAAAACACTTACAATAATTTATATCAGTATAAAATAAGTAAGTGAAGAAAAAGGATGTTTATACCAGATTAGACATATTATCCTACTCATATTGTGAAATATTTAACATTAGAGGTGATTTTGAGGCATATTTCCCCATGATGTATAATGTTACAATTGTTTATTTCACTATATTAATATAAAATAAAATAGACATAGGTAGGGACAATCCTGTACTTTGGGAAACTGTCTCGTTTTTCATTATAAGGATTTATTATAGGGCATAAGAAAAAAATAATACAATATAACTGCTCATTTACCACATATTTACGGTTTTTAAATGAACTTTTTATGACATTCTTCATTTCATATTGTCTTTTTTTCCACTTGGAACTAAGATATGAGAATAAGAGGTTTAAAGATTGGTAAATGTTTTCTCCGAATAATTACCAATGTCAAATATATTATACTAAGAGAGGGGTAGCACGATGAAAATAAAGTGGGCTTTTTTAACCATCCTTTTTACTGTTGCCACAGTGTTAACAGGCTGCGAACCATTAATGGTCTTAGATCCAAAAGGGCCTCAAGCTGAAACGCAAGCTAAGGACATAATGTTATCTATTGGATTAATGTCGATTATCGTTCTAGTCGTTTTTGGAATTTTAATCTATATGTTAGTCAAGTACAGAGCTTCTAAACAAAGTAAGGATTACGAACCGCCTCATATTGAAGGAAGTAAACTTGTAGAGACAATTTGTGTTGGTGTTCCAATTTTAATTGTAGGTTTCCTTTCTATTGTTTCTACTCAAAGTAACTATAAAGTAGAGGCAACACCTGAAGGATATGAAGATAAAGAGCCTTTGGTTGTTTACGCTTCAACATCTAACTGGAAATGGCATTTTAGTTATCCAGAAGAAAATATTGAAACGGTTAACTATTTATACATTCCAACAGACCGTCCGCTTGAATTCAAACTTTACTCTTATGGACCAATCACAAGTTTCTGGATTCCACAACTTGGTGGTCAAAAATACGCAATGAGCGACATGGTTAACACTCTGCACCTAGCAGCTGACGAACCAGGTGAATACATGGGTAGAAACGCAAACTTTAGTGGTAAAGGATTCGCTGAGAACACGTTCAACGTTACAGCAATGCCTGAAGCCGAGTTTGATGAATGGGTAGATGAAGTGCATCAAACTGCTAAACCTCTTACAGAAGATAAATTCGATGAGTTATTAGAACCAGGTCATCTTGGTACATCCACTTACACTGGAACTCATCTAGAATTCAGTCCTGCTCCTGAGGGTGAAAATGGTGGACATGATCATGGATCAGACGAAGGTTCACACGAAGAGCACGAAGAGCACGAAGAACACGAAGAACACGAAGAACACGAAGAACATAGCAATCATTAAGATGTGGGGTTAGTTATACAACTAACCTTACAGGGTAAACAATAAATTTCCAAAAGGAGTCACGATAGTATGGAATTCTTTGATCGATTTGCCGTACCTCATCCAAGTCTTGCGATTTACGCATCGATGGTTGCCATTGGTCTTACTACGCTTGCCATAATTGCTGGTTTGACCTATTTCAAAAAATGGGGTTATCTTTGGCGTGAATGGTTAACAACGGTTGACCATAAACGTATCGGTATCATGTATATAATTGCGGCTTTAGCCATGCTTTTCCGCGGTGGCGCAGATGCTATCATGATGCGTGCACAACTTGCCGTACCAGATAACACTCTTTTAGATGCACAGCATTATAATGAAATTTTCACGACACATGGTGTCGTAATGATTATATTCATGGCAATGCCATTTATCATGGCGTTCATGAACATCGTTGTTCCGCTTCAAATCGGTGCACGTGACGTAGCATTCCCACGTCTAAATGCATTAAGTTTCTGGTTATTCTTTATGGGTGCGATGTTAATAAACATTTCATTCGTAGTCGGTGGTTCTCCTGATGCAGGTTGGACTTCTTATTTCCCACTGGCAGGTAATGACTTCAGTGAGTCGGTAGGCTCGAATTATTACATGTTCGCTCTTCAGATTTCAGGTCTTGGTACATTGATGACGGGTATTAACTTCATCACTACAATCCTGAAAATGAGAGCACCTGGTATTACATTGATGAAAATGCCAATGTTTACTTGGTCAGCTTTAATCACTAACTTAATCATTGTTTTCGCTTTCCCTGTATTAACAGTGTTGCTTATCATGGGAACAATGGATAGATTATTCGGAACCCACTTCTTTACAACAACTGGTGGCGGTATGGATATGCTTTGGGCCAACTTCTTCTGGGTTTGGGGACATCCTGAGGTTTATATCTTAATCTTGCCGGCATTCGGTATTTATAGTGAGGTTATCTCAACCTTTGCCAAACGTAACCTATATGGTTATAAATCAATGGTAGCTTCAATGGTTCTTATCTCGCTTCTTTCATTCTTAGTATGGGTGCATCACTTCTTTACTATGGGTCAAGGAGCACTTACAAACAGTATCTTCTCTATCACAACGATGGCGATTGCTGTTCCAACCGGAGTTAAGATATTCAACTGGTTGTTCACGCTTTGGAAAGGTAAGATTACATTTACCACTCCAATGATTTATTCAGTACTATTCTTACCGATCTTTACTATCGGTGGTGTTACTGGGGTAATGCTTGGTATGTCAGCAGCCGATTACCAGTACCATAATACAATGTTCTTGGTAGCCCATTTCCATATGGTTATTATTCCTGGTGTTGTATTCGCGATGCTAGCTGGTCTGCATTTCTACTGGCCAAAAATGTTCGGTTTCATGTTGAATGAAAAGCTTGGTAAGATTTCAGCTTGGATCATTACAATGAGTACATTAGTTGCCTTTATGCCAATGTTCTTCAGTGGATTAGATGGTCAAGCACGTCGTATGTACACATATTCCGAATCAACTGGATTCGGGTTGATGAATATGATTTCCTTCATTGGAGCAGCTGGACTTGCTGTAGGTTTTGTAGTAATCGTCTATAACGTGTACTACAGTGTACGTTACTCTCCAAGAAACATCGGTTCAGATCCATGGGATGCTCGTTCTCTTGAATGGTCTACTCATAACCCTGCACCGGAATATAACTTTGCCGTATTACCACAGGTTAATTCAATCGAACCTGTTTGGGATGCTAAGAAAAAGGGACATGACTTATTCCCAGGCAAGTATGAAAAAATTCATATGCCTAATAATAGCGGAATGCCGATCATCATGAGTGCGATATTCTTTGTTTGGGGCTTCTCATTCATATTTGCACTTTGGATTCCTGCTATCGTTGCTACAATCGCGATCTTTGTTTGTATGGCGCTTCGGTCATTCGAGGAAGATCATGGTCACTACATTTCAGTTGAAGAAATTGAAGAGACAGAATCAAAATTGCGAGGTGCTAAATAATGAAAATTGATAACTCGCTGCCACTTGAATATAGTACTGAAGAGAATAGTCTGAAGATATTTGGTTTCTGGATTTTCCTTGGTGCTGAAATTATGCTTTTCGCTACACTTTTTGCTGGATATTTCGTATTACAGGGCCGTACTGCTGGAGGCCCTGGAGTGGAGATTTTTGAAATCACTCCAGTTCTAGCTGAAACAATCTTACTTTTAACAAGTAGTTTTGTTATCGGTCTTGGTATTCACGCCATGCGTCTTGGCAGACAGAAAGCGATGATAACTTTCTTTGCTATCACGCTTCTGCTAGGCCTAGGATTCTTATGCGTAGAAGTTTACGAGTTTATCCACTATGTTCATATTGGGGCAGGATTACAAACTAGTGCTTTCACAGCCATGCTGATGACAACATTAGGAACTCATGGAGCTCACGTAACCGCTGGTCTATTCTGGGGAACGTTCATTATCCTTCAGGTTAAAAAGCGCGGATTGACTCCAGCGACAGCTAATAAATCGTTTATCTTCTCTCTTTACTGGCATTTCTTGGATGTAGTTTGGATCTTTATCTTTAGCTTCATCTATCTGAAAGGAATGATCTCATAATGTCTGAATTGTTCCCACGAAAACAAGTAATGGGTTTTGTATTCTCAATGATTCTTACTGCAGTGGCTCTTGCCGTTTACTTCTTTGATATGTCATTCCCAGTTGGTATGACGGTACTTCTTGTTACTGCATTTATACAAGCAGGTCTTCAACTTGTTGTATTCATGCATGCTGGTGAAACGAAAGATGGAAAAGCAATTTACGTAAACGTTTATTACGGTATGTTCATTGCATTATTCACGGTCTTCGGTACTTTACTAGCTATGACTTGGGGTTACTTGTAAGAGAATCTATCAAAAGAGGGCGTCCTTCAAAAGGCGCTCTTTTTTGTTGGAGGAAATTTCATATGGTAGGGTAAGGGGATCCATTCGATTGGATTTTGGAAGTTGCATAAAAAAAGGCAATAAAAAAAGCAGGTATCTAAGGCGATGCCTGCTTTTTTATTCCTTCCATTGTTTCTCGACTTGATGAAGTGCCATTTGGAAAATTTCCTGCTCATTAGCACCTGGTTTTGCAAGAACATTCGTTTGATATGACTTTCCATTGTAATCCACTTTCACAGTAACTTTAACCATTTTCCATCTTCCTTTCTTTATCATGGTACCTTCGAAGTACACACTTACTATATACCCATTCTTACCGGGCAATCAAACATTTAGCCTATGCTGCTCTCTAAAATATTTAATATTCATAATTATCTGATAAATCAAACGAGATGTCAACACTTTTTGGGGTCAGACCCTATTTCCCAGAATTCATTCAAGTGAAATATGCTTGGTACAACAGGGTTCATGACAGTTGGTTAAGGGGTCAGACCCCATTTCCCAAGGTGGCTCGGGAATGGGATTTGAATTTTAGATTTTGGTTAGGATGATTCCGATCAGGGCTGCGAAGACGCCGGCGATTTGGTAGGTTTTTAGTTTTTCTTTGAATAGGTAGCAACCAGCGAATACGACGATCAGGCAGTTGAGGCTGACGACTGGAAAGATGATGCTTGCTATGCCGGTATTCAGGGCGAAGAAATAGCAGCCGTATCCGATCACGCTCAAGAGGCCTACACAGGAACCAATCTTGATTTCTTTAGATTTAATTTTCTCATGTTTAATGCCCATCGCGACCATGAGGTAAACCGTTCCTCCTCCGTACATGGATACCAGAATATCAAGGGAGCTCAGGTGAAGGCGTGTCGTTGTCGTCATCAGGATGCCGAGGACGCCAAAGGAGAAGATGGCAAATAAGGTATGCATCATCCAAGGGACATACTGATGATTCCCTTTGGCATTTGGCGTGTACTGGATGATCAAGGTGGCGAGCAACATACAGATGACGCCGCTCCATTGTAACTGAGAAATGTGCTCATGAAAAATGAGCGCTGCACAGAGAATCGGGAAAATGGTATTCGCCGCGATTAAAGGGGAAGTCAGGCTTGCCGGGCCTTTTTCAAAGGCACTTGCCATTTGGATATTCCCATTAGCATTGAGGACCCCGATTGCCGCACCTAGCAGGATGGAGACCCAATTCAGGTTCAGCCCATCGACGAGCACACCATACATAATGGATAGAATGAAAGCAACAAAATAAAAGAAGAACTGGATATGTATTTTGGAATGGCCCTTTGTTCCACTCCATTTGAAAATGCTGTTATTGATGCCGAAACAAAAACTGGTGATGAGGGCTGCAAAAATCCACATGGCTGTAATCTCTTCCTTCATTTAGGATAAACTCTTTATATATTCTAGCTTAAGATAAGAAAGTTTCAAAGTTTGATATTGACAGAATTGAGTTTATCTACTATATTTACACATGATAAAATCAAATGAATTCCCGATAAACGGGAGAGGTTCATAGCATCACCCTCTTAAAAAAACTATGGCTTGATATTTTGCGAATCAACCATATCTTTAAGGAGATATGGTTTTTATTTGTGTAGAGGCCCCATTATGAACCTCCCTGGATACGTGGAAGAGGAGGACGTTTATATGTCTGGAAGAAAAGAAGAAGAATTAAAGGATATCACCCTACTAGGAAACCAGGGTACACAATATTCCTTTGATTATGCACCGGAAATTTTGGAGTCCTTTGATAATAAGCATCCGAACAGGGATTACTTCGTCAAGTTCAATTGCCCGGAGTTTACGAGTTTATGTCCGATTACGGGGCAGCCTGATTTTGCGACCATCTATATCAGCTACATTCCGAGTGTGAAAATGGTCGAAAGCAAGTCGTTGAAATTGTATTTGTTCTCTTTCCGCAATCATGGAGATTTTCACGAAGACTGCATGAATATCATCATGAATGATTTAATCGAATTGATGGATCCGAAGTATATTGAGGTCTGGGGCAAGTTCACTCCACGGGGTGGCATTTCCATTGATCCTTATACGAACTATGGAAAACCAGGGACGAAGTTTGAAGAAATGGCGAGTTACCGGTTGATGAACCATGACTTGTATCCAGAAACTGTGGATAATCGGTAAGTGAAATGTGGGCTTTAATGATTTAGCTTCTCGATTTTTCGGGAAGCTTTTTTATGTGTAGAACTTAAATTGGGCGGATAGGATAAGGCAATTTAACCATCATGAAAATTTCATTCGAATTGTCTTTATCAAAAATACATATGTCCTCATATAATGGAATTAATCCTTGATTGTTTCGTAAAAAAGCGTAATAATAGGGAGAGTTGATTTTGACAGAATATTTCTAAAAATAGGGGTTGTCGGGATGAAAGTAGCAAAGTTTGGCGGGAGCTCACTCGCGTCGGGAGAACAATTGAAGAAGGTATTCGAAATTGTGGTTTCAGATCCAGAGAGAAAAGTCATCGTTGTTTCAGCACCAGGGAAACGCAATTCTGATGATATAAAGGTGACGGATTTACTGATTGCCGCTGCGGAACGCCAGTTGCATGGGGATGATGGTGGGCTTTTAATAGAAGATGTCGTTTCTCGATATGCGAGTATTGCTGAGGAGTTAGACATTCCAGGAGAGGTCATTGCGGAGATACGTGACAATTTATATAGCCTGCTGCATGCAGACCAGAGTAAACCGAAGCGTTATTTGGATGCCTTGAAGGCGAGCGGAGAAGATAATAATGCGAAGCTGGTTTCAGCCTATTTTCGGAGTCGTGGGGTAGAGGCTCAGTATATGGACCCGATGAAAGCCGGCTTGATTGTGACGGATGAGGGCGGATATACACAGGTGCTTCCTGAATCATATGAGCGTTTATATGCACTTCGTGAGGAGCCGGGTATCGTGGTATTCCCCGGATTCTTCGGATATACAATGGATGGGGATGTTTTAACCTTTTCAAGGAGCGGATCGGATATTACGGGTTCGATTCTTGCAAATGGCGTCAAGGCAGACTTATATGAGAACTTTACGGACGTGGATGCCGTGTACGCAGTGAATCCACATGTGGTGTCCAATCCGAAGGGAATACGTGAATTGACGTATCGGGAAATGCGAGAACTGTCTTATGCCGGTTTTTCGGTCTTTCACGATGAAGCGTTAATCCCTGCATTCCGTGCTGGTATTCCAGTACATATACAGAACACGAACAATCCGAGTGCACAGGGGACAAGGATTGTGAGTACCCGTGATAATATGAATGGGCCCGTCATAGGGATTGCGAGTGACAAAGGGTTTTGCAGTATTTACATTAATAAATACTTGATGAACCGTGAAGTTGGATTCGGTCGTAAATTGCTTCATATTCTTGAAGATTACGGTGTATCTTATGAACATGCCCCATCTGGCATTGATGATGTCACGATCATCCTCCGTCAAGATCAAATGAGTGAAGAGGCCGAGGCGAAAATTGTTTCGCGCATTAAGCAGGAGCTTCATGCCGATCAAGTCATTGTTGAACATAATCTGGCCTTGATCATGGTCGTCGGTGAAGGCATGCGTCATAATGTGGGAACAACGGCTAGGGCATCGAAAGCGTTGGCCGATGCTAAGGTCAACATTGAAATGATTAACCAAGGTTCTTCCGAAGTGAGCATGATGTTCGGTGTGAAGGGTCATAGCGAAGAGACGGCCATCCAGGCGCTATATCATGAGTTCTTTTAAGAATAAGAGAATATGAGACCCTCCTGAACAGGGGGGTTTTTCGTTTTCGGAAAAATAAGCTCTTTATTTTCTACCATAATTTAGGCATGATGGTAGAAGAGAGAAGGAAAGAGGGCGGACGGTATGGGGTGGTTAGTCAATCTACGGATTGCCATGTTCTTGATGATCAGCTTTATGTATTACTGGAGGATTCCGGATTCCAATCCATATGTAAAAGGCCTGCTCATCTTGATCGCTATTGGTTTTATCCTGAATCATTATTTGCTTTTTTATAAGGATTCAATTCAACATGATCTCCGAATCGTCTATTTCGATGGCATCCTCAGTTTTGTATATGGATTTTTGTTCCCCCAGACTACCCTTTATATGATTCTAGTCGGTGTCGTTGCGATTACTGTGTTTATCCTTGTCTCGGAGTCTAAGAAACATAGAATATTTGGCTTGTTTTTTGTATTCCTATGGGGGTTGGTTATGATTTCGACCTATTTACAAACAGGTACGCTAGATATCATGGATAACCTCATGAGTTTCTCATTTGTCGCCTTTACGTCTGTAGTCGGCAATTTGATCCGGAAACTCACTGAGGCCAGTGATGTGGTGAATGAGCAATACTTACAATTGAATGAGGCGCATGAAGAGCTGTCTGTGGCCCATAAACGGTTGCAGGAATATTCCCTTCAGGCAGAGGAAACGGCAAAAATCAGAGAGAGAAACCGGATTGCAAGGGAGATACATGATACGGTGGGACATAAGATGACAGCCTTATTCGTGCAGATGGAGCTAGCTTATGAACTGATTGACCATGACTTGGAAAAGGCGAAGGGTACGATGAATATTTGCAAGGATTTGGCCCAGGGTGCCTTGGAGGAGGTTCGCTATTCCGTTCAGGCATTGAATGAAGACGAGACGGCTTTCCTGACAAGTGTGAATAGGTTGCTGAATGAATTTCACCAATCGACAGGCCTGAAATCGACTCTTGAACTTTCGGGGGATTCAAGCCTTATTCCCCATACCCTTCAGCCAACACTCATCCGTGTGATTCAGGAGAGTCTAACCAATGCAAAACGTCATGGAAATGCAACGGTTAGTTCAATCAGGCTGGTCTGCATTCCGGAAATGGTGAGGGTTGAGATCCAGGATAACGGCAAGGGTGCAAGCCTTATCCTTCCAGGGTTCGGGTTGAAGACGATGCAAGACCGGATTAATGAAATGGGTGGGGTGTTGTCATATAGAAGCAAGGAAGCCCAAGGGTTCCATATGACCGCAGAGTTCCCGTTAAACGAGAAAAAATGGGCGATAGGAGGAACGTGATGATAAGGGTAATGGTGGTTGATGATCAGCCGCTCATCCGTGACGGTTTGGCGGCTTTGTTGAATTTGCGTCCAGAACTGGAAGTGGTTGGCGTGGCAAGTAACGGCATGGAGGCTTATGAACGGTCAGTGGAAATGAAACCGGATATTGTGTTGATGGATATCCGGATGCCACAGACGAATGGTGTGGCAGGGACAAAGTTGATTACATCAAAACTTCCCCATACAAAGGTGCTGATGCTTACAACGTTTCAAGATAGTGCCCTCATTTTCTCAGCATTGGAGGAAGGGGCGAGCGGGTATTTGCTGAAGGACATGTCAGCGGACATGATTGCAAATGCCATCAGGACCGTTCAATCAGGTGGGGTGGTGCTGCCCCCGGAAATCACCATACACATGCTTCGAGAGTTAAGGAGCGAAAAAGAAAGGAAAGCGAGTGAATCGCCTGCTGTCCTTGGTGATTTAACAAACAGGGAATATGATGTCCTTCGGGATCTTGGCCATGGAAAAAGTAACAAGGAAATCGCAGCCACTTTGTGCATCACGGAGGGCACCGTGAAAAACCATGTTTCCAATATCATTTCCAAACTTGAATTACGTGACCGCACCCAGGCTGCCGTTTTTGCCGTACGATATGGGGTTACTACGTTTACAGAGTGAAACTTCCATATCATCCAAGATAGATGACTTTCGGCATAGACGAAGGTCATTTTTTTTATGGAATTCTTCCTTGAGGCAGATGGTTTTTTTTTACTTTGGTCATAGAATTAGGGGGAAGCGTCATACGAGGGGGAATGTATCGTGTTAAAGGTGAAAGAGGTCAGGAAATCATACGGGAAGCATGTGGCCGTACAGGATGTTTCCTTTTCGGTGGATAAAGGGGAATCCTTCGGTTTGTTGGGACCAAATGGAGCAGGTAAGTCAACGACGATTGCCATGATTTGCGGGTTGTTGCCTTATGACTCGGGAGACATCCTTATCGATGGTCTTTCGGTGAAAAAACAGCCAAGGGACGTTAAAAAGAAAATTGGAATCGTTCCACAGGAAATTGCTCTGTACCCGACGATGAGCGCACAGGATAATTTACTGTTCTGGGGAAGGATGCAGGGACTGACGAGGGCACAAGGGAAACAAAGGGCAGGGGTTGTGCTTGAAATCATCGGGTTGTTGGATAGGGCCAAAGATAAAGTCGAAACCTTCTCGGGCGGGATGAAAAGGAGGCTGAATATCGGAGCCGCTTTAATGCATGAGCCTGAGCTACTGATCATGGATGAGCCAACGGTCGGAATCGATCCGCAATCGCGCAACCATATTCTAGAAACGGTGAAGCGGTTGAATAGGGAAGGGATGACGGTGATTTATACCAGTCACTATATGGAGGAAGTCGAGCACCTTTGCGACCGGATCGCAATCGTCGATGAAGGGAAAATCATTGCGCTCGGCAAGAAAGAAGCCTTATGTGACACGTTGACGGAGGGAATATTCATCAAACTACAGGTCGATTCCCTCAATGGTATGTGGCTTAAGGAATTGGAAGGGTTGGAGAATGTGGATAGAGTCGTGATTAATGAAGAAACACACACACTAGAAGTCATGGTGACCAATCACCCGAATATCGTCTCTGATATTATAGCTTCTGCTGTGAAGTCCACTGTTAAAGTGCTGTCCTTTGAAAGGAAGGAACCGAATTTAGAGAGTCTTTTCCTACAATTGACGGGGAAATCGCTACGGGATTAGGAGGGGTGGAGAATGAAGAGCTTTCTGATTGCATGGAAGGATTTTAAGATACGGGCCATGGACAGGCGAGGTTTCATGACCATGCTGATTATGCCCTTAATCTTGACGTTGATTTTAGGAATGGCTTTGAAGGATATCTTTGGTGGAGATGAAGGGTTTCAGGAAACATCGGTCGGGCTGTACGTGGATAAAAAAGATCCGATGGCCGATGCATTGAAGCAAGATGTCTTAGAAAAGACGGAGTTCCTTACACTTAAAACGGTAGACAGTGAAGAGAAGCTTAAAGAAATGGTGAAAAAGGATGAAGTTGAAGTTGGAATCCTTATCCCGGCTGAATGGGGTGCAAACCTTGATGAGGCCGTTCTTTACTCGAATCAAGATACTCAACTAAAAGCGGCGGTCGTCGAGTCGATCGTCTCTTCTTTTACCGAGCGGGTACAGACGATTTCAAAGACATCTGAGGCTGTCATGAAAAATGCGACGCAGACACAAGCAGTCGCTACGGGCGAAGGCGCTGGCAAGGAAACTGCAGAGCAAGTATCCATGGAGTTGACGGAAAGTGGAAAGGTGGACATGGAAGTCGGGAATCAATCGGTCGGCGAAACATCCATTTCGTCGATGCAGTATTATGCGGCCGCGATGCTGGTCATGTTTTTGCTTTTTAATGTGACTCTGGGAGCCAAATCCATGATCCAGGAACGTCATACAGACACGCTGGCAAGATTGAACAGTGCCCCGATGAATCAATATTCAATCCTTATCGGGAAGTTCTTGGGCACCCTCTATTTCGCATTCATTCAATTATTGCTCTTTTACGTAGCCACTTCTCTCTTCTTCAACGTCAATTGGGGAGAAAGTCGAGGGCAGGTGGTGGCGTTCGGTTTCATGTATTCCGTCGCCGTCGCGGGTCTGTCCATGTTGTTGGCCGCCTTCATCAGGAAAGAGAAGACAGCCGACTTGATCAGCGGGATCGGCATCCAACTGTTTGCAATCGTCGGGGGTTCGATGCTGCCAATCTATGCGTTTCCTGAGCGGCTTAAAACAATTGCAGCACTAACGCCGAATAATTGGGCACTGACCGGTTTCTTGGACATCATGTCCGGCGTGGGCTGGAGTGGACTGTTGTTGCCGTTTTTGGTTTTGGGGCTAATAGGGCTTGTATCCATGCTGATTGGTGCTTGGCGCTTAAGGGGGAGATATGCTTGAGAAAAATCTGGAACATCTGCCGCTTTGAAATACAGCGGGTCTTTAAGGAACGGCAGAGCTATCTTATCATGTTTGCCATGCCTCTTATTTTTACACTTTTATTCGGTACCTTAATGGGAGCGGATGATCGAGATCCGCTAGCGGTTACATTCGTGGATGAAGATAAGTCCTTGTTATCGAAATCGCTATTTGAAGAATTGCATGAGAAGAATGTCCTGTTCACCTTGGAAAAGGGTTCTAACCAGGATGCGCTCACGGATCTTGATAATAAAAAGATTGTCGGAGTCATTCATGTCGGTAAGGGATTCGAAGCCAAAATGTTGGAGGAGGACCTTCCCAATGTCCGGTTTGAACATATTCCCGAGTTCACCACGCCCCAAACGATCACCGGGTATCTTTCAAATAAGCTTTCGAAACTGAATATCGAAATGGCCGGTTCCCTCGTTTGGAGTGAACAGAGCGGCGAAGACTGGAAAAAGCTATATGGAAAGCTGAGAAAGGAATCGGCTACGGAAGAATCAGGTCTGAAACAGGTTACCCTCGGTGGAGGCCAGGTTAATGAGCAGGGAGGTTTTTCGAGCAGCGCTTCCGGGTTTTCCATCATGTTTTTGATGATTACGATGATGAGTGTCACGGGTACGATTTTAGAGGCGAGAAGTAACGGCGTATGGTACCGTTTACTGTCCACTCCGGCATCACGTTTTGAAATAGCTTTCGGTTACCTACTTTCCTTCTTCATGATTGGCTGGATTCAATTTGGAATCTTGATGCTGGCGACTTCTATCTTTTTTGATGTTAGCTGGGGAAATCCCATCTATTTGGTGCTTCTCGTTTCTGCCATGTTGTTCGCGATTGTAGGCCTGGGCCTGATGATTTCGGGCTTTGTAAAAACGGTCGAGCAACAGTCTGCAATCGGAAACCTCGTCGTCATTTCCACCTGCATGATTGCCGGTGTGTATTGGCCACTGGAAATCGAGCCCGCCTTTATGCAGAAGATGGCGGAGTTCCTGCCTCAGAGGTGGGCCATGAAGGGGTTGACGGATATTGCGGGCAATGGGCCCCTCCCTATTGAATCAATCGCTATCTTACTTTTATTTGGTCTCGTGTTTTTATTACTGGGCATATGGAGGATCCGATTTGAATAAGAAAGACGCGCTGGCAGCTCAGCGCGTCTTTTACTTAATTCAATACCCATTTGTCTTTCAAGAATAATAGTCTTGATACAGTGAAAAAGATGGCAATGGAGACGATAAGGCTACCTGCTGTCAGTACGATATTCTGGTAGTCGATAACGCCGTAAAGCAGTTCCTTAAAAAGGGCGAATATATTGAAGAATGGAATCAAGAAATGCTTGGTCGTCAATTCGTGCAGGCCAGTGCCTCCTAGGAATAGGACAGGCAGGACACCGAGCATCGTAATCGGCGATAGGTAGTTCTGCGACTCTTTCACGGTTTTGGATATGATGCTAGCTGACATTTGCAGGGCGCCAATGAATAGAGAAAATAAAATGGTGATCAATAGGGCGGTCGGAAGAATCAACCATAGGTCACTACCGAAATGAAAGCCCTTTTTCAATTCTTCCGTTAAAAACATGAGTTCCAAGGTGACGACAAGGATCGAGACGATTCCCGCCAGGGCCCCGATGGAGGAAATCGTCAGCCATTTGGCTAGCAGAATCTTTCCACGGCTAACGGGTGTCATAAGTAAAGCTTCCATCGTTTTCCGGTCTTTTTCCCCGGCAAATAAGTCAGAGGCAAGCGGATAAGCGCCTGTACTGATCGCCATCGTGATGATCATGGGCAGAAAGAGTGAAAGTATGCTCAAGGAGGCACCATTATCGCTATCTAGCCCGGCCTCTTTGAAGTCGACCTTTAGCGGGCTGATCATGTTAGTATCCACATTGATCGATTGTAGGCGCTCCTGGATGATTTGTTTTTCAAAGAGAGTTAAAGCTGACTCGACCTGGGAAAGGACGAAGGAGCTATCTTGGCTATAGGAGTCACCTGAAAGGCTGAATGTGACTTGTTCCCCCTGTTTGATTTGCTCCATGAACTTGTCACTAACTTGTAGGGCGGCAGCGGCTTTTCCGTCTTGGACAGCATCTGTCGGGTTCTGAAACGATTGGACATCAATTTGGGGGAAGTCCTTCAGAAGTGATTTGGCGTCCGTCGTGAATGATGGATCTACAGCAAGGGTATGGGTCTCCTCCTCATCCGTGGACATCATGCTCTCATAAAATAACGTCAGTCCCGTCAATAAAAGGATGGGAAGAAATACACTTAATAATAGCGTCCGGCGATCCCGTAAAGCTTCCTTCAATTCTTTTATATACATATTAAGAAACATGAGACTGATTCCCCCTTACAAGTTTGGACATGAATATATAATTCAGATCACGACTGTTCTCTTCTTTATATAGAGATTCCAACTGGCCTTTATACACCATTTCCCCTTTGTGCATCATGGCCACAGAGTCGCATAGCAGGGTGACTTCCTCCATGATGTGGCTTGAGAATATGATGGTTTTGCCTTGATTCTTTAGCTGAAGAACAAGCTGGCGGAATACATTCGATGAAGTGATATCGAGTCCTGTCGTCGGCTCGTCAAACAGGATGATTTCTGGGTCATGGATGAGCGTCCGCGATATGGCCACTTTTTGGCGCATGCCTTTCGAGAATCCGCCGACTTTACGATCGAGATAATCCTTCATCCCGAACATGACGGCCAGTTCTTCTATCCTCACCTTAGTTTCGTGCTTGCTCAAACCGTACAGAGTGGCGAAATAGGCGAGATTTTCACGCGTGGTTAAGCGGTCGTACAGGCCGGTTTCCCCTCCGAACAGGACACCAATCTTTTTCTTGATCTCGTTGGGATGATCCAATGTATCGAATCCGGCCACTTTGATAGACCCTTCTGTCGGTGTCAGGAGTGTGGCAATCGAACGTAACAGCGTGGTCTTTCCGGCACCATTTTCCCCTAGTAATCCGACAATCTGGCCTTTTCCGATGGTAAGGGAAACGTGTTTAAGGGCGGTGATGAATGTTTTTTTATCTTGGAATGTTTTTGTGACTTCATGTATTTCAATCATTTTTCTAACCTCCTACATCTCTTTTGGTTAACTCAATCATACAAATAAAGGAGAGGGGAATCTGTAGTTATGTCGCGAAAGTGCCGTTTTATGTCGCGAAAGTATCGATTTTCCATATTTTGATGGTAAAATAAAGGTAATTTCAGAGAAGGAGAGTTGTAGATGAAGGTAGGCCTTGTGGATGACCGGAAGATTGATTTGGATAAGTTGAATGGGATCGTGGCCCAAATGCCTGGCATCGAATTGGTTTTTTCTACGGATTCCGCTGAATATGCGTATGAGCAGATCAAACAGGAAACGATAGATTTGCTGATTGCGGATATCGAAATGCCTAACTTGTCCGGATATGAAATGGCCGACATCATCCATTCCCATGCATTGAACATAGCGGTCATTTTCGTGACAGGTACGAGCGGGTACGCCGTCCATGCCTTTGAGCTCAATGTGCATGACTATATTATGAAGCCCTATTCGAGAGACAGGCTCATCAAATCAATCGAACGGTTCCGGGAAAAGTCAAGAACCGCTGAAGTGGCGGGAAGGCTGTTTATAAAACAGAAAAATGATATTCATATTTTGCAGAAGAAGGACATTATTTTCATTGAACGTTCAGGGCGTTCAACGACCATACATACTAAAAACGGTCCTATCAAAACCTATCAAACATTGAATGAATTGGAGGGAGAACTGCGGGAAAGGGACTTTATCCGTTCACACCGTTCTTTCATCATTAATATTCATTTTGTGAAGAACTTTTCACTGTACGCCAAAAACTCGTATGTCGTCAGCTTTGACGGGATCCAGGAACAGGCGATGATCACGAAGGAAAGGGTGGACTTCCTGCAAGTCCAATACTTTTAAGGTGTGAAAACTATGTATGCATTCATTATAGCCATATTGGGGGTATGGCATCTCTACGAAATAATTAGACTATCACCTTGGCAGATCTCTCCTTCGCTAGTCATCCTTCTGATTTGTCTGATTGGCATGGGACTTTACCTCAAGTTCCGCCCCTTATATAAAAAAGCTTCCCTAGGAATCTATATGGAAGGAACTCTATGGGGCATGCAGCTTATCGTCATTCTTCTCTATTTTTCCATGCCACCCTCCCTTTCGTACTTAGGATTAGCTGCGACTTTTATAGGAATCGAAACGGTCCGCCTCCATATGTCTGGAATGGGGGATCGTCTAGAAAGAGAGCAAAAAGGAATGGAAAAGGAGCGACTGCAGGTCAATGAAACGTTCCGGGTGGTCCGCAGTCAGCGCCATGATTTCCTGAAACATGTATCAGCGTTGCAGTTTATGATGGAGCAGGACGAGATGGCTGCCGCGAAAGAATATATGAATGAGTTGGTGGATGGCTTTGAAGAAACGAATCTTTCCATTAAAGGAGAAAAGGGGGTCGTCGCCGGGATCCTGCATCAAATGTTCCGCAAGGCCAAGGAAGAACGGATCCAGATGACCTATCACTTCGATGTGCCGCTCTCGTCCCTCCCTTTTTATGATCAGGACCTTGTCGCCCTGATTGGGAACGTGCTTGCCAATGCGGTGGAAGCGGCAAAAGGATGGCAGGAAGAAAAAGGGGGCAGTGCTCAAGTCACGCTTCAGTTTTACAAACGGAGTGGGGTCTATATTCTGACTTGCACCAATCATTGCCTGGCGATTCCTCCCTCCATCTTGGATACGATGTTTGAGAAATACGGACAAACGACGAAGGATGGTGAACACGAAGGAATGGGAACGAAAATCATCTCCGATATCGTAAGGAAACATCAAGGCCATTTGGACTTTACGTATAAGAACGAGGAATTCATATTGAAAATCAAGGTCCCGGCCATCGTGTAAGAGGTTATTTGTGCGAAAAGGGAGGAGGATGGTCATCCATATTCAAGGATTGAATCACTTATTATTTTCCGTTTCGGATTTAGAGAAGTCCATTGAATTCTATCAGGCCGTTTTTGGGGCGAAATTGTTAGTGAGAGGGAACCAAACGGCATACTTCGACCTGAATGGGATATGGCTGGCTCTCAATCTGGAAAAGGATATTCCGAGAAATGAAATAAAAGAATCGTATACGCATGTCGCATTTTCCATTACCGAAAAGGATTTTGATGGCATCCAGGACCGGCTTGAGCGTTTACAGGTGAATATTCTTAACGGCAGAAAGAGAAATAAGCGTGATAATAAATCCATCTATTTTACTGACTTGGATGGCCATAAGTTCGAATTCCATACGGGAACGCTAGAGGAAAGACTAGATTATTATAAACAGGAAAAGCCGCATATGAGGTTTTTCCAATAGATTGATATAATGCAGGGATTGACCGATAAATGGGGCGACTTGACTGATAAAAAGTCCAGTTTGACCGATAAAGGACTTAATTTGACCGATAAAAGACAAAAACGGGTTGAAAAAGGAGCCTCCAATAAGCTTGGAGGCTCCTCCCGATTCAATCCATTATGGTGAGCAGTTCATCTATTGGTGTACGCGGACGGGGCGTAGGAATCATGTCCGGGTATCCGACGTGCAGGCTTCCGACGATCTTCTCCCCGGGTTTTACGCCTAAAGCTTCGCGGAATTCTTGGCTGTGAATCATGCCGTACGTTTCCCAAATCATGCCGATTCCTTGTTCCCAGGCAAGTAAACTGAAATTCTGGATCAAGGCGCTCGTGGCTGCATAATCCTCTTCGCGGGTCATGAGATTCGGATTTTCCTCCATGATAACCGCAACGAACATCGGAACGCCGTTCAGTTTATTGTACCCACGCTGACCGGCTTCTTTCTTCTTTGACGGATCCTTTTCTTTACCTGCCATAAAGGCCCGTGTCGCTTCTGCTAGCTTCACGCGGCTGTCACCGTGAACAACGACGAATCGCCACGGTTGGGTCATTTTATGATTGGGTGCCCACGTGGAAGTTTCCAAAAGTGATTGAATGGTTTCGAGGGGAACGGGTTGGTCCTTGAATCGTTTGATGCTCCGTCGTTCTTTTATGATTTGTTCTAGTTTCATATTTGTATTTCTCCTTATTCTTAATGATCTATGTATAGGAATTGTTTTTTTGAAAAAAAAGGACCCCGGATGCCTAATATGCTTTAAATTGAATAAACTGACTTGAATAAAGAGGGGGCAATATTCTAGTGACTTGCATTCGCAACTAAGCATATAATTTTTACTAGGCACAGAGAGACCGGGGCGACATTGTATCTATGTACAATATCAAATGGGTACGATAAGAAATTATCGTAGTACTTAACAAAATTCAGAGATCGATAATGAAATTGAAAATCATTATCAATTAGAATTTTCTCTTATTTCCTGTTTTTTGTCAAGAGGATCTCGAAAAAAATTAAAAAACTTTTTCCAATGCTAACCAAGCTTGCTAATTCTTTTATTAAATCTGTATAAAAATGTATAATGAAAAGATAAAAATGTTACCTACATATGAAGATTGAAGGGTGTCGTAGATGAAAAAACTGTTTTCGTTCCTTAAACCATATCGTCTCTTCATCGCTCTTGCTTTATTTTTAATGTTAGTCGAGCTCGGTGTTGAGCTATTACAGCCACTCTTCATTGCAAAGATCATTGATGATGGCATTTTGCAAAAAGACCTCTCCGTCGTGATAAAGTGGGGAGCGATCATGGTCGGCCTGTCGATATTTTCGTTCCTTGGCGGAATCGTGAATTCCTTTACAGCTTCTCATGTGAGCCAAAGTTTTGGACATGAAGTAAGGAAAAATCTCTTCGGCAAAATCCAGGCCTTTTCTTTTGCCAATTTAAACAACATCCCGACCTCTTCCTTGATCACCCGGATGACGAATGATGTGACGCAGCTTCAGAATACGGTGTTTATGGGATTGCGTATCATGGCAAGGGCGCCGCTGATTGTCCTTGGGGGCACAATCATGGCGATAACGGTCAATCTGAAGTTATCCCTTGTACTAGTCATTTCGATTCCCGTCCTCGTGCTGTTCCTGGGATGGGTCATGAAACGTGCGGCAAAGCTGTTTCGACTAGTCCAAAAAAGGCTGGATAACGTCAATAGTGTCATGCGGGAGAATTTGATCGGGATGAGGTTGATCAAAGCATTTCTTCGTAAGGATCATGAAATCGGCCGTTTTGACGGGGCAAACGATGAATTGAAAATGAAGACCGTCCAATCGCTTCGCTTGATTGAAACGACGATGCCCGTGCTGATGCTGGTCATGAACGTGGCGATCCTTGTAGTCCTATGGTTTGGGAGCGGCTTTATCTCGACGGGAGATATCCAGGTCGGGGAAGTCGTGGCGATCGTCAATTATGCCACAAGAATCGCAGGCTCCTTATCGGTCTTTTCTTGGTTGATCATGGTCTTGTCCCGGGCAAAAGCGTCAGCGGACCGCGTGACCGAAATTTTCGAGACGCCCATTGATCTCGATGATGGTAGGGTGGAAAGCAGGGGGGACCTTATCAAAGAGGGGCATATCGAGTTCCAGGATGTGTCATTCCGCTATCCTGGCGGAGATGAACAGGTATTGAAACACTTGGATTTCACCGTCGAAGCGGGACAAACTCTCGCGATTATCGGTGCGACTGGGTCGGGGAAAACCTCCCTATTTCAGCTCATTCCACGTTTATTCGAAGTGGAGAGTGGAACGATCACGATAGATGGGCAGGATGTGAGGGACATTCCTCTGGACTCACTCCGAAAAAGGATTGGCTACGTGCCGCAGGAAGCGATGCTATTTTCCGGGTCCATCCAGACCAATATCGCCTGGGGGAAAGAAGACGCGTCACTGGAGGAAATCATGATAGCTGCCCAACATGCCCAAATCCATGAAACGGTAATGAGACTGCCAAAGCAATATGAAACGCGGTTAGGACAAAAAGGAGTGAATCTCTCAGGCGGGCAAAAGCAACGGCTATCGGTTGCGAGGGCATTGGTCCGCAGGCCGAAGATCCTCCTTTTGGATGACAGCACAAGCGCCTTGGATCTAAATACGGAAAGTAGGCTGCTTACGGCATTGGAATCCTATACGTGCACGACGCTCATCATTACGCAAAAAATAAGTACAGCGATGAAAGCCGATAAAATCTTATTGCTTGAAGATGGCGAGGTACTCGCGGAAGGCAAGCATGATGAGTTGAGTAAAACGAATGCCCTTTATCGGAAAATCGTTGCATCACAATATGGGGAGGAGGAGATTTCCTATGAAACGAAAAACGTCTCCCGCTAAAAAGCCGTCCAATTCTGCAGGCACGGTCAAACGGATCCTCCCTTATTTAACGACGAATAGAAGTATGCTCGTCATGGTCCTGTTCATGGTCCTGGTCAGTTCAGTGTTAGGACTGCTTGGTCCATTTCTTGTCGGAATGGCCATCGACGATTATATCGTCACGAAGGACAGCGATGGTTTGATCAATCTGCTGTTTGGGCTCCTTGCGGTTTATGTGTTCTATTCACTGTCCATGTGGCTACAAAACTATTGGATGATCGGGATTGCCCAGGATACGGTTTATCTGATGCGCAACCAGCTGTTCAAGAAGCTCCAGCAGCTGCCGATTCCCTTTTTTGACCGTCGCCAGCATGGGGAACTGATGAGCCGGGTCACGAATGATATTGAAAATGTCAGCTCTACATTGAACAGTTCGGTCATTCAAATCTTTTCAAGCGTCCTGACTCTTGTCGGGACACTGGCTGTCATGCTGTATTTGAGTCCATTACTGACGATTCTAACCCTTTTCATTGTCCCGCTTATGTTCTTTGGGTTGAAATGGATTACGAACCGGACAGGCAGGCTTTTCAAGGAACAGCAGAAAAACCTGGGTGAATTGAATGGATTCATTGAAGAAACAATTTCCGGACAGCGCATCGTGAAGGCCTTTTCACAGGAAGAAAAAGTGATTCGTGATTTTATCACTCGCAGTGAGAACTTGAAAAAAGCCGGTTATTGGTCTCAATCCTATTCGGGATTGATACCGAAGCTGATGAATTTATTGAATAACTTAAGCTTCATCGTGATTGCTGCTGTCGGTGGCTATTTGGCCTTGGAAGGAATGGGTGGGGTCACCATTGGCGTGATTGTCATCTTCACCGAGTATTCCAGGCAATTCACGCGTCCGCTCAATGACTTGGCTAACCAGTTCAATACCCTGCTTTCGGCTGTCGCTGGTGCTGAGCGGGTATTCTCGATCCTGGATGAAGAGGAAGAGGGCGTGGATGAGAAAGAAGTGGGTGAACTACGGGACATCCGTGGAGAGGTTGATTTCGAAGGGGTGTCCTTTTCATATGATGATGACGATCAAACAATCAACGATATTAGTTTCCATGCTGAAAAAGGAGAGACCATTGCATTAGTCGGTCCGACCGGTGCGGGTAAAACGACGATTATTAATCTGCTCGCCCGGTTTTATGAACCGAACAGTGGCAGGATCCTGGTCGATGGACAAGATATCCAACAGGTAACGAGGGCGAGCCTCCGTAAACATATGGGATTCGTTTTACAGGATTCCTTTCTATTTCAAGGAACAATTCGTGAAAATATCCGTTATGGCCGTTTGGAAGCCATGGATATGGAGGTAGTGGAAGCGGCCAAACTTGCCAATGCACATACCTTTATCATGAAACTGCCCAATCAATATGATACGGTTTTGACCCAAGATGGCAGTGGAGTCAGCCAGGGGCAACGACAGCTCCTTTCAATTGCGAGGGCGATTTTAGCCGATCCGATTCTTTTGATTTTGGATGAGGCGACAAGCAGTATTGATACGATCACCGAAATCAAAATACAGGAGGCGTTACATCGATTGATGAAGGGGCGAACAAGTTTCGTCATTGCGCATCGACTGAATACGATTCAGCAAAGCGATCAAATCCTGGTATTGGATGAGGGGAGAATCATCGAAAAAGGGTCCCATTCGGAGTTATTGAAGCAAAAAGGTTTCTATGCTGAACTTCATCGCGGTTCCTTAAATGGAAATCACACGGGATGAAAAAAATGTGTGCCTCTTGGCGCACATTTTTTTTAGTTGGTCCAAAAAACTGGAACTTATCGGGTACATTCCGTTACCGAGGCAATTGCCTCATCCAAGAAGGTCAGCACATCTTCGTTTATCGGATACAAACCTGCGGAAGCGGATCCTTCCTTGGACTTTCGAATTTCCCAGAATTTCTCCTCAAGCTCTTTGTTTCCCTGAAATACCAACTCGGACAGCAGGAGGGAATCTTCGGCAATGAGCCGTCCTTCTTCCGATAAGGGGGAAACGCCCTTTTCAATGGACCATTCAATTCTCTTCATGAGATTGATCCATTGCCTCGTGCTGATATCATTTTGTTCCATTTTGGGTAGTTTATTGATGGTTTTCTGTTCTTCCTCGTTGAAGTGTGACCCTCGATTATGCTCTTTTCTTTTGAATAATGGAAGCAGTAACTCCCAATTGAATTCTCCTTCGATTTCGATACTGTTTAATAAAGTCTGGATGTTCTTTAATGTATTTTCCTCTTCTTTTATATCGGATTGTATTTGTTGTTGGTGCTGGAGAAGTAATTCTTTGAAGGATTCTTTATTCAATACGGTTTTGATATCGTCCAATGAAAAAGAAAGGGCTTTAAGCAGGCAGATTTTCTCAAGTCGCTTCAGGTCATTGGCCGAGTAATATCTGCGGCCATTGGCGTGCCTGTATTCAGGCGTTAATAATTGAATCTGGTCATAGTAACGGATGGTTCTTATCGTCACATTCGCTCGCTTAGACAATTGTCCAACGGTCAAAAATTCCATTGTCATACCTCCCATTCGTTCATCAGCTCAGGTGATGGCTAAACTTTCCTTTTTATTATAGCGGAATAGGCGATAGGAATTAAATAGGCAGTATGGAAATTAACGTTGAAAAGGTAGTCTGGATGTATTGGGGAGGAAGTCTGGGTAGTCTGAAAAAATCGTAACGGTACATGCCGTGCTATAATTTCGGCTAGTGAAGAAAACCTATTGCTTATTAACCATTAAATGACATATAATTCAGAATATATACAAAATTAACGTTGTTTAGTCATTTTAAGGAGGCTGTGGAAAACGTTCAGGCACAATGAATTGGTAAATATAATGGGGTAGGAGATGAAAAAAATGAAAGCGCTTAAATCAGTTGTTCTTTGGGGAATCATCTCTGCGTTGGGAGCTGTGAGCTTCGGTGTTGTCGCCTTAAATCGCGGGGAAAGCATTAATGCTATGTGGATTGTTACGGCTGCTCTCTGTGTCTATTCGATTGCTTATCGCTTTTATAGTAAATTTATCGCACAGAAAGTATTCGAGCTTGATGATAAACGTAAGACTCCAGCTGAATTGAATAATGATGGTAAGGACTATGTACCGACGAATAAATGGGTACTGTTTGGTCATCATTTTGCAGCGATTGCTGGGGCAGGGCCACTTGTAGGGCCTATCTTAGCGGCACAGATGGGGTATCTGCCGGGTACACTATGGCTCGTGGTGGGTGTCGTTTTGGCCGGTGCCGTACAGGATTTCGTCATTCTCTTCGGATCGATGCGCCGAAATGGTAAATCGCTTGGTGAAATGATAAAAGAAGAAATCGGTCCCGTCACAGGTTTCATTGCCATGCTAGGGATTTTTGGCATCATGGTCATTTTATTGGCCGTGCTTGCGCTAGTAGTCGTGAAGGCCTTGGTAGGAAGCCCTTGGGGGATGTTCACGATTGCTTCGACCATACCGATTGCCGTCCTTATGGGTGTTTACATGCGGTATATCAGGCCTGGACGAGTCGGGGAAGGATCCATCATCGGGATTATCCTGTTGATGCTTGCTTTGTACTTCGGACGTTTTGTAGCGGAAAGTGCAACATTGGCTCCCATGTTTACATACTCAGGTGAAACGATTGCCATCCTCTTGATTGTGTATGGTTTTGTTGCTTCTGTGCTACCGGTTTGGATGCTTTTGGCTCCGCGGGATTATCTAAGTACCTTCTTGAAAATCGGTACGATCATCGCTCTTGCGCTAGGCATCTTCATCGTCATGCCTAATCTTGAAATGCCTGCGGTCACGCAGTTCATTGATGGAACGGGGCCGGTTTTCTCGGGTAACCTATTCCCATTCTTATTCATCACGATTGCATGTGGGGCGGTGTCTGGATTCCATGCGCTCGTTTCATCGGGTACGACGCCTAAGATGATCGAACGTGAATCCCATGCGCGTCCGATCGGATATGGAGCCATGCTGACTGAGTCATTCGTGGCCATCATGGCGATGGTAGCGGCCTGCGTATTAACACCGGGTATTTACTTTGCCATTAATAGTCCGGGTGCTGTCATTGGGACGGAGCCGGCTCAGGTTGCGACGACGATATCTGATTGGGGATTTGTCTTGACGCCTGATATGATTACGGACCTTGCCGATGATGTCGGGGAGGAAACGATATTATCCCGTACTGGAGGAGCTCCCACGTTTGCGATTGGGATGGCGCATATTTTCTCACAAGTAGTCGGGGGTGCTTCCTTGATGGCGTTTTGGTATCATTTCGCGATACTATTCGAGGCATTGTTCATCTTGACGACGATTGATGCCGGTACCCGGGTGGGCCGTTTCATGATTCAAGATATTATCGGTACTTTTTATAAACCATTTGCGCAAACGAATAAATGGGTGCCGAACATCATCGCGACAGCCATTTGTGTTCTAGGGTGGGGATACTTCCTGTACCAGGGGGTCATTGATCCGCTTGGAGGAATCAATACACTATGGCCATTGTTCGGGATTGCGAATCAAATGCTATCCGCGATTGCGTTACTGCTTGGTACGACCGTCTTGTTCAAGATGGGCAAGAAAGCGTACACATGGGTCACACTTTTACCGACGACCTTTATATTAATTGCGACGATGACAGCGGGTTGGCAAAAGCTATTCCACGAAAACCCTGCAATTGGCTTTTTGGCGCATAAGGACAAATTCAAGGCTGCCTATGATGCAGGAGAGGTCCTTGCTCCGGCGGCGAATTTAGCGGAAATGAAACGAGTCATCTTCAATGATTATTTAGATGCAGCCCTTTGTGCCTTCTTTATGATCGTGGTCATCACTGTTTTGATTTCCGCGGTACGATTATGGATCAAGATCATCAAAAATGAAAAAATTGACATGCATGAATCTCCTTATATATCAAGGTGATAATGGAGGGAAGGAAACCATGTTAAAAAAAATTACCCGGATTCTTAGCTACCGAAAGCAATTCATTAGTCTACTTGTCGGAGTTCCTAGTTATGAAACGTATGTAGCCCATATGAAGCTGGAACATCCTGATAAAACGATTAAGACAAGGAAAGAGTTCTTCTGCGAAGCGCAGGACGAAAGGTATAACGCTAAGGATGGGAAGGTATCACGCTGTTGCTAGTCATATAGTTAGGAGGGGCCCTTATTATTAGGGCCCTTTTTTGCGCGGATTTTTATAAGAAGAGTATGAAACCATGTGAGGAAAGGACTAAAAAACTATTTCGTACCGTTCGTTTTCCGGTGCTTATTACATAGAATTTTCAAAAAAAGTAAATAAAATGGTTGAATTTTTTGAAAATTAAGTATATGATAAATTACATCACATAACAATGTTATATAACATAACATATTAAAAATTTAAGGGGGAAAAACAAATGCAGATGGCAGATTCGGTATTCATGTTTTTAGCGACAATGATGGTTTGGCTTATGACTCCAGGAATTGCCCTATTTTATGGAGGGATGGTAAAAAGCAAGAATGTCCTCAATACGGCAATGCATAGTTATATGCCACTCGCTGTCATTTCTATTCTTTGGGTGCTGGTTGGGTATTCATTATCCTTCTCACCAGGAAATACTCTCCTAGGCGGTCTGGATTGGGTAGGTTTAAAGGATGTCGGCTTCGCTCCTGGCCCATACAGCGACACAATTCCTCATAGTTTATTCATGCTATTCCAAATGACATTCGCAGTATTGACCGTTTCCATTATCGCAGGCGGGATCGCTGAACGAATGAAATTTTCCGCTTTCTTAATTTTCACCATTCTTTGGTCTTTATTCGTATACGCACCCGTTGCTCACTGGGTATGGGGAGGCGGCTGGTTAGCTGAACTTGGTACGCTTGATTTCGCCGGCGGTAACGTCGTTCATATCTCTTCAGGTGTTGCTGGTTTAGTGTTGGCTATCATGTTGGGGAAAAGGAAGGAATCAGGAAACAGTGCCCCGCATAATCTACCTTTAACATTCCTTGGTGGATCGTTGATCTGGTTTGGCTGGTACGGTTTTAATGTCGGCAGTGCCTTGACGATCGATGCAGTGGCGATGAATGTTTTCGTGAATACGGCTGTTGCAGCTGCGGCTGGTATCATTGGCTGGTTAATCGTTGAGTACATGACAAATAAGAAGGCAACCTTGCTTGGTGCAGTATCGGGTGCCATTTCTGGATTGGTGGCCATTACACCAGCCTGTGGGTTCGTGACGACAGCATCTTCCATCCTGATTGGGGTCATTGGCGGAGCGGTTTGTTACTGGGGTGTATTCTTCCTTAAAAACAAATTGGGCTATGATGATGCACTTGATGCTTTCGGCTTACATGGCATTGGAGGCACTTGGGGTGGAATCGCGACGGGATTATTCGCGACTACTTCGGTGAATGAAGGGGGAGCCAACGGTTTGTTCTACGGAGACTTCAACCTACTTTGGAAACAAGTTGTAGCGATTATCGCCACATATATCTTCGTGGCTGTAGTCACGTATATCATCGCAAAAGTCATTAGCTTGTTCGTTCCATTACGTGTCAGCGAAGAAGATGAAACAACGGGGCTCGATCTTACACTCCACGGTGAAAAGGCCTATCACGAATCAATTTAAAGGAGGGAATTCATATGTCTCAGGTATTGACGAAAATCGAAATCATTACGCGGCCAATCAAGTTTGAACAGTTCAAAGAGGAGTTGGCGAAGATTGGTGTCAGTGGTATCACGGTGTCAGATGCGAAAGGTACTGGGCTACAGAAGAGTTATGTCGAAACATATCGAGGCCGAAATCGGGAAATATCCTTACATGACCGAATGAAAATAGAGATTGTAGTATGTGAAGTCCCCGTACAAGATGTAGTGGATGTTGCCAGGAAATTCTTAAGCACTGGAAAACCTGGAGACGGAAAGATCTTCATCTATGAATTAGCCAATGTGGTGAATATCCGGACAGGAAAAGAAGGGCACGATGCATTAAAGAACGACTGAGGAAAACATTAAAGGAGGGGACAGATGGGCAAGTTGATTGAGATTGTTTCCAGGAAAAAGCAAAAGATCGTGACTGAACTGATATCCGAAAACATTTACCAACCTACCGACAGGTCTTATTTATTAGAATTACCATTGAAGAATTTAGAATCAATCTTACTTCTCCGAACCAATTCCCCGTCTAAAAAAGCAGATGTCTAAGTTAGGAAGCCGTTTCTTCTATAAAAAGAGGAACGGTTTTCCTGTGTTTTAGAGATAGTGGCAAACCTTTTCGGCAACGTATTTGAATAGTTTATATCCTGGAAGTGAATTTTATAATAGAAGGACGGATTTTTTATTGGTTCCACCATAGAAATTGGTGGGAGTACCCACTATAATGAAATGGGACAGGTAATTTAAATCCTGTTTTCTGGCTTTTTTCGACGATTTTCGCTTATTTACTTCCATTTTTCATTAATATGGGAAAAATCAGAAGAAAGTCCTTTTCTTTAGAGTGAAAATAATCAATCAATATGTTCTTTATGGGGTGGGGAAAAATGGATCAATTTACGGTTAAATCCGTTTTAAATATCATTAGTGAGTTTGTTCCAAAAAACGCTTCGATTGCAGTGGCTGATTCTGAGCAGTTTATCTATTATCAACCAAGCAAGCAAATCGATGTCGGGATTAAACCTGGAGATTTAATAAGTGAAGGTACGGCCGCTTTCAAGGCATTGCAGAGCCGGAAGAAAATTGCCGTTCAAGTTGAAAGTGATGTATTTGGCGTCCCGTATTATGGTTTGAGCGTTCCCATCCTGGAAGGTGAAAATCCAATGGGCGCCGTGACAGCCATCCTTCCCTCCAAGCCGTTCGTGTTGCCGACTTCCTTTTTAACCGTCAAGACGGAAGACAGATGGATTCCGCTTCCTTATGAGGAAATCATGTTTTTAGAAGCGCAAAATAGGAAGACAAGGATCCAGTCTGAACGCGTGAGTGGTTTCCATAAATTGAATTTAAGTGAATTGGAGTTCGTTTTACCAAGTGAAATGTTTATTCGGGTGCACCGTTCCTATATTGTCAACATTCATTTCATTGAGGAAATCTTGCCTGACTTTCACTCTACATTCTTGCTTGTGATGAAGGATCATTCGAAAATTCAAGTTAGCCAAACGTACGCAAGCCAGTTCCGAAGAGCACTTGGTTTTTAGAGTTTCTGTTTCGTGTAATAAAAATGCTGTTTTATGCTCCTTTTAAGGCTTTTCATTCATAAAAGAATGTGACAATTACACGTACTTGATAAAATTAGGTGTAAGAAAAGCGAAAATGGGGGTCTTTTGTATGAACGAAAGCGTTTTCAAAAAAATCCGCAATGAGCAACTTAAGGGGAAAGTTGTCACTGCAGAAGAAGCTGCTTCATGGATTAAAGATGGTATGAAACTAGGTATGAGTGGATTTACTCGTGCTGGTGATGCGAAAGTTATTCCAATGGCTCTAGTTGAAAGAGCGAAAACTGAAAAATTCAAAGTTGACGTATATACAGGTGCATCATTAGGACCTGAAGTCGACCAACATATGGCGGAAGCCGGACTCATAAATAAACGTTTACCATTCCAAGCGGATAAAGGTATTCGTAATAAAATCAATGCTGATGAAATCACTTATGTCGACCAACATCTATCTCATACGGCTGAATTAGTTCGTCAAGGGATTGTTGGACCAATCGACTTTGCTATCATCGAAGCAGTGGCTATCACAGAAGACGGATTAATCATTCCGACAACTTCTGTAGGTAACTCAGCTATCTTCGTACAAGAAGCGAAGAATGTCATCATCGAATTAAACGTGTCTCATCCAGAAGGATTAGAAGGCATGCATGATATATATTTACCAGCTCAACAAGGTGAGCGCCAACCGATTCCATTGACGAGTGCAAGTGATCGTATTGGTTCGATCGGTATTCCTGTTGATCCTGAAAAAGTGAAAGGGATTGTTGTGGCAACAGTTACGGATGCACCTTCTACAATCGTGCCTCCTGATGAAGAGACTGCTGTCATGGCCAATCACCTTACTAACTTCCTTCGCGAAGAAATCAAGGCTGGTCGTTTAACTGAATCGCTTGCACCACTTCAATCAGGTGTAGGTTCCGTTGCAAACGCCGTATTGAATGGTTTAATTGATTCTGAATTCAAAGATTTAGAAGTATACTCTGAAGTGTTACAAGATGCAGTATTCGATCTTATCGATGCTGGAAAAGTTAAATTCGCTTCAGGTTGCTCCATTACTTTGGCTGAAGAAAAAGGTAAGCAAGTATATGGCGAACTTGATAAATATCGTGATAAACTCGTTCTTCGTCCACAAGAAATTTCTAACCATCCGGAAGTCATCCGTCGTCTTGGATTGATTTCTATCAACACTGCGTTAGAATGTGACATTTACGGAAACGTAAATTCAACACATGTTTCTGGTACAAGAATGATGAATGGTATCGGTGGTTCTGGAGACTATGCTCGTAATGCACGCTTGGGTATCTTCGTAACGAAGTCCTATGCAAAAGGCGGCAAAATCTCAAGTATCGTTCCTTTCGTATCTCACGTTGACCACACTGAGCATGATGTGGATGTTATCGTTACAGAACAAGGTTACGCTGATTTACGCGGTCTAGCACCAAAAGAACGTGTACATGCAATCATTGAAAACTGTGCACATCCGGATTACCGTCAACAACTTCGTGATTATTTCAACGAAGCTGTCGCTCTAACTGGTGGACACCAAACACCGCATGTTCTTGAAAAAGCATTCTCTTGGTATACAAACCTTGCCAAGAACGGTACAATGCTTGAAGCTACTCTTCAAGATCAAAAATAAGATGATGGACCCCGCTCATTGCAGCGGGGTTTTTTTGTTTGCTGAGATGGGGTTTGACCAATAAAGTGCTGGATTTGACCGATAAATAGGTTGAATAGACCGATAAAAGCCATGTTTGACCGATATATTGATCGTTTTGACCGATAAAAGGGTTTCCCGCTCTAAAAGACTGCCTTGAGAAGGATGATTTTTTACCAATGTAAATCCTGGGATTCATTGAAATAAATTTTATACAGAATTTTACGTTGTGGTAATGGAAGTATGGTAAACTTCTATCAATGATAGGTAGCATTATAAAATTTTACATACATAATGGATTATCACTTTAGAAAAAGAAGAGTTATATAGGAGGAGATAACTTGTTCAAGGCTAAACTGCATTTTTGGACATTAGAGCTATTGCTATTGTCCGTGTTATTTTATGTAGGGACGAAGATTTCGTTTCTTTTTGAACCAATCGTGATTTTCACTTCAACTTTGTTCTTTCCGATACTCATTTCCGGTTTTCTTTATTTCTTGTTCAATCCGACGGTCGATTTGCTCGTGAAAAGGAGAGTGCCGAGGGGATTGGCGATTTTACTGCTGTATGTAATATTCCTTGGTTTAGTAAGTTTATTGGTCGGTCTTGTCGGCCCGTCCCTTTCACGTCAGGTCACGGATTTGATCAATAACCTTCCTGATTATTTTAATCAATCCAGAACGTTCATCGAAGATTTATCCAAATCAAGATGGTTCATGTGGACGATGGAACAGGATTATGTGTCTTTGAAAGAAGTGGGAGATTCCCTTCAAAGATACTTGACGGACCTACCGGGCAATATTACTAAAAGTCTGTCTTCTGTATTCAGCGTTGTCACGAATATAACGTTGGTAGTCGTAACGGTTCCATTCATCCTGTTTTATATGTTGAAGGATGGCGATAAGCTACCAAGCTCCATCATGAAATTTGTACCGGTCCGTTATCACAAACCGGCATTATCCGTTCTTAAGGAAACGGGAGAGACCCTTACGACATACATACAGGGGCAAATGCTAGTCTGCTTGTTTGTTGGAATTGGGACGTTCGTGGGGTATTTAATCATTGATTTGCCTTATGCCTTCCTGTTTGCATTGATAGGTGCCGTTACCAATATCATTCCCTATGTCGGCCCATTTATTGGAGCCGCTCCTGCAGTGATCGTGGCCTTGATTCATTCGCCGACACAGGCGCTTTTGGTCATAGTGGTCATCACGATTGTTCAGCAGTTGGACGGTAATGTCATTTCACCGCTGGTCATCGGGAAAAAGCTAAATACGCATCCGTTAACCATCATCATCCTTTTATTGGTTGCGGGAAACATCGCAGGCATCATTGGGATGATCCTGGCTGTACCGACTTATTCCGTCATTAAAACGATTGTATTGAATATCGTTAAGTTCATCAGGATCAGGAAAGAGGAAAAACTCGGGGAAGATTTAATTGAATGAAAAAACGGGATCGACTCTTTGAGAGTTGGTCCCGTTTTTTTTGTACCAATATTTGATTATAGGCCTAGTGAAATATATTTGACCTCTAAAAACTCTTCAATCCCATGATGTCCGCCTTCGCGGCCAAGCCCACTTTGCTTGAATCCGCCGAATGGTGCCTGTGGAACGGAAGGGAGGCCATCGTTCAAGCCGACGATCCCGAATTCCAGGGCTTCGGTGACTTTAATGCCCCTTGAGATGTTCTCGGTGAAGACGTATGCTGCCAGCCCGAAAATCGAGTCGTTTGCACGTTGTACCGCTTCTTCATCTGTCTTGAAGGAAGCAATCGGTGCTAGTGGTCCGAATGTTTCTTCATTCATGCAAAGCATGCTATCGCTGACGTTGGAAAGGATGGTCGGTTCAAGGAAGAGTCCGCCAATCGATTTCCCACCAGCTTCGAGTTTGGCTCCGCTATTGATGGCTTCGTCAATTTGCTTTTGTACCTTTTCGACTGCACTTTGGTCAATAAGAGGTCCGATGTCGACGCCTTCTTCCAAACCGTTGCCCACTTTCAGTTCGTTCACTTTGGCAACAAGCTTCTCGATGAAGACGTCCTGGATGGATTCATGAACATAAATGCGGTTTGAACACACGCATGTTTGTCCGGCGTTCCGGAATTTCGAACTAATGATGCCCTCAACGGCTTTATCGAGGTCGGCATCTTCCAGAACGATGGCGGGAGCGTGGCCACCCAGCTCAAGCGATATCTTCTTCACGGTTTCGGCAGAGCCCTTCATTAAAGTTTTCCCGACTTCCGTTGAACCAGTGAAGGTCAATTTGCGAATCCGGGTATCTTGAAGCCAAGATTCGCCGATTTCCGATGATTTACCTGTCACTACATTGATGACACCTTTTGGAATGCCTGCTTCTTCAGCCAATTCGGCCATTTTCAAAGCTGTAATCGGCGTCAGATTCGCCGGTTTAATGACAACGGTACAGCCGACGGCAAGTGCGGGTGCCACTTTTCGCGTAATCATCGCCGCCGGGAAATTCCATGGGGTAATGACGGCTACGACCCCGACTGGTTGTTTGGTTACAAAAAGTCGCTTATTCGTAGTGGAAGCAGGTATCGTTTCCCCATACACCCGTTTTCCTTCTTCGGCAAACCAGGATAAAAATCCATTCGCATAGTTCATTTCCCCAAGGGCTTCTTTCAATGGTTTACCTTGTTCCTCTGTCATGATTCTAGCCAGTTCTTCTTTATTGTCGTCGATCAATTTATGCCATTTCCAGATCAAATCCGCACGTTCATAAACCGAGAGGGCAGCCCAATCAGTAAAGGCCGCATAAGCTGCATCGGCAGCTTTGGCTGCTTCCGTGGCTCCTCCTTTTGGGACAGTGGCGACAATTTCATCGGTTGCCGGGTTTTTCACTTCGATTTTTTCAAGTCCGTGATCGGACCATTCCCCATTAATGTATAATCCGTAATCTTTCATGATAAAACCTCCCGTTTTGTATCATTTTGTTCTTTATTTAGAGTGAATGTCTATAAGCTAATATCATCTGCTATATAAAAGTATAAACACTTTTCGGGAAATCTTAAATGAATATGATTGATAAGTTTTAAGAAATGATGGTGGGTTCAGTCAATAGGGACAATAAAACGGAGTGAAGAAGTGTTTCAAGGGACAGTAAGGAAGTAAGAATGCATATGGAAAAGAGGATAGATGCGGGCAGAGAGTTCTGCTTCCCATCTATCCTCTTTCTTAGTGTCCGTTCTTCATCGATCTGTGGAGGCGGCTACTTCATCCAAATTGTTGTAGTTTGAATGAGTTGGATCAAATTCGCCTTCTGTTTTAGAAATGACAACTGTAGCAACACTGTTTCCGATCAGGTTCGTGATGGCACGAGCTTCCGACATGAAGCGGTCGACTCCTAAAAGAAGTGCCATGCCTTCAACAGGAATCATCGGGAAAGCAGCCAATGTTGCCGCAAGGGTGATGAAACCGGACCCTGTTACACCTGCAGCCCCTTTAGATGTTAGCATCAGGATTCCAAGAAGGGTTATTTCCTGCCAGATGCTTAAATCCACGCCATAAGCTTGGGCGATGAAAATGGCTGCCATCGACAGGTAAATCGATGTGCCATCAAGGTTAAAGGAATAACCGGTCGGTACGACCAGCCCGACCACGGATTTTGAACATCCGTAATTCTCAAGTTTCTTCATCACACTTGGCAATGCGGATTCCGAAGAAGAAGTTCCCAATACCAATAGAAGTTCCTCTTTTAAATAAGCGATGAATTTGAAAATGTTGAAGCCATAGAATTTTGCGATGCCCCCAAGGACGATGATGATGAATAACGCCATGGTAATATATACGCTAGCCATTAATTGTCCTAAAGAACTTAGAGAACCAAGCCCGAACTTACCGATGGTATAGGCCATGGCCCCAAATGCCGCCAGCGGTGAAAACTTCATGATGATCCCAACGATGCCGAAGAAAATATCCGCTATATGTTGTAAGAAGGAGACGACAGGTTGTACTTTTGGTCCGATCATTGCCATGGAGATACCGAACAAGACGGCAAAGAACAGAATAGGAAGCAAGTCTCCACCGGCCATTGCAGCGACAGCATTGTCCGGGATGATATTGGAGATAAAGGCTATGGCACCGTGTTCTGTTTCCTCAGCAGCGGTTGTATATTGCGATACATCTCCGCCTTCCACTGAATCGATGTTAAATCCTTTACCCGGTCCTAACAGGTTGACCACGATAAGACCAATCGCAAGGGCAACGGTGGAAACGATTTCGAAGTAAAGGAGGGCTTTCCCACCGATACGACCCACTTTCTTCATGTCACCCATGCCGCCAATGCCGATAACGACGGTTAAGAATATGATGGGTGCGATGACCATTTTTATCATTTTAATAAACAAATCAGCTAAGATTTTCAGCTGTTCACCGAAAGCAGGGAATAAGAAACCGACTGTAATACCGAGAATGATACCTATGATGACTTGGACAGTTAGATTTTTTAATAGTTTCATACTGTATTCTCCTTTGTTATATGATAGCGCTTTCTTTAATTAACTATAGTGTAACAGAAGGAAGAGTCAGAATATTCTTTTGGTGATATTGTTCTTTTTGGTCTTTTTGGTCTTGGAAAGTGAGAGAGAGGGAGAAGAGAGGAGGAACAAGAAAGCACCAGTTTTAAAACTGGTGCCTAAGAAAAATCATTGTTCAAAAGGCTTGATGAGTGCGTAGAGGGTTTCAATCACAGGAAGTTGGATATGGGCATTTTTGGCGAGCCTTAGGGCACCCCCTTGTAAATGCTCGACTTCAAGGGATTGATTTTTCCGACGGTCCTGATGCATGGAGGAGGTAGCTTCGTCGGGTAAAGCCGCTATGTCCTCCAGTGCCTGAGCGACATTCCTTTCCGTCAATCCAATGCCATGAGCGTTAGCGAGCATCTGCATTTCCACAAGCGCCTTTTCCAGTACCCGGTTCGTTTCTGGATAGTTGCGTATGGTCCCTATGGGAAGATTGGATGCTGTTGTCACGCCGGAGAAAGCAGTAATGAACATATATTTAATCCATAGACGAATTAAGATGTTTTCTGTCCTGCTTGCTCCCATGATGGCTGAACTAACTGCTTGTTCAAACTCATCGCAGATCTCTTGTTGAGAGGGATGAAGCGGGCCATAAATTAAGTCATGGTTCCGGTTAGAGTGTACGACATGGCCTTTTTCGTTTAAGGTAGCGATAATGAAGGCACTTCCCCCTATGACGTTCGCTTCGCCCAGTTCATCCTGAAGTATGGAGATATGCTCGAGTCCATTTAAAAGGGGAAGAACCTTTGCCCCTTTATCGACCAGGACCTTCAAGTCAGGCAGCGCCCCTCTCAGGTGGAACCCTTTTACCGTTAGGAGGACCAAGTCAACTTGTTGTATGTCATGTACGTCCTCTGTGAATTGAAGTTCGTTAAACTCATAGTTTCCATGAGGGCTTGTTATGTTCAACCCTTGCTCTCTCAATTGTTGGGCTCGGTTTTTACGGACGACGAATTGAACCTGTTGTCCTGCTTGCTGTAGTCTACCTCCATAATAGGAACCAAGTGCACCGGCTCCGATAACGACTATCTTCAATATGTACACCTCGCTTCTGATTGATGGACCAATCATACCATTAGCTGAATTTTCAGTAAATATGAATGGTGAAATAATGACTATAAAAGAAAAAAAGGCAAAAAAAAACAGCCTGAATTGTTACAAGCTGATTACTTTTTATTGATAGACTTTCACTTTTACTGTTTTTCTGCCCCAGTTAAGAGCTTTTGTTTTAGAAGAATAGAAGACGTCGATTTTTTTTCCTTTAATCGCACTGCCTTTATCTGCTGCTACGGCATCTCCGTAACCTTCTACATGAACTTTTGTTCCTAGTGGAATGACTTTAGGATCGACAGAAATAGCTTTGACTTTAGGGTTTTTCTTCAGGTTAAGGCCAGTTGCCGTAATCCCGCTGCACCCTTTGCAGTTCGCTGTATAGGCTGTAGCATTGACTGTGATAGTTTTATATTTCTTTGATGCTTTTTTTGCTTTGGGTTTTGCCTTCGTTACAGTTTTCTTAACTTTTAAAACTTGTTTTGGTTTAATATGATCTTTTTTAAGGTTGTTCCAACTCTTTAGTTGATTGACCGTTATGTTATGTTTACTCGCGATGCCCCATAGTGTGTCACCACTTTTAACTTTATATGTAGTAGTAGCAGCTGATGAAACTCCGGAAAAACTAAATACCAGGAAGAAAGCAGTGATAATAGGAAGTAGTATTTTTTTCAATTAATATTCTCCTTTGTTTTAAAGCGTAGACTTAGAATAACAGGTCTATATGACAATAATGTTTCGGTGGCATAGTAATTGTGTTACAAAAACATTTCATTGAAAAATAAACTAGGTAAAAGGAATAATATTAATTTGAACTTTTATCACGAAATACTTCATAATTTTCTATAAAATTTGGAAGATTACTTGATTTCATAATGTATTTTGTATGAATATGGAAAAATAAGCGGAAAAAGTATGGGCTTAAAAGCCTACTTTATGGTTTTGTCATTTTAAGAGGATATGACGAGTCATTTTTGAAAGAAAAGGCTGTCAATTATATGGGAAGAAGAGAACTTTCCGTTTTAAGAGGTTAGAAGTGACGTTCATGATGGATTCTTCTATAAAAAGAAGCCGATAGATGGACATATCGGCTTCCTTCTATACTTATTTTTGTAAAATGAATTCAGAGGCAAAATCAACGAGCATTTTTTGATAGACTTCGACGGATTCGAGATTGACGCATTCCCGGTCACCATGCCAATTCTCCCCTTTTGGACCGAATTCGATGGCTGGGATGCCGTACGCTGCAAAGAAGATGGTGTCAGCGGAGCCATGTTGACCGAAGACGACCGCTTCCTGTTTCGTGTTCTTTTCGATAATCGGACGGAGTAGGGTGATGTAAGGATCGTTTTCTTCCGTATTAACGGGTTTACTATACATGTTAATATGGACGTTCTTGCCTACCACGGTTTCGATTTGCTCGACGATTTCCTCCATTGTCTGGGTTGGAAGATAACGAATATCGAGACTGAGTAAACAAGCATCCGGTACTTTATTGTACACATCTCCGCCCTTTATTTTTGCGAGATTGAGAGAGGGGGAAGCGTAAAGGGGGGTATGTTCCCGTGTGAAAGGAAGGTCCTTGATTTTTCTATAGATATCATAGGCCTTTTCGATGGCATTGACACCTTCCCATGGACGGCTTCCATGTGCGGATTTACCGGAAACTTCGATATCGAGGCGAAGGGAGCCCTTAGCCTGTAGGCCGATGCCTAACTGCGTGGGTTCTGCACAGATGACGAAATCGCCTCGATATCCATGCTTCGCTAGGTAGCCGGAGCAGTTCAAGCCCCCGATTTCCTCATCGGAAACGATTTGTAGCTGGATTTTCAACCCTAAGTCCCTATCTTTCAATTCGGCGAAGGCGCACATCATACCTGCAACCCCCGCTTTCATATCGGCCGTTCCACGGCCATATAAATTCCCTTCATGCACCTCGGGGAAGAATTGATTAGGCGTCCCGCTCACTACATCAACATGGCCATTCCATATCAATGTTTTTTCTCCACTCCCGATTTCGCTAACGAGCATTTTGTACCCGTTATTTTCAATCACATCCACAGTCAATCCCTGGCCCTTAAGCCAACCGGCACAGAAATCCACTGCTTCATTGGCCCCTTCTTTGGAGGAACTGTCAATGGAGACTAAATCTTTCAGTAAATCGATAAGCATTAAAAAAAACCCTCCTATAAGTATGCAAACTATAATTTTATATACCCTTATAAATGGGCTTGAACCATAAATCTTTTCCGGTGGAAATGTGTTTAGTGCTTTGGATTCCGGGGGTATGTAAAGAGGGAGCGACAAACAACATTCTTTAAGGAGGATGATAGATATGGATAAACGTATAATTGGAGTTTATGATACTGGATCAGAGGCCATTCAGGCAGTTGAGGCATTACAGGCTCAAGGATATACTCAAGATGATATTTCGGTGGTTGCTAAAGATAAAGAAGAACTTAGAACGGTGAAAAAAGAAACAGGAACGAAAGTAGAGGAAGGGCTTGCTACTGGAGCTGCCACTGGTGGAGTTTTAGGCGGAACAGCTGGATTCTTAGCGGGAATCGGTGCTTTGGCCATTCCAGGAATCGGACCGGTACTTGCGGCTGGACCGATTGCAGCTACATTAGCTGGTGCGGCAGTAGGAGCTGGTACAGGTGGTTTGGCCGGTACATTGATTGGCCTCGGTATCCCTGAGCGTGAAGCCACTCAATATGAATCGGATGTTAAGAATGGGAAACTGCTTGTATTGGTGGATGCCGATGCGAAAAGGGGTAACTCTTCATACACAGGTATTACGGAAACGGATGAAACGCTTACGAATAGAAGAAGACCACTTTAATTTAGAGCGTGTAAAAAGAGCAGGGCCTTTTGGCTTCTGCTCTTTCTTTTGTTTAGTAGCTGAATTTCTGGATCTCCTTGTGCATTTCCTGCGATAGGCTGTCCAATTCCCCAGCCAGGGCATTTAATTGTTCCATGGAGGCATTCGTCTCTTCGATTGAAGCGGACACTTCTTCTGTGCCGGCAGCTGCCTCCTGACTAACGGAGTTTAGTTGTTTCGCGTTGCCTGACATCACGGCAATCTGGGCAATCATTTCGTGCATGGTACTTGTTATTTCATCAAAGTTACTGAATGTGGTAGAGATGATTGATGCAATATCGCCAAAGGCCACTTCGGTGTTCGTGACGGATGTACTCTGATGATCGATTTTCTGGTTGACCTGATCAATCAAGCTAACCGTATTTGCGGTATCAGTTTGCATGGCAAAAATGATTTCTGCTATTTCCTTTAAGGAGTGTTCCGTTTGTTCGGCCAATTTTTTCACTTCATCGGCAACGACGGCGAAACCTTTTCCATGCTCGCCTGCCCTGGCTGCCTCGATGGCTGCATTCAAGGCGAGTAAATTGGTTTGCCCGGCAATCCCTGTTATGGTTTTGACGATATCGCTAATCGTATGGGATCGAACATCCAGTGACTTTACGGCTGTACTCATCTGGTTGGATATCTGGGCTGTAACATCGAATTGTTGTTTTAGGCCCTGAACGGTGATCATTCCATTTTCCGATGCCTTGAACATGTCATCGGAGGCAAGCGACATTTTTTCTGCCTGATTTTCCAGGTTGTTGATTTTGTCGGCCATGAGCTCTATGGCCGTTTCGTTATCTTGGCCGACTTCGATCTGATCAATGGCACCTGAAGCGATTTGTTCCATCGTCATGGCGACTTCGTTTGCGGCAGCCGAATTCTCTTCGGCACTGGCAACGAGCAACATGGAGGAATCGGCAACCTTATTGGAAAGGGCATGGACATTTTTAAGCATGGCACTCATATTCTCTGCTAAGGTGTTGGTGTCTTCTGCAAGCTTGCCGAGTTCGTCCCCACTGGAAATGGAAATCGTGGAGGCGAAGTCACCGCCAGCCATTTTCTTGATGGATTCTTGAAGGCGTTTAATGGGCTTTGTCAAAGAACGTGTGATGAAGATGGAAAAAATGGTAGCCAAAGTAAAAGTGACGATCATGGCCAGGATATTGTGCATGACCATAGAGCTTGCACGGTCCACCACTTCATCTCTATCCACGACTCCAGCTATTTTCCAACCAGTAGTAGGACTGGATGAGTATCCGATGATTTGCCTTTTATCCTCAAAATCCAGGATCATAGATCCTGATTCACCTTTCATTTGCTGAAAAATGGGTTGAGCCGAAAGATCCTTCATGATTTTCGATTGATCAGGGTGGGCAAGGATAGACCCTTTCTCATTCAGTAGAATGGCATATCCCGTTTTCCCGAATTTCGTCTGATTGATCGTATTCAGTAACGTTTCCATCGCGATGTCGACACCAAGAACGCCGACCAATTTATCGCCATCATAGATTGCTTTTGCTGCCGTGATGATAAGGGAATTGGTCGCAGTATCCGTATAAGGCTCGGTCCATATGACTTCATTCTTTCCTTTCAAAGCCTCTTGATACCAATCTTGTTGCCTTGGGTCAAAGTCACCAGGTAAATAGGCTTTAGGGAAGATGATCGTCTGTCCTTCCTTCTCCGTCCCCATGTACAAGCTGATGATCTCTTCATTGGTTGTTTGGGTATTGGTAAACTCAGTAAGTATGGAATCAGCGTCTGAATGGGGTGTGGTCATGGCCACATCTTTGCTTATCCTGTCTAAATTCTTTTCCTTTTCTTGGAAGAAGCGATCGGATACTTCATTCATTGATTTTACTTGACCTTCTGTCGTATTTTTCAGTTCATCTGTCGTTAGTTCAATGCTTTGATCATAGGCTACGTAGGATATGAGAAATCCGCTAATAATAATTAAAGCTAAAAAGGGTATCAGTATTTGTTTTTTAAGAGAATTGAAGTACCAGTTTTTCAGACGTTTCATAGGTTTGCTCCTTTATATCTACTTCTTATGAGTTCTTTAGATATTTCGGCTTAGTTTCCCTATCTTTTAGTTTTTTTAGAAAATTCATAATAATGACTTATATTAGGAGGTAAAGTGATTGAAACAGGAAAGAAAAGATTATCCAAGAAAGGAATTTTACTGGTAGAATAATCAGAAAGCATAATGAAGGGGGAATGGTGAGTTGAAAAAAAGATTAGGATGCCTTCATGCCCATTATTCAAATATAGAATATATAGAAAGAGCTCTTTCAATCTATGACATCGATCTCATGCATTTTGTGGACTCTTCCATAATGTATCGAATGACGTCTGTTGGGAATTACGATAAAACAGAAGCAAAGAAAAAAGTAAAAGAGCAACTGGATTGGATCGCTCAATGTGAAGTGGATGCTATCCTAATTACTTGCACGAACTATATCGTCCTTTTACAAGACCAACGTATGGTAGCATCCGTGCCCATCATTAAAATTGATGAACCTTACTTCGAATACATCTGTACGCTATCTCAACCTCAGATTCTCCTTTTTACGAACCCAGCAACAGTTAATGGTACCGTGGAGCGTCTTGAAAAGTATGCGGAAATCCATCAAAAATCCTTGGATTTGGAGATTATGATCATGGAAAATACTTTCGAATTAATCATGAAAGGATTGAAAGAAGAGTACAATGCTGAAATCATCAAGGTCTTACATCAACTCGTTCAAGATGATCAAAAGGCAATTTCTGTTGCTCAATTATCGATGGTGGATGCAGCCAAGCGATTCGAACAACAGACATCTCATGTAATGATGAATCCATTAAAAACAGTAGTGACCTCCATTGTCAGCCAATTAGACTTACAAAAAAAGAGCTGACTGGATGCAGTCAACTCTTTCTTCTGGTTGGTTATTCGACTTGAATGTTTTTCGTGCGATCAATATACCATGTGTAAAACTCGTCGGCATATTCAAGGGAAACATCTTGTAGCTTGGTATGATGTACCGGTTTGGAACGGTTAATGGTTTCAATCGATGCGAGCCCAAAGCGTTTTTGCAGTCTTGAGCGTTCGACTTTAATCTGAATGACCTTGCTTCTTTTCGTGATGAACAGGGACGTTTCCAAACTTCCTGATTTAAATTGAATGAATTCGTCATGTAATAAATAGCGGCCATTTTTGTAATCTATGATTCTCGATGTATAAATGAGTACGAAAAGAATCAAGGAAATATACCATATCGCTGGCTTGAAAATAAAAATGGCAACCGTCACAACTATCCAGAGATAGCTTGGCCTTAGCATTCGCACGATGAAAGCTTGTTTCGATAAGGGGTGCATGGAGCGTTCCACCTTGTAAGAAGGCAAAATCTCTTCGATTATGGCATGGGCACGGTCAACCGATAAAAATGGATAGAGCGTATTCGTTTCCAGTTTTTCATCTCCTGTACTTCCCGCGCTTATCAGTTTCACCTCCGCTAATCCAAGCATTCTTTTGATGAGGGATTGGGTGATTTCCACCGCCTGCACCTTTTCTTTCTGAATCGAAAAGGCAGATTCATCGAGCACCCCTTTTTTTATATACACACGTTTGGCATCGGATGAAATTTCATACTTCCCATACTTCACGAACGTCGATATAATTCCAAAACCAATAGCTAATCCTACTAAAACAATGAGAGCGATGGTTATGGTTAGCCATGAATTCAAAAATGATGCCACAGCCCCTTCGGCATTTTCCAGATTGAAAAAATCATCAAGTGTTTTATAAATCGTAGCGACAATCGGAATGATGGCCAGGAAGCTTAGTGACGTGAAGGAAGCTTTTAACACATCCCGTTTAGTCGGTGTGAAATGTATGGTTTGTTCAGCACCCGTTTCTTTCAAGCTGTCCTCTTCCAGATGATTTTCTTCTACAGCCGGGATTTCTTGTGAGGAAAATTCCGTTTCAAGTCGTTGGGCTTCTTTTAAAGAAATCGCCTCAAACAAGACAGAACCTTGGTCACCAGTCATTCCCGTTTCGAACGTTAAAGAAGTTAAGTGGAAAAACTTATGAAGGACGGTTGTCCGTCGTTGGACGTTTTGTATTTTGTGAAGCGGAACTGTCCGATAGGACTTGGAAATAAGCCCGGACTTGATCTGAATGTTTCCTTCTTTTATATGATATGTATAGGTGAACCAGTTCAAAGTCAATGAAATGACCTTCCATACGAAGTATAAGAGATAGATGAGTTGCAGCACGATCATATAAACCTTTTCCGTACCAAAATTCAATACATAAAGGAGGATAATTAAAAAGAATTCCTTCTTCAGCACATTCCACATTTCAAATGGGATTTTGAGCGGGTGTAACCGTTTGGATTGTTCCGCCATGTCATTCCACTTCCTTTATCTTGGCGTAGTGCGCAATTTTATCTCGAAGTTCATACGCCTCTTTCTCCGGAATGGCGGGTATGGTATGTGAGTCGCCCATGGTTCCGATACTAATTGTATAAAGGCCATACTTCCGTAGAAACGGCCCCTGGTTCAGCTCGACCGATTGAACTTTCGTCATCGGGATGAGTTCATGGGATTCGTACCACGCTCCATGTTTCGTTTGGATGAATTCTTCGCTTACGTCATATCGCCAATATTTTTGCAATAAAATGGGGGCGATGATGATGGACCAAATGGCGGAAAAGCATTCGATGATGGTCAGTCCGATTAAAACCCATCCAATCCACTCTTTCCAGGAAAAATAAGTATCAACGAATAATAAGATGCCGAGTATGACGAGAATAATGAGGTTGGTGATGGTTTCCGTCATCCGCCAAACCTTGATGGATTCTTTCGAAATTTTCTTTGTTGGCGCTTGAATCTTTGAATACATATGTTCACTCCTTACTGTGTCATTACTTTTATACGGATGATTCTTAGTAAAAGTTCCCTTTAGAGCTAAAAAAGTCCCTGAGGTGAGGCTTTCCTGGAATACGGAATACTGTGTATGCCTGATATGAAGGGACATGTGAATGAAATTTAAAAGTAGGTGAAATGGATTTGACCTTTATAAGGAAAGTATACATTATTTTCTTTCTGTTTTTGATGTGCTTTTTTAATGGGGAAACGATGCAGGCTGCTTATGAAGAGGAATCGATGGCTGGTGAAATCAAGCGTATCGTACATGAGTCGCCTGCTTTAACCGGGGCCTTAGCCGGAATTTCAATCCGTTCGGCAGATACAGGGGAATTGGTGTATGAGCATGATGCGGATATAAGGATGAGACCGGCATCGAACATGAAACTTCTGACAGCGGCAGCGGCACTTGAAACGTTAGGGGAGGAGCATGTCTTCCAAACGGAACTATACATAAAAGGCATTCAGGTCGCGAACGTCCTTCAGGGGGATGTCTATTTGAAGGGAAAAGGAGACCCAACCCTTCTTGAAAAGGACTTTGATGGTTTGGCGAAGGTGTTGAAGCAACATCGAATCCACTATGTTCATGGAGATCTTATCGGCGATGATACATGGTATGACGATGAACGCCATTCGCCTGATTTAATACGAAGTGATGAGCAAGAGTACTACGGGGCGGCCGTTTCAGCCTTAACCGCCGCACCCGATGAGGAGTATGATACCGGGACTGTCCTTCTGGAGATATCACCAGGGAAAAGGGCTGGAAAAAAAGCAACCGTGACGATGCAACCGGAAACGGACTATGTAACAGTCGTTAATGAAGCGATAACCGTAGCACCGGACAGAAAGCAGAAAATCAAGGTCGAACGCGATCATGAGCGAAATGTCTTGACGGTAACGGGGACTATGCCGGAACATGGCTTGCCGACAAAAGAATATATGGCGGTGATTGATCCTACCAAATATGCCCTAAGATTATTTGAACAATCGATGGAACGGCAAGGCATCAAGGTGTTAGGTACGACCAAACAAGGAAAAACACCCGCGCAAGCTAGGAAAATTGCCAGCCATGATTCGATGACCCTTTCACAATTGCTGGTTCCCTTCATGAAACTGAGCAATAACACACATGCTGAAGTTTTGGTGAAGGAAATGGGGAAGGCAGCGAAGGGGGAAGGCAGTTGGGAGAGTGGATTGAAGATAGCAGAAAGTAAGCTCGAGCTGATGGGGATGGACACGCAATCGACCATGATGCGGGATGGTTCAGGGATTAGCCAGGTCAATCTGATCTCAGCGAACGAATTGACCAAACTCCTTTATTCCGTTCGGGAAAAAACATGGTTTCCTTCCTATCTCAATGCACTGCCGGTTGCTGGGGTTAAAGAAAAGATGATAGGCGGTACATTAAGGAATCGGATGGAAAAGACGGCGGCCGTGGGAAATGTCCGCGCTAAAACGGGGACGATTTCCGCTACGAGCACTTTGTCTGGATATGTGACCACCAAAAGTGGGGAAGGCATCATCTTTTCAATTCTTTTGAACAACTTCGTGGAGGAAAAGGGAATCAGGGACATCCAAGATAAAATAGTGGTATGGCTAGCGGAACAGAAAGATCTGTTAGAAAGAGAGCGTTGATATTCGTTTAAAAACATATGCTTGTAATTCAAAAAAATCCGCGATGAGAAGATCTGCTTCCACCAATTCATTGACAGTCGCAAAACCAAATGGACAGCTGACGGCCACTAATCCATTTTCCTTTGCAGCTTCGATATCGGACTTTCGGTCGCCAACCAGGACGGCTTCTTCAATGTTATAGTTTCTCAACAACATGTGAACTAGATCCGTTTTCGAGCCTTTCAATGACCTTTCGATACTGTAAATGTCCGTAAGGTATTCATGCAGATGAAAATATGTACAGATTTCTTCCAAATACTTTTCAAGTCCGTTGCTGGCTATGAATATTGGAATATCTTGTTGTTTAAAGACTGACAAGGTCTCGATGACGTTTGGGTAAAGCTGACCTTTTCCTTCTTTGATCTCTTGATTCAAACATTCAAGAAAGAGTCGGTCGGCTTGATTCCGAATAGACTCGGCGTGATTTGGCAATAAGGTTTCCCATACGACCTTTAGTGGAACCCCCATGATTTTTTGGTATGTGGCAAGAGGGGCTTCTCCCTGCCAATTTCCTTCTGACCGAAGGACTTTGAACGTTCTTTCAAGTGATGAACCTAAAATCCTATTGGTTTGAAACAGGGTGCCGTCCATGTCGAAGATGACGGCAAAGGGAATGGAATTCATATTTTGTACCTTCTTTCAATTTTTTTGCGCGCCCAAGGAGGGTTTCTTGGGAGGGTGTAGAGAAATATATAGGAAGAGGAGGGGTTTGATGAATTTCCCAACAATTCGTGGCCAGCACACGATTTCCCAACTTATTGCTGAAATCCAGAATTCCCCTGGAAACCGAAGGCCATATTTAGTTGCCATAGATGGTCGCGGTGGTTCGGGGAAAAGTACCCTTGCTGCCTATATAAAAGCTCATTGTCAGGATGTCACAATTGTTCATATGGATGATTTCTATTTTCCTTCTTCTCAAAGGGCCCAGTTGCCTCCAGTCGGGAATTTGATTGGTGTGAACTACGATTGGTCCCGTGTCTTCAGTCAAGTTTTGGAACCGCTTACCTCAGGGAAAGAAGCGGTCTACCAACGTTATGATTGGGAATCGGATGCAATGGCTGAGTGGCATACCATCCCAGTGGGTGGGACTGTCATCATTGAAGGCACATACTCCACTCGCTATGAATTGGCTGCCTTCTATAATTTTACCATTTGGGTGGAGTGCCCCCGGGAGAAACGATTAGACCGTGGAATTGAGCGTGATGGGGAAGAGATGCGTTCCATGTGGGAAGATAACTGGATGGTCTATGAAGATCTCTATGTCGATGCACATCTTCCACGAGATAGGGTCAACCTGATTGTGGATGGAACGAGATGAATAGAGTCTCGTTCCTTTCCTTTCTCGCGGATGAAGGTCTTGTACCCCGCGTCCATTTCCCCTAGCTATCCTTCATCGATTCCGGTTTTTGTCATAGAATAGGAAGGATGAGGCTGCTTTTCATTGTAAGGGTTTACCTGTAAAATTCATATTGAATATTAATATTTAGATAAATTTCTCTAAGAGATAGAGATAATGGAGGAGAAGTATGTTTACTAATGATGAACAAGCTGGTGTATATAAAGCGATTTATAGCCGGAGGGATATCCGGAGTTTTTTACCCGATCCCATCTCAAAGGATACCTTGCATAAGATTTTGGAGGCGGGACATCATGCACCGTCTGTTGGGTTCATGCAACCATGGAGTTTCATTGTCGTTTCGGACCAGGAGATTAAAGAGCGGTTGGCCTGGGCCGCGGATAAGGAAAGAAGGGCGCTTGCGGTTCATTATGAAGGGGAAAAAGAAAACAAGTTTCTTAGTTTGAAAGTAGAAGGCTTGAAGGAAGCCCCCTATACGATTTGTGTGACCTGTGATCCGACGCGGGGTGGATCTCATGTGCTTGGACGCAACTCCATTCCTGAAACGGATATTTTATCGACGGCCTGTGCCATTCAGAATATGTGGTTAGCCGCCTGTGCGGAAGGGTTGGCGATGGGCTGGGTCAGTTTTTACAAGAAGAATGATATCCGGGACATTTTGGATATCCCTCCACACGTGGAGCCTGTCGCGCTCATGTCTGTTGGCTATACCGATCAATATCCCGATAAACCGATTCTTGAAACGGCCAATTGGGAAAAGAGACGGTCGATGGATGATTTGATTTTTAAAGATAAGTGGGGCCAAAACTAGACCTTGTAAGGATCTTGTAGAAAGCTGGTGTTTCGTTTTGTATATCTATCGAGGCGAGGAAATAAAAAGAATCGATCGAACTGCAGCGGATCATGGACTTGAAACGTTTACGCTGATGGAAAATGCGGGACGGGCTTTATTTGAAGCCATTGTCAAAAATGTGAGCAAATCGCAGCGAATCTTGATTCTTGCGGGAAAAGGGAACAATGGCGGAGATGGAGTGGTTCTCGCCCGTTATTTAAAGCAACATGGTTTCATATGTGAGCTCGCTATCCCACTAGGGGAACCTGTTTCTGAGACTGCAGAGCGCCACTACCGCTATTATCTCCACTGCGGATTTGAGGTATCGGAAATCAGTGAGGATTATGATGTGTTGATAGATGCGCTGCTTGGGGTCGGAGCGAGGTTGCCACTCCATAATGATATCGAACAGCTGATTGATTGGATGAATGAGCAAGAGGCCGTTCGGATGGCAATCGATATTCCGACAGGCGTTTTGGCCGATACCGGTGAAGTGGAAAAGGCTATAAAGGCTGACCGAACATTCACGCTCCACGGGTACAAACCATCGGCGTTTCTCGAAGGAAGTGTTGAGTATTATGGTCAGACCGAAGTGCTCGATATTGGCTTGCCACAGACATCCAATTGGCAAGTATGGACCAAAGGGGACGTTGCCGCAAGCTTCCCGAAGCGAAATAGTGCCTCGCATAAGGGGACATTCGGGACGGGACTGTTGATAGCGGGTACGGATGAAATGCCGGGAAGTGCCATGATGGCGAGCCTTGCCGCGATGCGGAGTGGAATCGGGAAACTGACTGTGGCGACAACAAGGTTCGCTTCAGCAATTATCGCGAGCCGGGTGCCGGAATGCACATTTTTACATGATGGACTGGAAAAGGTAGCGGCTGGAGCGATGCCTAAAGGGATAAGGGGAGTGGCAATCGGCCCAGGATTGGATAATGAGGAAAAAATCGAACGGGCGTTACATGAAGTAATGAAAAGGGACCTGCCGATCATTATCGATGCAGGAGCCCTTAAGAAACGCGACTATCCCATGCGTGAAGCGATGACGATCGTCACGCCCCATCCTGGTGAGTTCAGTAAAATGACGGGTCTTCCGACGAAGGAAATCCAGAAAGACCGCCTGCGCCTCGCATCTGAATATGCGATTTCGAATAAGGTGACCGTTGTACTCAAAGGAAGAAATACGGTGATGGCGTTTCCCGATGGCGATGTATGGGTGAATCTGACCGGCAATGATGGACTTGCCAAAGGAGGGACAGGTGATACCTTGACTGGGATGATCCTTGCATTTATCTCATTCTATGAAGATAAGAAAGCGGCCGTGGCCAATGCTGTATACTGTCACGGGGTAAGCGCGGAGCAATGGAGTGAAACGAGGGCGAAGAGCAGTCTGCTCGCAAGTGATGTGAGTGAAAACTTGGCCTATGTGTTGAAGGAATTCGAATAGGCACTCGCTGATGGACGACATGAAGTGAGTGCTCGATAACAATAAAATAAAAAGAAAGTACCATGAAAAGGTAGGGAATCAAAAACTAGCTGTCATCTTAGCAGCTAGTTTTTTTTTTTTTTGCTCGTGTCCCCGCCTTTTAGTGGGTCCCGGTATGCAGGTCTTCATGGCATGTAGCGATAGCCTGGCTAAAGATTTTCGAAGTTTATGGGATAAAAAAAATACAAGAATAATACAATGTTAAATGAAATATTTCAGAAAATTAACTAGATAGAGAGGTTGACTTATCTCCTGATTATTTCCTGAATGGTTATGTTAGAACACAGTACCTCGGCATGCATCTTGTTAGCAGAATACATATCTCTGTATTAAAAATATCAGTAGAGAAGGGTGTTTCTACATGGTCAAAGAAAAGACAGATATTCAGCAATTGATTGATTGGGATAAAAAGCATTTTATCCATCCGACAACAGCGATCAAACAACAGCAGCAAGATGGACCGAGTTTCATTTTTACCGAGGGTAAAGGGATATACCTTACGGACATCATGGGCAGGACGGTACTCGATGGGATGTCTTCCCTTTGGAACGTGAATATCGGGCATGGGCAGGACGAACTTGCCAAAGTGGCGAAGGAACAGATGGAGAAATTGGCGTTCACCTCTAATTTTGCCACCTTCAGTAATGAACCAGCCATTCGGTTGGCTGCCAAAATCGCTTCCATCGCACCCGGAAATCTGAATGCCGTGTTCTTCACGTCCGGAGGGTCGGAATCGAGTGATACGGCGATTAAGCTTGTGCGTCACTACTGGATCTTAAAAGGCCAGCCCAACCGGCAAAAAATCATTTCCCGTTCGAATTCCTATCACGGGGTGGCGATGGGAGCGACCAGTGCCACCGGATTGAAGCCTTTCCGCGACTTCACGAATTCCCTTGCGCCGGATTTCTGTTATGTGGATGGTTCCTCCATTGAGGAATTGCGCAAGACCATTGTACAGGAAGGACCGGAAACTATCGCTGCTTTCATAACGGAACCGATACAAGGGGCTGGTGGCGTGAATATGCCTCCTGAAGGCTACTTCAAGGAAGTCAGGGAGATTTGTGATGAGTACGGCATTTTGTTGGTGACGGACGAAGTCATTACCGGTTTTGGCAGAACGGGTGCGTATTTCGGAATAGAGCACTTCGGGGTCATACCAGACATGATGTGCTTTGCCAAAGGCGTGACGAGTGGATATGCACAATTGGGCGGTGTTGTCCTGAATGATAAGATGCATCAGGATTTCATAGCCCTTTCTAAAGGGACGCTTTTACATGGCTACACGTATAGTGGCCACCCGATGGCTTGTGCCGTTGCGTTGAAAAATATCGAAATCATTGAACGGGAAAACTTAATTGAAAACTCGAAAAAACGTGGAGTGGAATTGCTTGCAGGCTTTAAAATGCTTCAAGATAAACACCCCATAATCGGGGATGTAAGGGCACTTGGACTTATTGGTGGCATATCGATCGTCAAAGACAAACAAACGGGGGGAAGATTCGAAACCCCCTTGGCTCCACGGATCGTTTCGGAGGCCGCTAAAAATGGTTTAATCTGCCGATCTGTTACATTCGATCAAGATACGCTAGTGTTTGCACCACCTTTGATCATCACTAAAGCAGAGGTAGGAAAGTTGATCGAAATCTTGGACGATACATTTGCAGCTATCGAAAAAGAAGGTATATAAGACGTGAAGAGGATGGCATTCGAAACAACAGGATGGTTCGGATGCCACAAAAAAGGCTGCTTCCCCAGAGGGAACAGCCTTTTTTGTGGAGCGAATGAATCCAGAATTTGAGTCAATATATTACAAGAATCGAGGATATTTCCCGGGAAACGAGTGAATGCGAGAAATAAAATCGTCATTTACACTGCTTTTTCCACATCAACACGGCCGGAAAAGAAGACGGCACCATTTCCCATATCGGAGAGCCGGTCTGGCGTGAGAGCATTGATATGCTGCTTTCTGCCAGGTGTATTTGGCCATATGCCTTGGCTGACTAGGACACCGGCCAGGACATTTTCTCCTATGACGGCTTTTAATACACATTCGCCTCGTGCATTCCAGATACGGACCATATCGCCGTCTGTTATCCCTCGTTTTACTGCGTCTTCCGTATTCATATGCAGTTTTGGTTCTTTTTCCATCGATATATGTTTCTCGTTATTGGAAAAAGTCGAATTCAGGAAATTATGGTTCGGCGCCGGTATGAATAAGAACGGCAGGTCGCTGTCTTTCGCGATGGGTGTATAGGTAGGCAATGGTTCGTACCCATGCTGTTTCATCCGTTCGGAATAGAGTTCGATTTTGCCGCTCGGTGTCGGCAGTTTCCCTGGGAAGAGTGGTCGCATCTCGGCTTTCACAAACTGATGTTCAGAAAGAGCTTCATAGTTGATGTTTCCTAAATAAGGATTCTCGGGGAAGTCGAGTGCTTGACGGATCATGTCTTCCTCAGAGTCTTGAAAAGCTTGGTCCTCGAATCCCATGTTAGCAGCCAACAGCTTGAACAATTCCACATTTGATTTGGACTCTCCATATTTCTCCATGACTGGCTTTTGAATTTGTATGTAATTATGCCAGTAGGAAGTATAAAAATCCTCCGTTTCATAGGATGAAGAGGCGGGAAGGACCAGGTCGGCATACTGCGCCGTTTCAGTTAAGAATAAATCATGGACGACCGTGAATAGGTCTTCTTGCATAAGTCCTTCCTTAACCTTGTTTGCATTGGGAGCGACAAGGGCAGGATTGGAGCTGTATACAAATAAGGAACGAATCGGGTTCTCCTTATCTAAAAGGGCTTCTCCGATTTGATTCATGTTGACGACGCGAGTAGTCTTGTTTTGCAAAAGCTCAGGGCGTTGTAAGGCATCTTTGTTAAATGCCAAATAACCGGAGTTCCCTTTCATCGCCCCACCGCCTTTAACAAGCCACTGTCCGGTAAGGGCGGGAAGGCAGGCGATGGTCCTTACAGCCATTCCGCCGTTATCGTGATGTTGCAGGCCATTACCGATTCGAACGAATGATGGTTTGGTCTGTCCATACATCCGGGCTAATGTATAAAGGTCTTCGATTGGAACGCCCGTAATCGTGGAGACGGTCGCCGGGTCATATTGGCGGACATGCTCACGCAATTCGTCAGAACCGACCGTATAGGCGTCTAGGAAAGGCTGATCGACCATATTTTCGGCATATAAAATATGCATGATGCCAAGGGCAAGTGCACTATCCGTACCAGGCAGGATGGGGATGAACCAATCAGCCCACTTCCCGGTCTGGTTTTTATGGACGTCGATCACCACAACCTTAGCGCCATTTTTCCGGGCCTGCTGGGCAATTGTCACTTGGTGCATATTGGTACTCACGGCATTAATCCCCCACATGATGAAAAGCTTTGTGTCGATCGTTTCCTCCGGATCGATTCCGAACGAACCGCCCATGGTATAACTGTAGCCAACCGAACCGGCAGAGTTACAAATGGAACGCTCCAGCCTACTTGCCCCAAGTTTGTGGAAGAAGCGACGATCCATGCCTTCAGCACTGAGGTTTCCCATGTTTCCATAAAAACTGTAGGGGAGGATGCATTCCGGTCCATGCTGGTCAATCAAGGCCTTCCATTTTGACGTGATCATCCCGATCGCTTCGTCCCAACTAATGGGGGCGAATTGCCCTTTTCCTTTTGGACCGATTCGCATAAGCGGTTGCGAAAGACGATGCGGATCATATAGACGGGCTGTCATATTCCGGACCTTGTTGCAGATATTTCCCTTTGTGACCGGGTGTTTGGGATCCCCCTGGACTTTCACGATTTTTCCGTCTTTTTTGTGAAGGAGTAAACCGCATTGATCGGGGCAATCAAGAGAGCAAACCGATGGGAAGATCCCATCCTGTTGTTTGAAATAGGGTTGCATGACTTTGTCCTCCTTGTTTTTTGGAACGCTTTTTTGAATAGTCTATTAATTGTATATTTTAATATATTGGGTATTAGAAAGAACTACTTAACTTATGTTTTTTTTTCTGATAAGCTTATTTTAATAAAATGAGCCTTCTCTATCGAAAGGTTCGTAAGTAATGGAGGAAGAATTTTTGGAATATGGAGCAATCGTTTCAATTGTCATATACATGGCAGGTATGCTGTTAATCGGGTACCTTGCTTATCGAAGGACCGCTAACCTGACGGATTACATGCTCGGAGGAAGAAACTTGGGTCCGGCTGTAACCGCTTTAAGTGCCGGTGCTTCCGACATGAGCGGATGGTTGCTGATGGGCCTTCCTGGAGCCATGTACTTGAATGGCTTAAGTGCCGGGTGGATCGTCATCGGTCTGTCAGTAGGCGCTTATCTAAACTGGTTATTCGTGGCGCCAAGGCTTCGTACATATACGGAGATCGCGAATAATTCTATTACTATACCAGACTATTTGGGGAATCGGTTTAAAGATAGCTCCCGAATTTTAAAAGTGGTATCGGCTTTAGTCATTTTAATCTTTTTTACTTTCTACACCTCTTCCGGTATGGTAGCAGGCGGGGAGCTTTTCCGGACGGCCTTTAACCTGGATTACCGATATGGAATCTGGCTGACGGCAAGTGTCGTCATTCTTTACACGTTATTCGGTGGTTTCCTTGCCGTGAGTTGGACGGATTTTGTTCAAGGAACCATCATGTTCATTGCCTTAATTCTAGTACCTGTCGTCACCATTGTAAATATAGGAGGCTGGACTCCAACATTTACGGAAATAAAATCAATTGATCCGACCCTTTTGCATGCGTTTGAAGGAATGTCGACGATTGGGATCATTTCGTTGCTGGCATGGGGACTTGGTTATTTTGGCCAACCGCATATCATCGTCCGATTCATGGCGATATCTTCCGTGAAAGAATTGAAAAGTGCCCGTCGCATCGGTATGGGCTGGATGGTGTTCGCCATTGTAGGTGCCATGTTCACAGGATTGGTCGGGATTTCTTACTTTAGCAAGGCGAATGCGCCTTTGGGGGAAGCGAATGCAGAATCAGTATTCATCCTCCTTTCTAAAGAGTTGTTCCCGTCTCTAATTACGGGATTCTTGCTGGCGGCGATTCTATCCGCAGTCATGAGCACGATCGCTTCTCAATTATTGGTGTCGGCAAGTGCGTTGACGGATGACTTCTATAAACAGTTCGTTCGTCCAAATGCTTCCGATAAGGAATTAGTGCTGGTTGGACGGTTGGGCGTATTGGCGATATCCGTGATTGCCCTTGTTTTGGCGTTCAACCCGAGCGGGACCATTTTAAAATTGGTTGGGTATGCTTGGGCAGGTTTCGGCTCGGCATTCGGACCGGTCATATTACTGAGCCTTTTCTGGAGAAGAATGACAAAATGGGGAGCCCTGGCTGGAATGATCATCGGTACGGTAACCGTGATCGTATGGGAATCCATCGACAAGTTCGCGGAAGTCTACGAAATCATACCTGGCTTTATCGCAGGTACGCTTGCCGTCGTGATTTTCAGTCTGTTATCGGCGAAACCTTCTAAAGAAATAGACGAAGATTTTGATCAGGCTGTTAAAAACCTAACTAAATAGAATGCGCTGTTCAATTGAATGGATGGCACTCTCTTTTCAATCATTAGCAAAAACATGGTACAATAGCTGTAAAGTCCTTATGTGTAGTGCATGAGGACTTTTTTTTGAGTGAGTTGGGAATAATAAGCCAAAAAATAAATATAAAGGATACGGGATGAACCATTCACATAAAATTGCAGGTAAAGTAGCTATTATATATATGATCATTGGGGCCTTATGGATTTTTGTTACCGATTACATCTCGATGTCCCGCGCAAAAGAGAATGTTCACACCTATGCGATGTTCCAGCATTCGAAGGGGTGGATCTATATATTCATAACCGGGATCATTCTCTATGTCATCATCCGGTATTGGACAGGGAAAATGTTGCGGTCCCAACAGGAATTCAACTTGAAGGATGAGCAGTATCAATCCTTGTTTAAGCACAATCCAGATAGTGTTCTACAATTGGATCTTGAAGGCAGGATCATGTCGGTTAATCCAAAAGCCGAAAAGTTCCTCGGGGTCCGAGGTGAGGCATTAAAAGCAAAACAAGCGGGATACTTCATCGATTTGATCGAAAATGAAAAAGCATCTGATTATTTTATCAAGTCTTTGGAGGGAGAAGCTGTACACTTCGAAACGAATATCCAGAGGATGGATGACGAAAAGCGAATCATGCGTGTCACCTTTTTGCCCATCATTGTCCACAAGGAGTTACTTGGAATCTATGCCATCGTCCGGGACATTACCAAGGTCCGGCGTGAAGAGGAATTGATGGTCATGTCTGAAAAGCTCTCCGTCATCGGGCATCTCTCGGCAGCAGTGGCACATGAAATAAGAAATCCGTTAACATCATTAAAAGGGTTCGTGCAATTAATGGATATGACCAAGGAAGTCGACCCGTTGCATACTGACATCATGTTAAAGGAAATTGAACGCATCAATATCATTTCGAGCGAGTTGCTCGTCCTTGGCAAGAAACAGGATGTCACCTTCCGTAAGCTGGACCTTGGGGACTGCCTGCATCAAGTGTATACACTCATGAAAGCTGAATCGAACCTGAACAATATTGAGATGGCCATTGAAGTGAAAGGGGCAGACCCCGTTTTAGTCATGGCCGATTCGATCGAGCTTAAACAGCTATTCATCAATCTCATCAAGAATGGCATCGAGGCTGTTGGTGAGAATGGAAAAATTGACATATCCCTGCAAATCATCGATGATCATGCTATAGTCATGGTCAGTGATAATGGGATCGGGATGGAGCCGGAGCGGTTGGAGCGAATTGGTGAACCGTTTTATTCGATAAAAGAAAAGGGAACGGGAATCGGGCTTACCATCTGTCAGAAAATTGTCCATCGATTGAATGGTGAGATGCGATTTGAAAGTGAGAAACATAAAGGGACGACGGTGACAATTCGGATTCCGTTGGCTACTACCCTATAACAAATGGTACTATAAAGGATATGAAAAGTTTTTTTATTAAAGGAGAACGATATGAGCGAATTACCTGTATTACTGAACGATAGAAAGCCATTTATCCAGGAAGTCTGGAAAAAGTCAGGCTTTGCACAACTTACGCCGGTACAAACGAAAACGATTCCTGTCATTGCACAAGGAAAAGACGTCATGGCCGAATCTCCAACGGGGACGGGAAAGACACTTGCTTATTTACTGCCATTGCTTGAAAAAATAGATCCTGAAAAAAAATCCCCCCAAGCTTTAATCTTGGCTTCATCACGGGAATTGGTGATGCAGATCAATGAAGAGATTCGGATTTGGTCGGAAGGTAGCGGTATTTCTGGAGCAGCCTTCATTGGTGGCGCCAATGTGAAGCGTCAGTTGGACAAACTGAAGAAGCATCCGCAAGTGATTGCGGGAACACCAGGCCGTGTCTATGAATTGATTGCCCAAAAGAAGTTGAAGATGCATGAAGTGAAAACGATCGTACTCGATGAAGGAGATCAATTGATCATTCCCGAGCATATGCAAACAATCAACAATATTATCAAAACGACGCTTAAGGACCGCCAAATCATGGTGTTCTCGGCGACCCTTCCCGAAGAAACGGAAAAAGTGGCCCGAGGATTCATGAATGAACCGGAATTGATCAAGGTTGATAAAAGTGAAAAAATGGATTCGAAGGTCGATCATCTTTATTTTGTAGTCGAAAGACGCGAAAAGTCCAAAATCTTGGAGAAAATCACAAGATTGAAAGATGTGAAGGCATTGGCCTTTTTGAACGATATTGCCGAGCTTAGCGTGTTACATGAGAAGCTTAAGTTTAAAGGCATCGAAATGGGCGTGCTTCACGGGGAGTCGAATAAAGTCGATCGTGAAAAAGCGTTGCGTAAGCTTCGTTCTGGAAAGTCACCGATGTTGATTGCAACCGATGTGGCGGCCCGTGGACTTGATATTAAAGGACTGACAGCCGTCGTTCATATTGATATGGCTGAAAACATTGACCAATATATTCATCGGTCTGGTAGAACGGGACGTGCCGGAGCGGATGGCACGGTCATCTCGATCGTGACGGAAAGAGAAGAGCGTGAGTTGAAGAAAATGGCTCGCGAACTTGAAATCCCCTTAACGAAAGTCACTTTCTATGGTGGGAATATCGTAGAAGAAGAATAGGCATGAAGAATGGAGATGGCCATGAAGGCTGTCTCTTTTTTTATGTTCTGTAGCGTAATCCGGCTATCCTCATTTGACGTTCCTATTTGATAGATTGCAAGCTTTTTAAAGGAAAACTGGCCGCTTCACAAGCTTTGTGGATGATTATTAACAAGGGCAACAGGACTGATCCTGTACGAATGCCCAGGCGACTTACATTGAAAACGCTTCCAAAATATGTTTTTTTAACATATGATAGATATAGCTATTTGGATAGGGGGAGTTAGAATGGGAGAGAAATATAAGCGTATTGAAACAGCTGTGATTCATGAAGGATATGATTCGAAGGAGCATTTAGGAAGCTTGACCACACCTTTGTTTCAAACCTCGACATTTACGTTCGATACGGCCGAACAAGGGGAAAACCGGTTTGCTGGTTTAGAAGATGGATATATTTACTCGAGGCTGGGAAATCCGACGGTTCGGGTGCTGGAAGAGAAGATTGCGGCCTTGGAAGGCGGGGAAGCGGGACTTGCGTTCAGTTCAGGGATGGCTGCCGTGTCTGCGGTCCTTTTTGCTTTGACCAAAGCCGATGACCATATCGTTTGTTCAAAAGGGTTGTATGGATGTACTTTCGGCCTTCTTCAACTGATGGAGGAAAAATACCGGATCACCCACGATTTTTGCGATATGGAAACGGAGGACCAGCTAAGGAGCATGATCCGTCCGAATACGACCTGCATCTATGTAGAGACGCCGATTAATCCGACGATGAAAATGATCGATTTAGGATTGGTCATGAAAGTCGCCAAGGAGAATAATGTGCCTGTTGTGGTCGATAATACGTTTTCCACTCCATATTTACAGAAGCCACTGGAATTTGGATGTGATGTCGTCCTTCATAGTGCTACGAAGTATCTTTGTGGACATGGGGACGTTGTGGCGGGTCTGATTGTCGGAAAGAAGGAGTTTATCAATCAGGTGGCCATGACAACACAGAAGGATATCGGAGGGATTATTTCGCCATTTGATGCATGGTTGCTGTTGCGGGGATTGAAGACGTTGCCAGTCAGGATGGATCGTCACGCTTCTAATGCAACGGAGATCTTTCGCATGCTGAAACAGCATCAACGGGTTAAGGCCGTCTATTATCCAGGCGACGCAGAATCAGGGGATTATCGGATCATGGAAAAACAGATGAAATCCGGTGGAGGCATGATTTCCTTTGAACTGGAGGGGACAAAACAGGATGCCCAACGATTCCTCAATAACTTGAAGCTTATAAAAATCGCGGTCAGCCTAGGAGACGCTGAATCCTTGATCCAGCATCCCGCTACGATGACACACTCGTCCATCCCAAAAGAATCAAGAACGCAGATGGGCATCACCGACCAACTCATACGGCTCTCCGTCGGCCTAGAATCCTGGCATGACATCTGGTCTGACCTTGAACAGGCGTTTTAGGGGTCTGACCCCTTTTATTTCCTGAATTATTTCCTGAGGTTCCTGATCAGGACGGTTATGGATAGGATGAGGATGAGGGCGGCCAGGATATAGGATGTGGTGGTGATTGTCGGATGGGGCGTGCTGTTCCTTACGCCGATTCCGATGATGGCCCAGACGAAGACGAGTGGGTAGCACCAGTCCTTGTTTTTGATGGCAAAGATGAATGCCAGAGCCGTGGCTACGAGTAAGAGGGCGATCGTCCATGCTACATCGGAAATCCCGAAACCATTCCAGCCGATATAGGTCAGATAGTAGGAAATGTTAGCAATGGTCGCGACGCTCACCCATCCTAGATAGACGGAAAAGGGCATCAAGTCGAGAAAGGCATGCCTCACTTTTATAATGTTTGTGTAAATGACAATCAAGGTCAATAAAAGTGTAATGATGATGATGACGGATAACAGGAAATATTCGTAATGCCAAGCTAATAGCCAGGCTCCGTTAAATATACAGCTTAAGGCGAACCATGGGAAAGAGACCATATATGCGGGACTTGTTTTGTGTTTCCCCATAAACTGTCTGGCTACCCAGATGGCAAGAAGAAAATAAATCAATCCCCATATCGAGAATACATAGCCGGCTGGGGTAAAAAGAACGTCCAGTTTCCCGGAAACTTCCCCTGAGGTTTGGCCATTGAAGGGAAGGTAATTAGCCAGGAAGTTCATCGTGATGACGAACAGATAGGCAACAAGGTTGATAAGAACAATTAGCATGTGTCTTCCTCCTTTGAATGAAATTGGGACATATTATCTTATTCCTTTTAAATTGGAGAGATAACCTTTTTTAGCACATCGGAAGGAAGGATTCTTACTTGGTGGATAAAAGAAGGTATTCAAGATCTGTAAAGGGATAAAGGTACAACACGTCTAAAAAATAAGGACCTTGCTACTGTTATTGCAGCAAGGTCCTTTAAAGGTGTTTAATTAATTAGTGAAATTAGGATTTAGCGTTAACAACCGTTTCATCCTTTTTTTGGGGGTTACATATTCTTCTTTTAATATGGAATAATAGGCGCTGTCTAATAATGTACCCTTCGTCATGTGGCTTTTACGGTGAATCCCTTCACACTTCATGCCTAAGCGATCCAATACTTTCCCGGATGCGGCATTTATCACATCACATTCAGCAAATACTCGCTCCAAATCCAAAACATTGAAGGCTAATTCCAGTATTGATTTTCCCGCTTCGGTCATATAGCCTTTACCCCAGAAATTCCGGTTTAAAGTATAACCCAGTTCTCCACATTTGTTCGATTCATGCACTCTGAATTCGATAGCCCCAATCATTTTGTTGTCTTCCTTTAACACGAGTGCATATTTGCCGATAGGCTCTTCCAAAAAATAGTTCGCTATGAAGTTCTTAGTCTGGTCCAAATCTTTATGTTTGTCGTAAAGGTAACGTGTCGTTTCTTCATCAGATGTATATTCATACATATCCTCAGCATCATCAAGCGAAACCGGACGTAAGATGATACGCTCACTTTCGATATGATTGTGCTGAACCATTAAAAGGTTTGTCTTTCCCATTTGAATTCCCCATTTATTCTTGATTTTCCAATTATTATAGCATAATTCAGTACATTTAATAAGAAAATAATGGAATAAAATTCTAGCATCTCTCTTGGATCGTGTATACGAGATTCGTATGATGGCAGGGATCTATTGATATGTAAGCACCACGGCTATAGTCGCTTACATAGGATGGATTCCTCCCTTTTCTTATAGGATTTGCTTGCAACTATCGATTCATTTTAGGATAGATGTTTTACATCCGTACTTTAGAGTGTTAAAATAATGGAAGATTCAAAAAATAGTTAGTCCTTCGGGGTCGGGTGAAAATCCCAACCGGCGGTGATGAAGCAATTCTAAGCCCGCGAGCCTGATAAAGGCAGGATTTGGTGAGAATCCAAAGCCGACAGTACAGTCTGGATGGGAGAAGGACGTGTGAAATCCAAGTGTATACGTACGCCTATTTTTTCAGAATATGAAATGATGGGTTTATTAGGTATACCATTTTTTTCACTCATTTCTCCTGCTAACTCCTTAGGCCATCCTAAGGGGTTTTTTATATGTGTATAAAAGGGGGAGAAACTATGTTTACCGGAATCATTGAGGAGATCGGCACGGTTCATTCCATGAAAAAGGGAAGAAGCAGCATGGAACTGGCCATTTCCTCTAAGAAAGTACTGGAAGATGTCCATCTTGGAGACAGCATTTCCGTTAACGGGGTCTGTTTGACGGTGACTTCCTTCACACAGACTTTATTTACGGTCGATGTGATGCCGGAAACGGTGAAAGCTTCATCGATCCGGACATTGAAACCAGGTTCAGAAGTGAATCTTGAACGTGCGATGAGTGCTAATGGACGTTTCGGCGGCCATTTCGTTTCAGGTCATATCGATGGAACGGGCACCATCATGAAAAAAGAACGAAAAGAAAATGCCGTCTATTATGTGATCCAACTGGAAGAAGGGCTCAGTACATACTGTATGCCAAAAGGATCTGTTGCCATCGATGGGACAAGCTTGACGATATTCGGCATCGAGGGAAATTTGCTGACTGTATCACTCATTCCCTTGACCCATCAGGATACCATTTTGGGCAGGAAGGCGGCAGGCGATATCGTAAACATTGAAAACGACATGTTAGGGAAATATATCATACATCAAATGAAAAACAGCGAATCAAAACCAGGACTGGATTTAGCATTCTTGTCTAAGCATGGATTCTAATAAATGGAGGTGTACAGGATGTTCCATACCATTGAAGAAGCGATTGAAGATTTGAAAGCTGGGAAAGTAATCATCATTTCCGATGATGAAGACCGCGAAAATGAAGGGGATTTCGTGGTGCTTGCAGAAAAGGCGACACCCGAAGCCATCAACTTTATGGCCACGCATGGCCGTGGGTTGATTTGTACGACGATTACCGAACAGTTGGCGAAAAAGCTGAACTTGCATCCGATGGTCAATGATAACACCGATCATCATGGGACGGCCTTCACCGTAAGTATCGATCATAAAAGCACGTCTACAGGTATCAGTGCGTTCGAACGGTCCCTGACCATTCTCGAGCTCTTGAAGGAAGATTCGGTTGCCGAGGACTTTCAACGCCCGGGGCACACTTTTCCGTTGATAGCCAAGGCAGGGGGCGTGTTAAGCCGCACAGGACATACGGAAGCATCCGTCGACTTGGCCAAGTTATGTGGGGCTGCTCCAGCAGGTGTCATTTGTGAAATCATGAATGAAGATGGAAGCATGGCACGTGTATCCGACTTGGAACTAATTGCGGATAAATTCAACCTGAAATTCATTACGATTGCGGACTTGGTACAATACCGTAAGCAAAAGGAATCATCGCAAGAACAGGTATACATTCAAAATGCATGATGTTTTTAAAATGAGGAGGAAATAGACATGGGGAAAATTATCGAAGCACAATTAATCGGATCGGGACTGAAAGTGGGAATCGTGGTTGGAAGGTTCAATGAGTTCATTACAAGCAAGCTATTGGGCGGAGCATTGGATGGTCTGAAACGCCACGGTGTTGACGAGGATGACGTGGACATCGCTTGGGTGCCAGGAGCATTTGAATTGCCGCTCATTGCCAAGAAACTTGTGAACACGGGGAAATACGACGCAGTGATTGGATTAGGGACGGTCATCAGAGGTTCTACTTCGCATTATGATTATGTCTGCAATGAAGCAGCGAAAGGAATGGCCTCCGTTGCTTTGGATACCGGAGTTCCGGTCATCTTCGGATTATTGACGACGGAAAATATCGAGCAGGCCATTGAACGGGCCGGCACGAAATCGGGAAATAAAGGATATGAAGCAGCGGTCAGTGCCATAGAAATGGCGAACCTTGGAAAACTGATTGAACAATAAATTAGATAGAAAGCCGCGGAAGGGCAACCATCCGCGGCTTTCTTCTTGAACAAATTACTTCTCGCTGACTGTCAGCTTTTCCAGGCTTCTTAAAAGGTCTTCAAAACTGGAGAAGTTACTTTCCATTTGGGTAATGAGGGTATTCTGATCCACCACGCTCGCGGCGACTTCCTCAAGGGAAGCGGCATTTTCCTGTACGATGCTGGCAATATTGGTCACTTCATTCGTTGCCGTACTCGAGTTTTGCGTCAAAGCTTGAAGCATGGTTTGAAGCTTGATCGATTGTTCCATGACTTGGAGCGTGTTTCCTTCCATCTCTTTGAAAACGTGTTCGACATCTTCGGACTTTTCCTTTATCATGCCTGCAACATCCAAGCTCTGATTCACGCCATCTGTCACCTCATTAGACTTGATGGAGATATGATGTAAGATTTGCTGGATTTGATTGGTCGCCTGTCGGCTGTTTACAGCAAGCTTCCTGATCTCATCCGCAACCACGGCAAAGCTCTTCCCATGTTCCCCCGCTCGTGCCGCCTCAATGGAGGCATTCAAGGAAATTAAGTTCGTTTGGTCCGAAATGTCTTCGATTGTTGCCAGAATCGTTTGGATCTGCTTATTTTGTTGATTCAATTCTTCCATTAAGAAGGCGGTCTGTTTAGCCTTTTCCCCCACGGATATAATATCTTGGGCAAGGATGATCATCGCCTGACGTCCATCTTTGGTGCTTGATTCATTTTCTACCGTATGGACTTTCATTTTATCGGATGCAAGGGTGGCCTGTTGAACCTCTCCATCGAATGAATCGATGGAATCTTTCACCTCATTGGCGCTTAATGCCTGGGATTCAATATTCCTTGTGACTTCTATAAAGGCATTCGTGATTTCCTTGGAGATATTTCCAGTGACTTGGACATTGGCTTGCAGCTCATTGTAAAAGTCGGTCAATCCATGAACGGATTTGGTGATTTCGTCAAGCATATCCTTTGTCTTGATTTCCGTTTGTCGGCTCTTTGCAAGCTCGACCAAGGCGACATTAATCGAAGCACTACCGATTAAACTGAAAAAGACGGATAAAATGGCAGTTAAAATAAATAAAAGAACGATACCAAGTACAGTGACGCCCTTTTCAGATAAAACCAAGGAAAAAGGTTCTGACCATAAAATCAGGTAAATCAGGAACCCTGAATATAGGACGATCGACAAGATGACATGATAATAATCGTAATAAATGGACGCAAAAAGAAGCCCTAGATATAACAGGACCAATGACAAAGGGCTACTGGACTGGATGATGATCGAAGCGAATAAAAGGTTGATCGTGATGCCGATAAGATAGGGAACCCCGAGTGTCCATTTTTTTAGCTTGATCAAAATGGAGGCCACAACGACGGGGATGATGCTAAAAAGGGCAATGATTCCAATGTTTAGAGTCGGTATGCCGACTGTGAATGATAATAGGAGGCCGGCAGCAATCGTGAATAGCGTGTAGATGATGATGGCCGAGTGTCTTGAGTTATTTATTATTTCTCTTGATGCACGATCTGATCTGAACTGATACATTGTCATACCTCGATTTCTATTTAGTAACTCATCTATATTACGATGTAAATATTACAAAATAAAGAAAAAAATTGAAGGTGTCCGGTTTTTTTTTACGTTCAAAGCGGTTTTGGGTGGAACCGTGTTAAAATAGTCGGATGTGATTATGCTACAATTGTAAAGATTGCAATTGAAAATCATTTCTTAGGGAAAAGTAAATATATTAGTTTTTAGGAGGGGTTTATGTGTACTATCTTTTTACACATAATGATTTAGACGGGGTCGGCTGCGGAATCGTCGCGAAGCTTGCATTTGGGGAAGACGTGGTAGTTAGCTATAATTCAATCGGCCGCCTTAATCAGAATGTCGAAGCATTTCTTGAGCAGGCGAATATCGAGGATACATTGATTGTTACCGATCTTTCGGTAAATGAAGATAATGAAAAAATGATTACGCAATTCGTTGAGGATGGAGGACATGCACTTTTAATCGACCATCATAAGTCGGCGCTGCATTTGAATGAACATGACTGGGCATCTGTTACGGTTGAACAGGAAGACGGCAAACAAACGGCAGCCACTTCTTTATTCTATCAATATGCGGTGGATCAAAAGTGGCTGGAGCCTTCACGGATTTTCTCTGAATTCGTTGAATTGGTTCGACAATATGATACATGGGAATGGCAGGCCAATAATAATGTAACGGCCAAGCGGTTGAATGACTTATTCTTCATGATTCCGATTGAAGAATTCGAAACGAAGATTGCACATAAGCTCTCATCAGCTGAAAGCTTCGCGTTTGATGAAGTGGAACAGACTCTTTTGGGAGTGGAAGAGAGTCGTGTGGATCGGTACATAAATAGGAAAAAAAGAGAAGTGTATCAGGCTACGGTCGGTCCTCATACAGTTGGGGTGGTCCATGCCGAGTCTTACCATTCGGAATTGGGTAATGAGCTATCAAAAGAATTTTCCCATCTGGATTATATTGCGATCCTTATGGTCGGAAGCAAAAGAATCAGTTTCCGCACCATCCATGATGAGATAGATGTAGCTGAGGTTGCAGGGAAATATGATGGGGGCGGCCATCAAAAAGCCGCAGGTTGTACGATGTCCGAAAAAGCATACAGCCAATTCGTCGAGAAGACCTTCTTCTCTGAACCGATTAAGCGCGACGCTCATAAGAACCAATTGAATGTGAAGAATTCACCAGAAGGTTGCCTATATTCAACGAGAGATAAACAGGATATCTTCATTTATGAAAATGATGAAGAAGAAGAGTGGATCATTGAAGTGAATGGAAAACTGATAAAGAAATCGTTTGATACGTTCGAGGAAGCAGAAAAATACACGAAACGTAAATATGTAGCCTGGCTTGCGAACGATGAAAGATACGAAGAGTTTGTAAATAGAGGGTAAGGCAATGCAGCTGTCCAAATTTGGGCGGCTGTTATTTGCAGTTGTTATATGGAGGGAAAAAAACGAGGGTAGTACCTTAGTTCATTTCTCCTAAAAACGCTTGACAAAGATTCGATTATACTGAATAATCTTATTGTTAAGTAGTTGATAACGATTATCAATTTCAGCGTGAAAGGGGAGGTAATGATTACATGCGAATGAACGTTAGTAACGTTGAAGTTGGATACGATAAAAAAGTGATCGTTAACGGCTTGACGATTGAAATTCCCGATGGCCAAATTACTACAATCATAGGATCTAATGGGTGTGGAAAATCAACGTTATTAAAAGCTTTAACAAGAATCATTCCCTATCAAAATGGACAGGTCTTTCTTGATGGAGCAGAAATACAAAAAAAGAATACGAAAGAATTGGCGAGGGAACTGTCGATCTTGCCACAAACACAGGATAGTGCAGTAGGACTTTTAGTCGAGGAACTGGTTTCATATGGTCGTTTTCCATATCAATCAGGGTTCGGTGGCCTAAAAAAAGAAGACAAAGAAATCATTGATTGGGCCATGAAGTCTACTAATACATATGAATTTAGACACAACTCTGTAGATGAACTTTCCGGAGGTCAAAAACAGCGGGTGTGGATTGCCTTGGCACTTGCGCAAAACACGGACATCATTTTTTTGGATGAGCCTACAACCTATCTGGACATGGCCCATCAACTTGAAGTATTGGAACTTTTGCAGAACTTGAATGAAAAGGAAAATCGGACCATTGTGATGGTTCTACATGATTTGAATCATGCAGCCCGGTTTTCACATTTCATGATCGCTCTTGAGAGTGGGAATTTAATAAAAGCGGGCACACCAGAAGAAGTGATGAGTCCAGATGTACTGAAGAAAGTGTTTAAAATTGACGCGGAAATCAGTAAAGACCCCCGTACAGGTAAACCAGTTTGCATCACATACGATCTAATAAAAGGAGAATGAACATGAAAAAATGGCTTTTATTCTTAGTTGCAGCATTAATGGTTATTTTAACGGCTTGTGGAAATGATGAATCATCGACTAAAGAAACAACGCAAGGCAAGGATGATGCAAAAAAATCGGGTACGATCAGCTATAAATCGGAAAACGGTACGGTTAAAGTTCCCGCCGATCCAAAACGCGTAGTCGTTTTATCGTTATTCGTGGGAGATTTAATGGAAATGGGTATCAACGTAGTAGGTATGGATTCATGGTCAAAAGATAACCCGGATTTCGCTAAAAAATATCCGGATGCTGAAGTGGTAGCGAGCACGGATTATGAGAAAATCATTGAACTTGATCCAGATTTGATCATCGGTTCTAATGATGTGGAAGACGTTAAAAAATTACAAGAAATTGCACCAACCGTAATCTTCACATACGGTGCTTTGAATTACATCGACCAACGTATCGAAGTGGGTAAAGTAGTCAATAAAGAAGAGGAAATGACTAAGTGGGTTAAAGATTTCCAAGCACGTTCGAAAGTAGTAGGAGACAAAATCAAAGATAAAATCGGAGAAGATGCTACTATAACGGTTGCTGGTAACTCTGATAAGCAAATCTATTTATTTGGCGATAGCTGGGGACGTGGAACGGAAATCCTGTATCAAGAAATGGGATTGAACATGCCGAAGGCTGTTAAAGATGTTGCCCTTGAGCCTGGATTTTTTGGAATTTCCGAAGAAGTATTAGGTGACTATGTTGGGGATTATTTAGTTCTTAATTTAGTGAAAGAAGGACAAGATACTTCATTCATGGACTCTACTTGGTACAACAAAATACCGGCGGTTAAAGATAAAAAGGTATTTTATGCGGAAGGTTCTGCATTCTATTTCGCCGATGCCCATTCTTTCGATAAACAACTAGACTTCTTCGAAGAATCTTTTCTAGGTAAATAAGGGGAGATTCGATGAAAGTCTCCTATTCTATTATAAGCAAAATGGTTTTATCGTTCGTTGTTTTGATGGTGGTCGTGGTCTTGGCGTTAGGGTATGGTGCAGCAAATACGAGTTTTCAAGATTTATATGAAGCTGTTATCGGAAGAAGCGGTGGACCCTATTATGATGTGCTAAGAGAAATTCGTCTTCCTCGTGTCATCGCGGCATTCTTCGTGGGAGCCGCGTTGGCAGTTGCCGGGGCCATCATGCAAGGGATGACAAGGAATCCTCTTGCCGATCCGGGTCTACTCGGTCTGACTTCAGGTGCTACTTTAGCTCTTACCCTGGTATTGGCCTTCATTCCCGGAATCACCTTCTTAATGCTTATGTTCAGTTCTTTTATAGGTGCAATGATTGGTATGCTACTTGTATTTGGAATAGGTATCACGTCTAGAAACGGTTTATCTCCGCTAAAGCTCGTTTTAGCGGGAGCGGCCGTTTCTCTCTTTTTACAGGCCATTTCAAGTGGTATAGCCATTCTTTTCAATGTATCGAAAAATGTCAGTACATGGACGGCTGGAGGGTTGATCAGCACAACATGGGATGCTTTGATCATTGTCCCCTTCATCATCTTTGGTTTAGTGTTGGCAACTGTCTATAGCAAACCATTGACCGTCCTTAGCTTAAATGAAGAAGTGGCGAAAGGGCTTGGACAGAAGACGAAGAAGATCAAAGTGATTTTGATGTTCGTGGTCATCGTTTTAGCAGGAACGGCAGTAGCCCTGATAGGGAATTTGTCGTTCGTGGGCTTATTCATTCCACATATCGTCCGGAAGATCGTGGGGGCGGATTACCGTTTGATCATCCCGATGTCGATTATAATCGGCGGAACCTTTATGGTTCTAACAGATTTCATTAGTAGAATCGTAATTGCTCCATTGGAAATCCCCATTGTTGCATTGGTCTCATTAATCGGGTTCCTATTCTTCCTGGTCTTGGTAAAGAAAGGAGGTCGAACTTTCTTTGCGTAAAAAAAGTAATGTACGATGGATGTATAGCTTAACGACCCTTTTACTGATCATAAGTATCCTTGCCGGCATCAGCTTAGGACCTTCCTCAGTCGGTATCTCTCAAATCATTCCGACGATATTGGGGGATGGGACATTCAAAGAGGAATTCATTCTCTTTTCCGTTCGGTTTCCTCGCGTCCTGGTCCTAACTTTAGCAGGGATGTCGCTGGCATTATCCGGTGCCATTTTACAGACATTGACCAAAAATGATTTAGCTGATCCAGGTATTATCGGTATCAATGCTGGAGCAGGGGTTGCAATTACCTTATTTTACTTGTTCGTTGACGCCAATTTAGACTCCTATACCTATCAGTTACCGGCAGTAGGTTTCTTAGGTGGGATCATTACAGCCGGGCTGATCGTCCTCTTCACGTTGGACAGGAAAAACGGTATCCAACCGATCAAGCTCGTGCTGATGGGTGTCGGGTTTGCCTCGGCGTTATCGGGATTAATGATCATCCTGGTTTCAAGCGCTAAACAGGAGGATGTCCAATTCATCTCCAAATGGCTTGCAGGGAATATATGGGGAGCCGATTGGCCCTTTATTCTAGCGCTTCTTCCCTGGCTACTGGTGGCGATACCGTTTTTACTTTGGAAGCAAAAGGCAATGAATCTCCTCGCTCTTAATGAAACGGTGGCGAAAGGGTTGGGCGTTTCCCTGAACCGGGATAGGGCCCTTTTGCTGATCATTGCGGTAGCATTGGCGGCTTCAGCGGTTTCGGTCGTTGGGAGTATTAGTTTCATTGGATTGATTGCTCCACATATCGCCAAACAGTTGGTCGGTTCCAAGCATCAGAGCTTTTTATTCTTATCTCCCATAATTGGTGCAGCCATCTTAGTTTTCGCTGATACAATAGGCCGCATCATTTATAGTGAACAAACCATTCCAGCTGGAATCATCGTCGCTATTATCGGAGCTCCTTACTTCCTATACTTATTAAGGAAGACAGCTTGATCGGATGAAAAAACCAGGTTTCCATGAACTGTGCCCCATAAAATGGACAGTCTAAAAAAAGACCTATAGTTTAAACAGCTAAACGATGACTCCTGTATTGTGCAGGAGTCATTCTAAATTTAGCTCCATTGGTACGATTTGTATTGAAATTCCTCTAAGCATAACTCCTCAATTTGAACAACTATAAGTGCTAACTGTGATCTAGAATGAAGGAATTATCGACTAAAGGGAAGTTTACTGGCATGGATCTCGACTCTCTCTTTTATTGTTCAACAGTTAGATATGGAGGATGAAGATATTGGGCCCGTTCATGATCCAGATATTGTGTATCTAAAAAGATAAGGGCTTTTTGATTTTTCAAAAGTAATCTCTCCGATGGATACCTTGAAGAAAAACTGAAGAGCATAAGGGATTTTTGCTATCACCGAGGGTGCTAGGTTAGGCAAAGCCTAACAAAACCGTGATAGCACGAAAATCGCATGTGCAATACGTTTGCAATACACAAGCAATACATTTGTAATACACTTTTCCCTTACGTGCAATACATTTGCAAGCATGCTTGCAAATGTATTGCAGCGATATAAATGACCTTAAAATTCAAGAATACATAAACCGATAAGTTGAATTATGTTAACTAGACGGTCATTTTGCCCTCTCTTCCACTAACGGGGCAGGTTAGTTGTAGAAGACGATAGAATATAACGTTGAGGTTAATTCTAAAGAGGGGGGAGTAATATGAAAAAAAAGATATTGATATTGATAATGTTAGTTTTTATATTCGTTATAGGATTTAATATGTTTTATAATGGGTTTTCGAAAATTGAAAGTATAACAATACAAAAATATGATGAAGCATTTGAAGATGGAAAAACTACAACTGATAAAGGAAAGATAGCTACTATTAGAGGTATCTTGAATAGAGCAAATCACCTAAATGCTGAGTACAAAATTGCAACTGAACCAAGATACAAGATTCAACTAACCTACAAAGATAAATCTACGGAGGTTATTGACGTCTTCGAAGAATTTGGTAAGAACAAGACTCTTCTAAGCAGTAATAAGAATGGTTATTATGAAATAAATGATAAACAAACGAAAAAAATATTTGAACTCTTGTTGAACTAACGGGTGCGTTAGTTGAACAAGGAGACATCTTAAAGGTCCAAAAAGTGGTCCTTTTTTCTTTGTTAACGAACAACATGAATGAATTTGAGTCTTAGTGAAAGACACTAAAGGTTCTCAAGACATTATGCGTTTCTTCTTCGATAATACCGATAATAGAGGTTTATGTGAACTAGCTGTTTACTTTTGAAGTAGCATTGAATTTTATCCACGAACTAACTCTGACTCACAATAAATACCTTATTTTGCAAGTTTATATAATTACATAAATGTAATATACTTCTTAAAATAGATACTATTTAACTATAAAGGAGCCACTTACTTTGTGCGAAATTAAATTATATAGAGATTTAGAACTAAAAATAAAACATCTTAGAAATATCCTTATTGAAACTGGTGTTCAAAAAGGTCTAAATCATAGGGAAACACTGACATGTAGTCAAAGGCTGGACAAGTTGATTTTGAAACAATTTCTAATAAGTAAGCAATAATTAGTGAAAGACACTAAATGTTTTCAATACGTTATTCATTTCTTCTTCCGTAATGCCGATATAACGCAGGGTGACAGAAGGGTGAGAATGATGTAGGATTCGCTGCAACATGGCAATGTCCTTCGTTGCTTTGTAAAACCAGTAGCCAAACGTTTTCCGTAACGTATGATTGCCGACATGCTCCACTCCAGCGAACTCTGCCGCCTTGTTTAGCTGCCTATAGGTACTTTGCTACTGGAGGGGAATCATTTAAGCCAGAACCAGAAAAGAAAGCCGGGGAATTGATTGCGGAAGAATTAAAAATCATACGTGAAGAAATGGCGGCATTTAGGAAAGAAAATAAACAAATGAAAGAACAGTTGGATAACCAAGAAACTTTTAATAAAGAGTTTGTTATCCCAGGTATCCAACAAATAAAAGGTGAAGTATCTAGCATTAGAGGAAGTATAGAACGAGATAAAGAACTGGATGAATCCAATAGGGCAGCAAAGGAAGCTAAACAATTAATAGCAGCAGCCAATGAAAATCCGGATACTAACCTGGATAAACAAAAAAAGGGCTTCTTTGCTCGACTTTTCGGAAAGTGAACAAAGAAACTCAGTTTAGACCTCCGCGTCACCACGAACACCCTTGTCTTAAAACTAACCGTTACTAAAACCGGAGAAGAGGTTTTAATAAAAAAATTATTTAGTACGCTTATTCATTCTCTTAATTTTGATGATTTTGTATATAAGAAATCCTATTGCAACTACAAGAGCTACAAAACCAATTTGATATACCGTATCAAACCAATTAATACTAGACTCTGTGGTACCCATACTAATTCCCCTTTCTTAATGCTAATATTTAATAGTGTATGTTACTGACTTTTGATAACCAACAGGTTGTCCAACAACATTTACTCCATATAACTTTGAACCCTTTGCATAAGCTTTTCCACCTGTTTTAGTTGAATTCATTTCATAATAAGAAGCATTATCATTAGGAGTATATGTAATCCCCATGAGAACGCCTGTTTGCTCACTCTATATCTTCACGCCAGATACTTTTTTAGTAGACTTATTTTTTGTAAACCTAACATTAGATGTAATTTTACCAAAACCACTTTTTTCTACGTAACTATTTGTTAACGTCTCGGTAGTTGCAAATAAAGAAATTTTGTTAGTTTCATCCTCAATCATAACATTTTCATCTTCAAAAGTACTTGGATCTTCCTGAATGAATTTTTCAAATTCTTCTATTGTATCAAAATTCAATCTTTGATTTTCAGGAATCAAATTAGGATCAACTAGTTCTAAATTGTTATTTTCAATAATATCCTCGATTTCAGACATAGTATCTTCATTGTTTGTTGCAGCTGAAACTTTAAAACCATTAAATCCAAAAGATACAAATGAAACCAGTAAAACAAAACTAATTAAATACATCAATTTTTTACTCATTAAAAATCCCCCAATATTCATATTCAGTGTCCAATATGGGGCTTTAGCTCAACAAGGATTTCAATAATAACCAACCTATTTACAACACAACGGGTCCCCGAATAGTTATTAACCGATGCATACGAAAAATCCACTCTTAGGTAATAGAGTGGATTTTTCGTATGCATCTATTTCTCGTCTTTTACATTCAGCAGGTGTAACAGACGCATTATTGTCTTGTTTATTTCACCCAGTTCCTTTTTACTCATACCAGAAGCGTCGAATAAGGATTGAGGAACGCACGATGCCTTCTCCTGTAGAGCTTTGCCTGCTTTAGTAATGAGAATGTTCACGACGCGTTCGTCCACTGTGTCACGGCGACGCTCGATGAGACCGGCAGCTTCCATACGTTTGAGTAGAGGAGTCAGTGTACCGGTATCAAGATTAAGCGCTTCACCTAGCTCTTTAATTGTGCTTTGTTGCTTCTCCCACAACGTAACTAAGACCAGATATTGAGGGTAAGTGAGTTGAAGTTCATCTAGGTAAGGGCGATAAAGTCGTAATATAGCCCTTGAACAGGCATACAACGAGAAACATAAGTGATCCTCTAAGTTAAGATTATGCGGGTTAGTCTCCATGGTTGCACCTCGAATAATCAGTATTTTCTTCATTAATATTTTAACATAACTCGTGGACAATAAAAAATGTTTTGCAAAATTAAATTGTTGACAATATTTTGTAAAAAGACTATGATAAATTCACAAATTATATTTTGCAAAATATAATTTTGTAAAATATAAAATACTGATAATGGAGGAATTTATAATGAGTAATATTACAGTTGGATTTGAAAATGGTGCACCTATTGAGCTTCACTACGAGGATGTAGGATCTGGAAAGCCGGTCGTGTTGATTCATGGTTGGCCACTCAGTGGAAGATCTTGGGAAAAGCAAGTTCCTGCACTTGTGGAGGCTGGTCACCGAGTTATTACGTATGATCGACGAGGGTTCGGACAGTCTTCTCAGCCCTGGAATGGTTATGAGTACAATACGTTTGCGGCTGATCTGCACAAACTGCTGGAGCATCTTGATCTTCATGACGTGACTTTGGTTGGATTCTCAATGGGTGGCGGTGAGGTGGCTCGTTACATTGGCACCTACGGAACGGATCGTGTATCGAAGGCTGTGTTAGCGGGGGCAGTTCCACCATACCTTTACAAGGCTACAGATAACCCCGATGGAGGATTTGATGATGCAGTGATCAAAGGCTTACAAGATGGGGTTAAGGCGGATCGACTTTCGTTCCTCGATACGTTTACAACTAACTTCTTCGCCTCCGGGGACAGAACGGATCTAGTGAGCGAAGAATTCCGGTTATACAATCGTGGCATTGCAGCATTCGCGTCTCCAAAGGGCACGCTTGACTGTATCTCAGCGTTTAGTCAAACAGATTTCCGAGGTGATCTAGATAAGTTCGACTTGCCGACACTTATTCTTCATGGGGATGCGGATGCAATCGTTCCGGTCGAAATCAGTGGCCAGAAGGCACATGAGCGCATTCCTAACAGCCAGCTTGTGGTGATTAAAGGTGGTCCGCATGGATTTAATGTGACGCATGCTGAGGAGTTCAACGCGGAACTCATTCAATTCTTGAATACTACTGAATCAGATTCTATATAACTGCTATTCTTAAAGCAAACAAGGAAGGCACCCAATTGTTAAATTAAGATATTAAATCATAGGATAGTTAGTCCATTCTGAGGGCTAATTATCCTTTTTTATTTACATATTGTATTAAGAAAATAAAGGTACTCAACAAATGATTGCTAACGCTGTATATTATGCAATTAAATCAGCAGATTGGTTGTTTCTATGAGCTTTATAGATATTTCTAACATAAATGAAGAGATTCGTAGTGTTATTTACGAAATTCTTGCCACTTATAACCTAATATTACTTGATAGAGGCGTGAGCCCTTACTGGATGTAATAAGAAAAGATTATAGACATATGGAAATTCTGGATTTGAATGATAAAGAATTGTAAAGCAAGTTATCATCTTTATTTAAAATCCAATGGGATGTTTCGTTAGAAGAGGTCATTAAAGAATGTAAGAGGATGACGTATTATCAGAGATTACTAACACTCCAACTTTTCGTCTTATATTTAATCATTAAAATCTTCTTCAACTGACTGTCCTTTAGTAGTTTAAGTACAATCCACCACAATGTTATCTATGCTTTAATATTTGCTTACCTTAAAAAGTTACTCCATTAAATGGCCCGTTTGTGTAATAAAAAAATCCTATATATCAACAAAGGATTTTTATCAAATTTTTTTATAAACATCGGAAGTTTATTACAAATCTACATCTATGGGACATTATCATCTGCCTATCGTTCAGTATTTCGAGAAAAGAGGATATCTGTTAATCATTATGAATCCACTCATTTCTTACAAAGCGAAAAGTTCCAGTTTACGCAAAGTCAAAGCAGACATAATTGATGCCCACCTTCTCTGCGAGCTATATTATAAAGAGGATTTACAACCCTATAAAAAGCGTAGAATCCAGCTTTTGAACTTGCGTAATCTGATGAGACAGCACGATAATATACGGACTCACAAAGGGTTCCAGAGGCAGGTCAGCTTTTCTTCACTGCTACTATAAAAAAGTAGCACAAACCATGGCCTAGGTTTGTACTACTGATGTTAGTATGTTTTGTATGTATCAGTTAAATAGCTATTCAGGTATTCGCTGGGTTGTGAAAATTTTGGCTATTTCTCTTAGTTTAAAAAGAAAACGGAAAAACTCATGTTAATCAGCTCTAGCCCCAGCGTGCCGGTTTTGTTCCACTACTTTTCTTAGCAAATACCATTATCAGGATTTTCTTATTAATTGTTTTAGGAACGATTATTCTTTATCAAATGATCTTCCTTTAGTGCTTTTTGCACCGGTTCCATTACTTATGGCATTGAAGCCACGGCAAAGTAAATATCGTGGCATGCGATACAGATCCGATCAGGCAATCGGCGTTCCATTTTTGACAGTTTCATCCGGTTTTAAAAGCACGACATCGCCTTCTTCCGGCACACCTCCGATTACCAATACTTCTGATTCAAAACCAGCGATTCGCCGAACGGGAAAGTTTATTACTGCAGCAACTTGACGGCCGATAAGCTGCTGAGGTTCATACCTTCTCGTAATTTGAGCGGAAGAGCGTTTGATGCCCATCTCGCCAAAATCAATCTCTAACTTTAATGCAGGTTTTCGAGCTTCCGGAAACGGTTCTGCCGTTATTACAGTACCGACCCGAATGTCCAACTTCAAAAAATCTTCAATTGTTGTCACAGTAATCCCCCGTTTCAATTGTTCATACCAAATTGTTTTAAATAATAAATATTATACCATTTTTCTCCAGATCAATGAGCGATGCGTTACATGAAAAAATGGACCCTTATAAGGGAGGACCCTGAAAAATATACGTTTTACGTGAAGCAGCGTCTCCGTTTGCAACTAACCTACTTGCCCACTCACGCTCGCTCTTCAAATTGTGCCCGACAACCCGAACGCGCCCGGTATGCGGCGATTTTTTTGCCCCCACTCTATGATTTCGAGCCGCGGATATTCCACGCCCAGCAAGAGAATCGGGTCGAATAAAATTTTAAGAAGAATGCTCCAGACAACGGATTAAAGCCGTCCAATCCATTTCATCATAACCATGGTTCATTCCTTCAGCAATAGTTATGGATCAGTTGGCCCACAGGCAGAGGAGCATAGACGGACTGCGCAACCTTTATAGTCAGTTCAATGTTTTAAAACCGGTCGGTCCAAAACGTGTTCTGTCATTATCGATTCATAGTTCTGATTTACCGGAGATTGAAAAAGAGCATCCACGACACGCTAAGACTTCCCAATCGCAGACTTAGGATAGAAACTCTTTTCCCCATACTCTTATAGAATCGATGATGCTCGACAATTTATTTCCTTGTTCAGTGAGGAAGTATTCTGTTTTGGGTGGCACAGTGTCATCTACCACCCTCTTCACAATTCCATCCGCCTCGAGTTCCCTGAGCTGTAATGTCAGCATTCGTTGTGAAATCCCCGGTATTAAGCGTCTAAATTCATTAAATCTGACCGATTTTTTGGATAGAATGTCGATAATGATTCCCTTCCATTTGCCTCCTATCATATGTAAAACTATTTCAACAGGGCAGGCCCTTATAACCTCTTCACTACAATCGCCATAATTTTTTAATCCATATCCCATATTTCCACTCCATTCTTTAAGTTACAAAAATGTGCCTACTTACAATTATCAATTTTTTCCATTATATTAATTATATCAAAAATGAAAGGAGTTCATATCATGATTACATGTACATATAAAAGGCCGGGACAAAGATAAGAAGTAAATATGTACTCGTAAGTACAGGTTTTAGAAAAATAGACTAGGGAGGCAATTTTATGAATAAATCCAAGATCGTATTAATTACAGGTGGAAACAAAGGTATTGGTTTTGAGACAGCAAGACAATTGGGAAACATGGGGTATGAGATTTTAATAGGAGCAAGAAACGAAAAAAAGGGACATGAGGCCGTAACGTTATTGGAAACGGAGAAAATTAAAGCTAAAACAGTGCTTCTTGATGTCACGAACCCCAGCTCTCTTCTCTCCGCAGCAGATTGGATTGAACAAGAATATGGATTGCTTGATATCTTGATTAATAATGCAGGCGTGTTTTCGGAAGGTAACATACCTCCAAGTGAACTGGAACTGTCCGTTCTAAAGAGCACATATGAAACAAACGTTTTCGGCGTATTTTCTGTTACTAAAGCAATGCTTCCATTGCTCAGAAATTCTTCTTCTGGAAGAATTGTTAATCTTTCCAGCGGATTAGGTTCCTTAACCTTGAATTCAGACCCAGCTTCGGAATTTTATAATGTGAATTCGCTCGCCTACAATAGCTCCAAAACGGCTGTGAATGCTTTAACTGTTTTCTTTGCTAAAGAATTAAACAATTCTCCTATTAAAATCAACTCAGTTTGCCCTGGATTTACAGCTACCGATTTAAATGGTAATAGTGGCTATCGTTCAGTCGAACAAGCAGCTTCCATTGTAGTGAAGCTTGCCACAATAAATAGTGATGGTCCAACTGGTGGCTTTTTTGATGACAATGGAGTTGTGCCTTGGTAAAACTGAAGGAATAAGTTAGCTTTAATGTCCAAAGCATCTGGATAAAAAATATTTCCTCATACATTATCTTATCCATTTTCTGCACGAGTGAAATACTACTATATATTTTAGCAGTTATATCCATTTTCTATGGATATAACTGCTAACTCTGTTACTTCTTACACTTCCCTACACTCTTGTTTTTCAACCTCATAGATGAGTTGATAATCCCCTTTCGTATTCTCTTTAAGATTTATTATACTTGTTTTTTTCTTTATAGACCCCAAGATTTACGTTCATTTTAATCAATTGTTACATGTAGATCGCCATAATCCACTTTTCCTGACGACCTACCGTGTGAGGAGTTCTGACCAAAGCTATTCAGCGTTTTGACTATCTATTTAGCAACAACAAGTATCAGATTTTGGTTCGGATACGGAATATGTGAATCAGGAGTAATTGGGCGAATAAACCATATTGTGGAACAGTCCCCAAGTGGTCGGTTTCTTAAAGAAACGGATGGATTTCGGGGAAATACGTCAAAGCGGGTTCGCCCATAGCATAGTATAATTACTTATATGAATAATTGGAAAGGGGCGCTTACAGTGGCAAGAACGAAGGCCTTTGATTCGAAAGAGATTCTGCATAAAGCCATGTATATCTTCGGGAATCGTGGCTATGAAGGCACCTCGTTGCCTGATTTAATCAATGGGCTGGGCATTGCCCGCCAAAGTATATATGATACTTATGGAACGAAATGGGATCTGTTTTTTACAGCTGTCCAACATTATATGGAACAGAAAAATCAAGAGTTGAAGAGACTTTGCGATGGGCCGGGAACGGTAGTTGACAAGGTAGAACTAGTATTTACTACAATTGTTAAAGTCCTTATAGACCCTGAGCTGCGTCTAGAGTGCTTCATTATTAGCAGCGCTATTGAGCAGGCGCCTCACAATGAGGAGCTGGCAGCTTATCTGCAGACGAACACCGAACTGTCGGAGCAAATCTTTTACAATATGCTGGAACGCGCGGTGAAAGAAGGGGCAATAGGCCCGGAGGTGAATATCCGAGATCTGGCCCGGTTCCTGGTACATGAGCGAATCGCCCTGATCACGTCAGCCAAGTTGGGAATGGATGAGCCGAGGCTGTTTGCCATCTCAAATATGGTACTAACGGTCTTTCGGACTATACAGGGCAGCCAAGCGAAAGATTTCATATAAATGTGGACATCAAAAGGCTCTCCTATGGTCATCTTAAACGGTGATGACTGGAGAGCCTTTTATCTTAAAGTACCTCTTAGTTAATTAGACGGAAACCATGTTTATGCTGCAAAATGAATTGCTCTAGGTAACGCGGCTCTCGGCCGGCTACTCGAAATACCGTGTCTGTTATCTGATTCTCCATTCCTTCGAGACAAATACGAACATCCATTCCGGCTAGGTATTCGGCATAGTTATCCGGCAAGCCGGCTGCCTTATGCCTCTCTGTAAGTTGCTCCGGTGTAACACGAATATGCTTGGCTTCCAGGCCGGTAACGCTGCGGATCACTCCGGCCACATCATCATAAGTGAGGGATTCTGGGCCAGTAATGATATGCTCCCGGTTATGGGGCTCCTTGTCGGTCAGGGCATGAAAGCCGACAGCTGCAATATCATCTGCGTCGACGAAGCCTACCTTGCCGTCTCCTGCAGCAGTATAGATGTGCCCGCTGTGGCGTAAGGAGTGCCCGTGACCATGGCTGGGCTCCGTGAAGTTCTGCATGAAATAGGAAGGGCGCAGGACGGCCCATTCGGGGGCATGGTCATGCAGGTAACGGTGAACTCCCCCGAAGACGGGGCCATCCTCCGGAATCGAGGCACTGGATAACAGGACGAAGCGCCTAACTGAAGCGTCAAGTGCTCTGCGGATAAAAGGAATCATGGCTTCTTCAGGATGCAGACTTGCAGGTGCAACCAAATATACGGCATGGACGTCCTGCAGGACGTCATCATGGTTAGAGTCATCGAACCAGTCGAATGGTATGTGTTCACCGACTTGTTCATCCCCGGGCTTGGGAAAACTGCGTCCGGCTCTCCGAATCAGATAGCCCTGATCTTGTAGCAACTGTGCAATGCGGGAGGAGGTCTTGCCCTGTCCTCCGGTTAGTAGAATACGAGTAGAGGATTGATTTTGCATACGATTATCTCCTTTAGTTCTTATTTATGTCATGTTTTAAGTTGACTGCTAATGGTTTCCAGTAGTCCTGATAGCGGATAATCCTACCATTTTGAACTTCTGAACTTCGACTACGGATATATAGCTTTGTTCGTAAGATCCGCCTGTGACTAGGATTTTTCCACTTGCTTTGAACTGAGCGAAGAACACGGGGGCATCGGCTGCTATATGAATGACCGGTGTGGTGAATGAAGTGATTTTAAGCACATCCTCTAATTCTTCCAGATATTGCTACAGCACCGCCTTCCCATCCAGTCGTTTTGGATTTGTTTCCTGGGCATAAGGAAATTCGAAGACGATATCGGCAGCAAACAAATCTAGAAATGTAGCATACTCCTTACGAATATAACGGTCTGAGAAAAGTTGAATGAGCTGCTCAACTTGATCATAAGACAAGGTACTCATTTCAGTTGCCTCGCTTTCTTGAGAGAATGGATGGATGGAAAATGGTGGAATTTCTAAGACTACTATATCACTTTTCGGACCGAACAGGGGTCATCTTTTTTAGGTTCCATTGGTGTCTATAGTAATGTAAGCTTCATCCTTAAAGTGGCCAAAGAAGGCCTCCTGAGGGGCATTATCCCAACCGTTTCCTCGTCTAGACATCGATTGATGTAATCCTAATTTCTTCACTAACTTTTGAAAGTCGGGGTGTGTGTAGTGGGTACCTTGATCCGAGTGTAATAAGGCACTTTCTGCTTTTTTATATCATCGATTCTTCTTTAGCTTCAGAAGGGTGTCTATAGCTAAATCCATGGTGATTTGGTCTGATACGTGGTAGGCCAAGATTTCATTGGTCGAGCCATCTTTAATGGTAGACAAATAGGCTTTGTGGCCCGTTCCGTAAAATAAATATGTGATATCGGTTAGGAGTACTTTTCCGGGGATATCTTGCTTAAATTGTCGCTTTAATAGGTTTGGCATGACCCTATGTTCTTGGGTTACTTTCATCATTCTCCGATAGGGATTTGCTTTTCTAATGGGGCAGACAATCCCATACTTCTTCATTATTCTTCGGATCTAATCCCCTTTCGGCTAATCCCCTTAACATAAGGATTCTTTGATAAGGCCTTCATTTCTTATTCTGTAAAAGTCTTGTTACTCATTTTGATGTATCTCCAATCCCATGTATCTTCTTTATACATAAAAGTACCCTACAGAGAGACTTTTTTTAAGTGTCTACTCTATAGGGTACATTCTACCATTATAGGAACCTGGTTTTTTCTTTATCGTTTTAAAGGTACGGGATGTACGAGTGTTCGAGACTTCTTTTGAGGTGTGGTATTTTGACGGTGTAGAATCGCATTGATTTCGCCGCCGAGCATTAAGATCAAACCGGTCAGGTACAGCCATAACATTAAAACGATGACGCCCCCTAAACTGCCGTACGTGGACGAATAATTAGCGAAATTGCTGACATAAAAGGAAAAACCGATGGAGATGACAAACCAGAGTATTGTGGCCGTAATTGCACCCGGAATGACGTGTTTGAACGGGAAGTTCTTATTCGGTGCGTAACGGTATAGAATGGCTAGCACGAAAGAGATAACCGCAACGGCGATCACCCATCGCAATATACTGAATAGACTTTGTGTTTCTTCTGGAAGGGACACGACTTGTTCCATTAAATCGATGAGTACTTTCCCAAAAACGGGAAGAACCAGCATCACGATAAATGCAAAGACCAATCCTAATGTTAACAGGATGGAAATGAGGCGAGCCTTGATGAAGCTGCGCGTTTCTTCCACATCATAGGCAATGTTCATCGAATGAATAAATGCATTCATTCCATTCGAAGCGGACCAGATGGTACCAAGGATACCAAAGGTCAGCAAGCCGCCATTCCGTTCATTCAATATCTTGATGATATTCTCTTCGATGGTTTTCATCGTTTCCGATGGCATGAATGTCTTTAACGTATCCAAAGCTGTTTGCGTATCGATGTTCAAGTATGGCAAAATCGACAGCAATAAAATGAGCAAAGGGAATAGTGCGAGGAGGTAATAGTATGCTTGTTCAGCTGCCAATCCTGTGACACGATCCTCCTTGACTTCCTTGATGAGTTTCTTGCTAAAATCAATCGACTTATTCAATCGGCATCACTCCTGAAAAGTTTCTTCGTTTATCTGCTTCTTTTCCCTCAGATCGGGTACCTTAACCCTCCTGAGAGGAAATATTGTAAAGCAGTTACCCATTTACTATTCGAAAATCTCTTCCAACATGTCGATGGGATGGAAAATAAGAAGGGATGACTGGGTGGAAGGAGACACATATAGCAGGCTATCAATCTAAGTAACTCTGAGAATATCGAAAAAGGTCCAGACGTAGGTGTCTGGACCTTTTTCGATTAGCCTTCTTTTTGTTGTTCTTTTTGGACTTTTGGCGGCGTCCATTTGAAGATTTTATTGAGGATATTATATATATGCTTGGATTCTTTCGTAAGGACTGGTCCAAGAATCGCTAATGTCAGCACATATAATGCCGCAAACGGGGTTAGGATAGGCATCAAACCGCCGGCAATGCCTAGGTTTGCGAGAATGATGGAGAATTCACCGCGTGAAACGATCGTCAAGCCGATATTGGCTGAGGCTTTATGTGACAAACCGGATTTACGTCCAGCAATCATACCAGCAACGAAGTTACCGATAATGGTAATGATGACGGCTCCAAGAACCATCCAGACTGCTCCACCAAGCGTCGTCGGATCGATACTCAATCCAAAGCTGAAGAAGAATATGGCTCCAAAGAAGTCCCTGAAAGGAATGACAAGTTTTTCGATGCGGTCACTATGTTCCGTTTCAGAAAAGACGAGTCCGAGCAGTAATGCGCCGATTGCTTCTGCAACATGAATCGTTTCAGAGAAACCTGCGATAAAGAACAGTAAGGCGAATACGACAATGATGAAAATCTCATCAGAGGTAATATTGAATAATTTGTTGAGGAAACCGGATGCTTTTCGAGCGATGACGAAAAATAATAGCATATATCCGATTGCGATAAACGTAGATAATAATGTTCCCCAGACTGAACCGGATGAGCTTAATACCAATCCTGATACGACGGATAAATAAACGGCAAGGAATATATCTTCAAACATGATGATTCCCAGGATAAGCTCCGTTTCGTTATTACCGGTCCTTCTTAAATCAACAAGTACTTTGGCTACAATGGCACTTGATGAAAAGCTGATGATCCCGGTTAAAATGAGGACTTCTTTCAGTGGAAGACCCATGAGGAAACCATAAGCCATCGCTAAACCAACGTTTATGACAATATAGATGGATCCGCCTGTCACGATGTTTTTTCCGGATTTCATCAATTTTTTAACGGAAAATTCAAGTCCTAAATAGAATAGAAGGAAAAGAATACCGACTCTTCCGAGGAAGGCAATGATCTCTTCACTTTCGATGAAGCGTAAATCAATCATTCCAAAATGCGGGGCATGAGGTCCTACCAACATGCCGACGATAATTAAGATGGGTACATTCGATATTTTGAATTTCCCTGCTATGAGAGCTGCGGCTGCAACCAATAATAGGGCCGTTCCTACTTCGAAGACTAAGTGATCCATATGTACTTAGTCACTCCTTTCGTCGGTCAGTAATTCTCTAATCAGATTTTTGATGTCTTTTCTTTCACCAGAGATGACCAGCGTGTCGCCTGCAGCAATGATTGAATCAGGACCTGGGTTATTCAGTTGTTTTTTCCCTTTTTTCGAATGGGCGATAACCGTCACGTTGTAATTGTTACGAATGTCAATGTCGCCAATCGTTTGGTTGATCGCTTTGGAACCTGGTTCCACTTTGAACCATTCGATGACCAAGTCACCTAATGACATTTCGATTGTTTCGAGTGCCTGTGGTTTATAAATCATACCGCCGATGATGGACGCCATTTGACGCGCTTCCTGATCATTGAGTGTGATGCTTGAAATAACATCCTCATGATCGGTATCAAAGTGGTATAACTCCCTACGGCCATCATCGTGAATGACAATCACTAATTTTTCATCATTTCTCGTGATAATCTCGAATTTCTGGCCTATACCAGGAAGTTCGCTTTCTCTAATTTTCACTTGAATTCCTCCTTAAAATGGTGGTTTGAGATTACAAAAGATAGAAATATGCTATAAATTCACGTCGATGATCGTCTTGAATTTACTCTCCTTGGAGATGCCAATGTACTTCAGTGTCTCGGATGGACTAGAATGATGGTAATGCTTTTGGATCAAGGCGAGGGAGACCCCTTGCTTATAGGCGTGATATCCAAATGTCTTACGCATTGAACTGGCCCCATATTTACCAATCAATCCGGCACCTTCCACGGCATCATGGATGATTCGGTGTGCCTGTTGGCGTGTGATCGGTTTTTTTGTCTTAGGTGATAAAAACAAAAATTGGCCTTCCATCACTTTCGAGTCTTTGATGTATTCTTGTAAAGCTGTCCGGACTTTCTGATTCAAATAGATTTGAGTGGCCTCGTCATTTTCCAAGCGGTGCTCATAAAACTCTTTAACTTTACCCGTTTCATCGAGAACGCTTGCCACGGTCACTTCCAACATCTCATTGATTTTCATTCCCGTATTGATTCCTAAAACAAATAACAAATAATCGCGGCTGGAGTGAGATCTCAAGTAACTTTTGATCTTGCTGATTTCATTGACATCCTTAAAGGCTTCTACATATTCCATAATTCTTCTCCTCTTACCAATGTAACTTAATTATATTATAACACAAGTTATGTTACATTGCATCCAATGATGCTTGTTACTAAAACTCTGTTTTTTGGCGTTGCCCTTCATGGTCTTGAAAATGCTTCGTGGCAAGTAGTGAAATCAGGAGGATGAGTTCAAATCCGTTCATGTACGCATCGCTTTTGATGGGGAGAGGAACGGCGCTACCGATGGTCATGATGACCGTACCTAGCAAATACCATATCCATTTTTGTTTTCGCCAGATCAAGAACCCCGAAATAATCAGTACGAGGGAGATGATCAATACCATGATGGGCGGTCCGCTCGTCGGCTCTGAACTGGTATAACTTAAAACCTCATACTTCCAATCGGCCTCCAGTTTAAGCCCAAGCGTTTCAGTGAATAATTCAAAGCATATTAGGGCGATCACCAATACGTAACTGATATACTTGGCAAGTTTTCTTTGGGCCCACGCGATGTCGGCCTTTTTCAGGGAATCCCAAGCAAAGAGAACTAATGTGGGCGTGAAGAGGGCATGTCCCCAAAAGCGGGCATAGCTGATTGATTCCAGAAAGTGCCCCGTTCCGATATACCGTCCGAGTGCGAGCAGGGTGTTATCCACGATTAGCCCGAAAATCACGAGTAAGAGAACGTTGGAAGCAGAGAGCCATCCGTATTTATTAGCGAGGGTGATTCCCCAAATGAAAAGGGCCACATATCCGGCTAGATAGAAGAAGTAAAGAAAAGTATCCAAATTCTGGCCTCCTTTTTTTATGTATTCTTTACTGAATGGAAAAGAAATATATCTGGCATGGCTAAATAGCTTTTTAGGCATGAAAAAGAGGGAACCCCCTAATAAGGATTCCCTCTCGCATACTATCAATAAACGGCTTTTTGTAATTTGGTAATGATCTCGAGTGAACGACCTGTCCCAATGGCAACAGATTCAAGCGGACTATCGGCAAGCTCGACGGGCACGATGAGTTCTTTCATCAACCAATCTTGCATCCCGCTAAGCAAGGCTCCGCCCCCGGAAAGGACCACGCCTTGGTCGACGATGTCCCCACTTAATTCAGGAGGGCATTCTTCCAACGTGGAACGGATGGCTTCTAAAATATGAAGCAAGGATTCTTGAATGGCTTCCTGAACTTCCAAGGACGTAATCGTAATGGGCTTTGGAAGACCCGTCACGAGGTCACGCCCCCTGACTTCCATGGTCAATGGAGAATGGTCGATGAGCGCGTAGCCGATTTCCATTTTTATTTGTTCGGCAGTTCGTTCCCCAATCAATATGTTATGTTTTTTTCTTACATATTGACAGATATCCTCATCCAGTTGATCGCCACCGATACGGACCGAATTACATGAAACGACTCCACCATACGAGATGATCGCTACCTCAGTCGTACCGCCACCAATGTCGACGATGACATTCGCGACCGGTTCTTCTACAGGAAGTCCAGCTCCTATGGCAGCAGCAACGGGCTCTTCGATCAGATGAACCTGTTTGGCTCCGCAATTTTTAACCGCATCCTGAATGGCCCTTCTTTCAACGGATGTGGAACCGGATGGCGTACATACGACCACATTCGGTTTACGGATCGATAAGCCGATCGCCTTGCTAGCTTTTTTCATGATTTCTTTAAGCATTTGTGCGGTCACATCGAAATCCGCAATGACCCCGTCTTTCAATGGGCGGATGGCGACGATATGGCCAGGTGTCTTCCCAATCATATTCTTCGCTTCCAGGCCGACTGCCAACACTTTATTAGTCACTATATCTATGGCCACTACAGATGGCTCATTGAATATGATTCCTTTGTTTTTACTGTAAACGAGTGTATTTGCCGTTCCTAAGTCTATACCAATTTCTGTATTTAACATCTAGTCACCCCTCCATAAGAGTTTTGACCCCTATATAATGATTCTACCTCTAATGGTAAGTTTATGGGGGTAGGAAATGGAGTTAGATTATGGAATCTGGACTTTCGCCTTTTCATACAGGGAAAACATGATGAAATATAGAACGGCACTCAAGACGGCCAGCATACTGATCATGAGGAATGTCCCATTATATCCAATCCACCCTGTCATCGGTATGGCTAGTGGAGCAAGCATTCTACCGATGGTGAAACGTAAGCTTGATGCAGCGAAATACTGGCCACGCATATGTGCTGGGGCCAATTTCGAAACAAATCCTTGCTGGATGCCGGCCGTTAATAGCTCGGCGATGGAAAATAGGGCGATGGCGATGAATAATCCCCAAACCCATTGGGTCGCACCAAATAAAATCATGGAAAAACTGTATATCAGAGAAGAGATGATGAATATATTTCTTTCTTTATACATGGATGCCCATTTCGTGACGGTGATGGTTAAGAGGGCCACGAATAATCCATTTTCCGCAAGCAAGAACCCGAAAATCTGCTCTTCCTGCAGTGTGATCGAAAATATGGATTGCGGATCGACCATTTCATTAATATAGACAGGGAACAAAAGGTCGAGTTGCATGAACGTTTGATAGACCAAGACGCCTGCGATGATGAAAAGTAGAAACACCTTATCACGGAAAATGACTTGATAGTCTCGTAGTTGGTTCAGTAAAAAAGAGAATCCGTTAACCCTTTTTCCCAATCCCTTTTCCTGAATGGATAGGAGAGCCGTTTCTTTGACCCATGTTTGCAGGATGAAACCTAACAGGATATTGATGATGGCAGCAAGGGCTAACAGTTCGAAACGGTGGGTCGCATAAAAAATCCCTCCCAAAATCGGACCTATGACCACGGCAATATTGATGGATGTATAAAATACGGCGAAGACGCCACTGCGGTCTTTTTCTGGAATCACATCAGCGACCATTGCCTGGCTGGCAGGGTTATAAAAGGCGCTGAATATGCTGACGGCGGTGAAGCTGATAAACCCGATGCTGGGCGAATCCAGCCAAGGGGAGCTCGCCCATGCAAAGAATATGTAGGCAATGCCTTGGCCGAAGGTGGAAATGACCATCATCCGCTTTCTTCCGAATCGATCAGCACAATATCCCCCGAATAAATTGGCCACAACCGCAAAGAACTGCGAGAAAATCAGCAGTAATCCAGCAGTTGTTTTCCCGAATGATTCGGAGAAGTAAATCGCAAGGAACGGAAAAAACATCCAAAATGATATATTGACGACAGATTCCCCGGCAAGGCGAATCTTTAAGTTCGTATCCCAATCTCGTAAACGCATAGTAGAATTCCCATACTTTCTGTTATTTTCCCCATCATACTCTGAGTTTGAAATGAAGACAAGACAAGGGATAAATTCCGTCAAATAAGTTATGGTACTATGTAAGTGGAATTTTTATAGATAAGAAGGTTATGGAATTGAAGACATTCATATCGGATCATAAGAGTTTAAGAATGACTTTCACAGCTTTACTGGCGTTTCTAGGAGGGTACCTGTTCGACAAACTTGGCATCTATTTACCATGGATGCTCGGACCGTTATTTGTGGTGATGATCGCAAAAATCAAATGGGGACACTCGATGTTGTGGTCGAGAACGCTAAGGAGCACAGGACTGATCATCCTCGGCTTACAACTGGGCAGTTCATTTACGAAACGATCGTTACATGAAATGAGCGAATATTTGCCCGTCATGCTTTTTACCACGGTGGTGCTGATTTTGTTCACCGTAGTAACAGGCTTGTTCGTAGGAAAAAGAATGAACTTATCGATGAGCACCTCGCTTCTTGGAAGCTTCCCAGGAGGCCTGTCTCAAATGGTGATCCTGAGCGAAGAAATGAAAGATAGTGACGAAACGGTTGTCGGCTTCATGCAGACGCTTCGGGTCATTCTCGTCATATCGATCGTACCTTGGCTCGTCACCCATGTCATGTCTGTGGATTCCGAAGCAACGGCGACGATGGCAAAAGGGCCGTTCTTTATGTTTGATTATGACGGGACCTTGGCACTCCTACTGATTGCAGCTCTGGCGTTATTCATTTTCATTGCCATAAAGGTTCATTTCCCACTTCCTTTCCTTTTAGGCCCACTCATTGCGGCGGCTCTGTTCAATTTGACAGGATCTGAAGCACCACATATTCCTGGCTTCTGGTTGAACTTGTCCCAGGTTCTGATTGGTGCCCATCTGGGATTCACATTGAAAGTCGATAATCCACGGCTTTTCAGGAAGATGTTCGCGGTGGTTTTCGTGAGTAATGTTTTGCTAATCGGTTTTTGTTACTATCTTGCGGCTTACTTTTCACCAGTCCTATCCTTGCCGGCCAATGAATTGTTTTTAAGCATGGCCCCCGGTGGTGTGGCAGAAATGGCGGTCACGGCCATGTCCGTTTCCGTTGATGTATCCGTGGTCACAAGCTTTCACTTATTCAGGATTTTATTCATCTTGTTTTTAGTGTCGCCACTCATCAAAGTGCTGGATCGGAGACAGGGAAGACAGAAAAGGCGGGAGTGAGGGCTCCGGTCTTTTCCGTCTGCCTCAATGAAAAAGTTATCATCCATTGGTTTTAATTTCGTAAACGTCATGTGTTCATGATAAGATAAAAAAATTACATACTGGTAAGGTAGGATGTAGTCAGCCAAACCTGCCGCCATCTTTCCTTTTGGCCACCTGATATATGGAGATTTTTTTTTGAACATTATCACAAATACAGTTAAAAAAATCGGTTACAAGAAAGTTTGGGTGTACATCATCATTGCCCTTTGTTTTGTCGCTTCCGTTTTCTTTGTGACTCACAATTATTCTTTCTATGAAGGCCCTATAGCCAAAGTCATCAAGACAAATCTGGAAAGTACAACGGAAATGGATGATATGTATCTCAATGAAGATCGGCTATTTACACAGAGTATCGTAGCCCAATTGCAAAATGGAGAAGAAAAAGGGCAGCTTATTACGTTAAAGAATGAATATTCCTCATCTGGTGCCTATGATCAAGAATACAAAGTTGGAAATGATTTATTCGTTTCGATCGACGCAAAAGATGGAGAGGGCCCGGAATTAGCCGGAACGATTAAAGATGTCAAACGTGATAAATATGTGGTGATTGTGGCATGGGTGTTTATTTTTACCCTCCTGATCGTTGGTAAAAAGCAGGGGCTGCTTTCCGTTATAAGTTTGGTGGTCAATGCCGTTTTGTTGTCCTATGCCCTGGACTTTTATATGAGTACATCAGGCATCAGCCTGGTCTGGATATGCGGCATAGCGATCATTCTATTTACGGTTCTTTCCCTCTTACTCGTTAACGGTTTTAATGAAAAGACATACGCAGCCATCATTGCGACGCTCCTAGGGACTTTTTCCTCGTTGTTCATTACCTATCTTGCTATGTGGGTAACGGGAGAAAGTGGCCTCCGATATGAAGAAATGCAATTTCTCACCAGGCCTTATAAAATGGTGTTTTATGCAGGCTTGTTTATCGGATCTTTAGGAGCTGTGATGGATATAGGGATTACCATGTCTTCTTCGATCTTTGGGTTGTATGAAAAGAATAATGACATATCCGTAAAAGCCCTGAAAGCCTCTGGATTGGAAATAGGGAAAGATATTATGGGAACCATGACGAATATTTTGTTTTTTGCCTACATAAGCGGTTCCATCCCCGTGATTCTTTTGTATTTGAAGAATGCTTCCACGTTGGGATTCACCCTTTCCATGAACCTATCATTAGAATTGGCCCGTGCCCTTGCCGGGGGGATTGGCATCGTGTTAACGATTCCGATAGGTTTATATATTTCGATCTATTTCGTTAATCGAAGGAAGGGAAGAACATGAATGTATTGGTATTACTAGCAAGCATATTATTTATCTTGATGATCTCGATCGGTGGTAAAAAAGGAGCACGTTCATTTTTTGCTTTATTCTTGAACTTTGGTGTGTTGCTTTTTGCCATCTTCTTTATGAAAAATCCACATAATGATCCGTATATCGTCACATTGATTGCATGTACGGTGATTAGTTATATCACGTTGTTCTTTATTAATGAAGTAAACAGTACGACCAAGACAGCCTTCGTTTCTACGCTCATCACGATTGTCATCGTCCTCTTTTTTATCGTCGTGGTGACGGAACGTGCGATGATCCAGGGGTTTGGTGAAGAAGAAATTGAAGAGCTTAGCATCTTTTCCCTTTATATAGGTGTGGACTTTTTGAAGGTAGGCGTTTCAGTCATTATCATGAGTACGATTGGCGCCATTATCGACACAGCCATGGCCATTTCGTCTCCCATGCGGGAAATGTTTCTCCACCATCCATCCAGCACCAGGAAAGATTTATTTAAATTTGGAATGAGCATTGGGAGGGACATCCTGGGAACCAGTACGAATACATTGTTCTTTGCTTTCTTTGGTGGCTATCTGGCATTGCTTATCTGGTTTAAGGACTTAGCTTATTCTGTTGGAGAAATCGTCAATTCGAAAATATTCAGTGCTGAAATGATCACGATATTTTGTGCGGGAACGGGTGTAGCCCTTGTGATTCCTATTACAGCATTGATAACGGCTTACTACTTAGTGAAAAAAAGGGGGAAGGTAAAGGTCGTGTAGTTTCCTAGGGTCCTAATGAAAAACGAATAGAGTGGAGAAGGCCGCCAATCTCAACGGGTGGCCTTTTTGCTGTTGTGACGGCTCCAGAAAGGGCATATGACAATCCTTATTCATCATACCTATAGAAAAAAAGATGAAAGTATGTGATTGGTTGACTACAAAAAAACAACATCAAATTGTATTCTATAGCATCAAAGGATCATCCATCAAAAACTTTTTAATCATCGATCTCATAACGGGTACTGGGATTTTTTACGCGGTCAAAATTATTTCTGCCAGCGTAATAATGGGGATGGTAGGAAGTGTCATTGGAACGGAGGGCATCAAATGGGTACCTAAACTTTGGAGAAACAAGTGAACTCATCCAAAGGGAAGGGATAAACACGACTGTTTAAAATAACCGTTTCTTCCCTTTTTGTCATAAATTGTCCCTATATTGCGAAATATGCGATAGAATGGTTGCTGTATAAGGATGAATATAGGGAGACTTTGTGAAAAAAGATAGAATTTTTACATTCAATCTATCGGAATAGTAAAATAATCCTCACTTTTTCCGAACTTTATCCGATATAAGGAGCAGACGAGATTTTATATGAATGGGTGAGTATGATGGATATAACATCGGTTGTAGGTATAGTTCTTGGTATAGTGGCTATTTTAGTGGGAATGGTTCTGAAAGGCGTAAGCGTAACGGCGCTGATTAACCCGGCAGCTATCATGATTATCATTGTGGGAACAGTGGCTGCGGTTGTAACGGCTTTTCCTTTATCTGAATTGAAAAGATTGCCAAAAATATTGAAGATCCTTTTCCTTGAACAAAAGCTGACAAAGCCTGAAGAATTGATTAAAACCTTTTCCGAATGGGCGGTCATCGCCAGGAAAGAAGGGTTATTGGCCTTGGAAACCATATCGGATCAGGTGGATAACACCTTTTTGAAAAATGGGTTGAACCTTGCAGTGGAAGGTCAGAGTGCTGATTATATTCGAGATATATTGGCTGAAGAAATAGAGGCAATGGAAGAACGTCACCACAGTGGAGCGGCCATCTTTAGCCAGGCAGGCACCTATGCCCCGACGCTTGGCGTGTTGGGTGCTGTTATCGGGCTGATTGCGGCATTGGGTAACATGGCTGATAGCGAGGCATTGGGGCATGCGATATCTGCCGCTTTCGTTGCGACCCTTATGGGGATTTACACAGGATATGTGTTATGGCATCCCTTTGCGAATAAGCTGAAACGGAAATCGCAACAGGAAGTCCGCATCAAGGAAATGATGATTGAAGGGATTTTGTCGATCATCGAAGGAGAAGCGCCAAGGACGATTGAACAAAAACTAACATCTTATTTGCCTGCTGGAGATCGTAAAAAGTGGTTAGAAGGCGATGTGAGAGAAGATGGCTAGGCGGAAAAAGAAACAAAAGCATGACGAACATATTGATGAATCTTGGTTGGTCCCCTATGCGGATATATTGACGCTGCTTCTGGCTCTTTTCATCGTTCTATTTGCATCAAGTTCGGTGGATGCAGTCAAATTCCAACAATTGTCCAATGTGTTTAACCAAGTGTTCACGAGCGGAACGGGATTCATGGAATACCCGAGTGACTCCCCCAGTAATAATCCCACGTCCCCTGAACAAATGACAGGGATTAAAGGGACGAAGGGGCAGGGTAAGAGCGAGGAACAACAACTTATGGAAGTACAGAAACGGGTTAATGCCTATATTCAGGAAAATGATTTAGTGGACGAGCTTGATACGAACCTTACGGATGAAGGCATGTTGATTTCCATCAGGGATAATGTGCTGTTCGAATCGGGAGTATCGGAAGTGAGAATTGAAGATCGCAGGATTGCCAAGGAGATTTCGAGTCTGCTTGTTATGGACTTGCCTCGGGGCATTGTCATAAGCGGCCACACCGACAATGTTCCCATCAAGACGTATCGCTATGATTCGAATTGGGATTTAAGCGTCATGCGTGCAGTGAACTTCATGAAGCTGCTTCTTGAGAATACGAACTTGGATCCTGAAATGTTCAGTGCTAAAGGCTACGGGGAATTTAAGCCGGTCGCATCCAATAAGACGGCACAAGGCCGGGCTAAAAATCGACGGGTTGAGATTTTGATCGTTCCACGTACCCCGATAAATGAGTGAGAACCTGTCTGGAATGGACAGGTTTTTCTTTACGAAGGAGTTTTTATGGAAAGAGAATTTACTAATGTGATGGAAGAAATCGTAGTCGCTTGGGTCCAGATACTAATGGCCGGTACGGATTATCAAACATTTTGTCCATGTAATAAATGCAAGAATGATATCATCACCATTTCGTTGAACGCCCTTCCCACTTATTATGTAACGACGGATGAAGGGCGGAGGATCGTATTCGAGAGGTTGAATACAGAAGAAAACCGGAAATGGATCAACAAGAGAATTATCAGTGCGATTCATGTGGTGGGCAAATACCCGAAGCACCAACTATAGACGACAACATGTGATAAGAGATCAGGACTCTTATCTTTTTTTATTTAAAAGGATTATAGTAGTACATGCTACTGAAGGGGTGCTTTTGTAAAAACAAGTTTTAAGAAGCAAGCATTCGATAGGGACTACCATGGGAGACTTCTATGAAGAGGGCAATTTATGTGTTTAATCCTGTCCAATCAGGGAATATAAATAAAGTAAGTTCATTCGATCAAAATTGAGGAGATGAATTTTTTTATGAGTAAGAAAATAGCATGTGTAGTAACTGATATGGTTGAGGATTCAGAGTATAGTGAACCGGTCAAAGCTTTTAAAGAAGCGGGTCACACGGTAACGGCGATTGAGATGGAAAAAGGTAAAACGGTTAAAGGGAAACAAGGTGACGTTGAAATCACAATCGATGAAAGCATAGATTCTGTGAAAGCGGAAGACTTTGATGCGTTGCTTATCCCAGGTGGATTTTCACCGGATATTCTACGGGCGGACGAACGCTTTGTAACATTCACCAAGGCATTCATGGATGCCAAGAAACCCGTGTTTGCCATCTGTCATGGACCACAGCTGTTAATTACGGCTAAAGCCCTTGAAGGACGCCATGCAACAGGGTATACATCCATCAAGGTGGATATGGAATATGCAGGTGCAACATACTTGGACAAAGAAGTCGTCGTGTGCGGCGACCAACTTGTTACAAGTAGGACACCTGAGGATCTTCCAGCGTTCAATCGGGAATCACTCAAGTTATTAAAATAATAAAAAAATCCTGGCAGCCGTCAGGATTTTTTTATTTATAAGGTTTTTGGATTCATATACTTCTATCTTTGCAGTAAAATAAAAGAAGAATGAAAAAAGGAAGTGTAACGATTGATCGTAATAAAGTCTGAACGTGAAATTCAAGCGATGCATGAATCAGGGAAGATTTTAGCTGCTTGTCATAGGGAAATTGCAAAACTAATCGCACCAGGTGTGACAACATGGGAAATCGAAGAATTCGTGGAAGGATTCTTGAAGAAACATGGCGCCAAACCTGAACAAAAGGGCTACAAGGGATATGAATACGCGACATGTGCAAGCATCAACGAAGAAATCTGTCATGGTTTTCCCCGCAAAAAGCCATTGAAGAATGGAGATATCGTCACCATTGATATGGTCGTGAATTATAATGGGGCACTTTCGGATTCAGCCTGGACGTATACAGTCGGCAAGGTTTCCAAAGAAACGGAACATTTAGTGGAGGTAACGAAGGAATCCCTATATAAGGCCATTGAAGTATCTATCGCTGGTAATCGTATTGGGGACATTGGGCATGCCATCCAATCTTATGTGGAGGCGGAAGGTTTCTCTGTCGTCCGTGATTTTATCGGCCACGGAATTGGGAATGTTATACACGAAGAACCGCAAGTTCCTCATTATGGGTTGCCTCATAAAGGTCCACGCCTTAAGGAAGGCATGGTCTTCACGATTGAACCGATGGTGAACGTAGGTACATATAAGGCTACTCGAGATCCGAATGGATGGACGGCTTCGACTGCCGATGGGAAGTACTCGGCACAATTCGAGCACACGATTGCCATCACAAAGAATGGCCCGCTAATTTTGACGGAACAATAAGCAATAAAGGCAAGAGGCACCCTTCATTATAGGATGCCTCTTGCCTTTATTCGCGTTTTTTTACCTGCTTGATGAACCATTCAGCAAAACGTTCGGAATCCAGTGGGAACACGGGAACCTCTGCCAAGCTTGTTGCTTGTTCAAGGCAGGCGGGCCAAGCCACCACGGCCTGAATATTGGTGAGCTGTTTCAGTAATGAAAAGTCCTCTTCCTCTTTAACGAGGATGACCTTAGGAAAGTCCTCCCGCTTATATCCCTCAATCAAAATCACGTCGGGGTGGAAAATCTCCAATAAGTGAAGCAACTCCGGGAGCGTGGCCCCAGATTTGAAATTCCCCAGCAACTCAATGGAACCGTCTCCTTCCACGAGTGAAGCAGCCGCTCCAGCCTGAAAGTGCTTAGTGGAGTCTTTCTCACCTGTATTGTCCGGCTTGCCACCATGGCCATGATGCTTCAAGACGGCCGTCTCCAGATTTTCTATCCGAAGCTCTTGAATCAGTTTGGTAATGAACGTCGTTTTCCCTCTATTTTGGTAACCGACTACTTGAAATAGGAACGGTCTCACCAAGGCCAGATTGATCCTTCTTGATCATCAAGAAGCAGGACATCCACGCTATCCCCCGTTTTAAATCCGCGTGTTCCGCCAGGGAGTACCGTAAGCGAATTCGCCCCAGCTAGGCTTGTGGTGATATTCGATTTATCGACGCCGCTAGGGACGACACGAAGCTGTCCGTTTTCATAATACATGCGTGTACGAAGGAGGCGGGAGAATGGGTTGGCCTTCAGGAAATCTTCAGCCAGCACAGCTTGTTCCTTCCGTAAATGCGGTTGTCCGGAAAACAGCATGGTACGGATGATTGGCCGGGCAAACAATTCAAAACCGACATAGCTTGCAGATGGATTACCGGATAAGCCGAATAAAAACTTGTTCTCGTGAACGGCTACCGTCGTCACGCTACCAGGACGCATGGCTACTTTATTGAATAAAACGTCAGCACCGAGCTTCTTATAGATGTCAGGAAGAAGGTCAAAATCTCCGACAGACACGCCGCCTGTTGTGATAAGGAGGTCGACTTCTTCCAAGGCAGTGGAAATGGCCTCGTAGCTTATGTCAAACTCGTCCTTGAGCTTCCCGTAGAAACGGACTTCCCCACCTGCTCTTTGGATTTGGGCGGAGATGGCATGAGAGTTACTATTCCGGATTTTTCCAGGTTGCAAGGGTTCATTGACATCAAGCAGTTCAGATCCAGTCGCGAATAGGCCCACGACGGGCTTCTTCGCAACAGGAACTTCGGCATACCCGAAAGTAGCAAGCAACCCGATGATGCCAGGATTGATCATCGTGCCTTTTTTGACTAGGATATCGCCTTTCTTCGCGTCTTCCCCTTTAATGGACACGTTTTCGCCATGCTTCAGAGAACGTTTGAAAGAAATATATTTCTTTCCGTCTTTTTCAAATTCTTTCGTTAGCTCGAGCATGATGACGGCGTCACATTCCGTCGGCATCTGGGCGCCGGTCATGATGCGGGCCACTTGGTTTTTCTGTACAGGAATGGTCGAGACCATTCCGGCGGCCAACTCTTCAATGACCTCGAACTCCAGCGGATTATCTAGGGATCCTTCGGCTGTATCCGCGGAACGTAGTGCAAATCCATCATAAGGTGAGCGGTTGAAGTGGGGAACATCATTTGTGGCGACAATATCCTGCGCCAAATAGCGGTAGTGGCAGTCCTCAAGAGGGACCATCTCCATTTGTCCTTCCAATGCATGTTTCATGATCTTATCTAGCGCTTCACTCAGCTTGATGGGTGTTCTTCTTTCTACCATACTTATCGCTCCTATCTGAAATCGTTACTATGTATTGTTATTCAAGTATAGCAAAAAAATAAAAAAATCCTCACAAGGAAGGGAGGATTTCAAAGATTTATTTATTGCGTAATTTTCCAAGTTCTTCTGCAATGGCTTCCATTTCACGGACACTGAAATTTGTTTTCTTCATGACCAAAGTATAAATATCATGAAGTTCTTCATACATTTCGATATCGAAATGGGTGGATTTTATCGCACCAAAGTTCATTACTCTTAATTTGTCCTTTATTGCTTCGACCATGTACTCGACGCTCTCTGCCGTATTTTGTGATAAATCCAATTCTATCATCCTTCCACACATTTCTAAATTATTTTTATCTTTGCATGATTGCCCTTATAAGTCAATGGGAATTCATGCAGATATATCTTGTGACTTCCTGCTTGGAAACGTTTTAAAGCGCTCTGGTTTGGGAAAAGATAAAAAAACTAGGTAGTAAAATAGTATAATGGAAATATACATTAATTAAAATATGCCAAGGAGGAGAATATATGAGCACTGGACGAGAAGAATATAGGAGCGAAAAGAAAAGTAAGTTTATGCAAGCTGTTTTGATTGGGGCTTTGGCCGGTGCCGCGGTAAGTCTTTTTGATAAAAACACAAGAAAAACGGTGATCTCCAATAGTAAAAATGGTTTGACATGCATGAAGGAAATGATTCAGAACCCTTCTAACTTGTTAACGCAAGTACAGGAAACATCTTCGGAATTCCGTTCCACTGTCGAGAAGATTTCCAATGACGTCTCCTTCATTTCGAAAAGGGTCGAGGAAATGAAGAATATTCCCTCACAGGTTGCCAATGTCGTCATGGAAACGAAGGAAGCTTTTACTTCGGAAGATATGCACACGACGGCTGGTAAACAAGATTCAGAAAGACGGAATCCTTTAAATTAGAATTGAGGTGAAGGGATGGCCAATAAAAAGGAATGGCTGAAATGGTCTTTCTATAGAAAGTTTATCAAGCAACTTCAGATAGATGAGGTAACGGGGCTTGCTGCCCAGCTATCCTTTTACTTTTTACTTTCCCTGTTTCCCTTACTTATTTTCCTTTTTACTTTATTGGCCTACCTGCCGTTTACTCAGGAGGATATTCTGAATCTGGTACGTTCTTACACGCCTGATGATTCCATGACGATCATCGAGGATACTTTGGGTGATGTGATGCAAACAAATGGCACGTTATTGTCGTTTGGTGTCATCGGGACGATTTGGTCGGCTTCTAACGGGATGAATGCCATTATTAAAGCCTTTAACCATGCTTATAGGGTAAAAGAAAACCGCCCCTTTTATATTTCCCGGGGAATGTCGATTCTTCTCACGTTTGCGATGATTTTCGTTTTTATTGTCGCATTATTGCTTCCTGTGTTCGGAAAACAGATTGGAATCTTCTTATTCGATGGAATGGGCCTTTCTGAGGAATTTTTGTCGATTTGGAATAGCCTCCGTTGGGTGATCAGTACGATCGTATTATTCATTGTGTTCACCATGTTGTATTGGCTGGCGCCAAACAAGCGGTTGAAATGTTTGACGGTCCTTCCAGGTTCCATTTTCACCACGGCTGGCTGGGCACTCGTTTCGTTGCTGTTTTCTTACTATGTAGAGAACTTCGGCAACTATACAGCTACATATGGCAGCCTTGGAGGCATCATCGTCCTGATGATCTGGTTTTACTTATCCGGGCTCATCATCATCGTCGGCGGAGAAATCAATGCTTTCCTCAGTAAAAAGGATCCAGGTTGTGATTGAACGTCCTTGAACCATTTAGGCGGCGAATCCGACGTTCATCTGGATATTTTGACTTTGGACGGGATAATCCGACGGTGAGCATGAATAATTCGACATTCAGAAGAATAATCCGACATTCAACCACATACGGCAATAGTTACCGGACTAGCTCAAGAACCTTCGACACACACTAATGATGAACACATCTTGTAAGTGGGGAGGGTTCATTCATGAGTAAGAAAGGGAAGCATAAAGGCAAAAAAGGGAACCACAAAACGTCAGGTTCCGCTAATGGAAAGAATGGCTATCACTAACTAGTTACAGGATACAAAACAAAAAAAGGAAGCCTTCGTCGGGCTTCCTTTTCTTTAGTTCCTTAGTAACCGTAAGCTGTTTAGGATGACGAGAATCGTACTTCCTTCATGACCGATGACGCCAAATGGTAGATCAAGGAATTGCAGGAAGTTGGATAAAATCAGAATCATGATGACCGAAATCGAGAAAATCACGTTCTGTTTGATGATTCGATTCATTTTCTTCGATAACTTAACGGCTTCCGCAATACGCGGAAGGTCATTCTTCATTAGTACGACATCTGCCGTTTCCAAGGCAACGTCGGTTCCTTCACCCATGGCGATCCCGACAGAAGCGGTAGCTAGTGCAGGTGCATCATTGATTCCATCTCCGACCATCGCAACTGTGCCGTATTGTTCTTTAAGTTTTTTCACTTCATTTACTTTCGTTTCAGGCAGGCATTCCGCAATATAATCATCGATATGGCTTTCGGAGGCAATCGCTTTTGCCGTATTGTGACTATCGCCAGTCAGCATGATGGTATGGATGCCTTCTTCTTTCAAGGCTTCGATTGCTTTAATCGTTTCTTCACGGACCACGTCTTTCAATGTAAGGATGCCGGCAATCCCTTTATCATCACGTGCATACACAACGGTCTTTCCTTGTTCAGCCAGTGTCAGCGCAATACCATTCTGGAATCGTTCAGCTTCATTACGGCCGACGAAATCGGCTTTTCCGACTTGCCAAAGGACCCCGTTGAAATAGGCTTGCACGCCGTTACCAGAGATATCTTCCATGTCCTCGGGTTTGATGATTTCTCTTTCAATCTTCGTTTTAGCATAGCGGACAATGGAAGTCGCCAATGGATGGTTCGAATAATTTTCAACCGATGCAATATGGAATAGGAATTCTTCTTCGTTCAAATCTTCACGGATGATGACATCCGTCACTTCAGGTTTTCCTTTCGTCAAGGTACCCGTTTTATCCAAGGCGATGGCCTTCAGGTTACCTAAGTTCTCCAGGTGAACGCCACCTTTAAACAAGATGCCATGACGTGCGCCATTCGAAATGGCGGAAAGTGTGGCCGGCATGATAGAGGCGACCAGGGCACAAGGTGATGCGACAACAAGTAAGATCATGGCCCGGTAAAAGGTTTCGGTCCAGCTCCAACCGAGTGCGAAATGAGGAACGAACATCATCAAGGCTACGATGGTTAAGACGATTTTTACATATTTCCCTTCAAATTGTTCGATGAATAGTTGGGAAGGGGACTTTTCACTTTGGGCCGATTGAACAAGCGTAATGATTTTTTGAAAGAGCGTTTCGCTTGTTGGCTTCGTAATCTCCACATTGATCGTTCCACGCAGGTTCACGGTTCCGGCGAATACCTCATCGTCGATGGATTTACTGACGGGGATGGATTCACCTGTGATGGCTGCTTCATCGAGATTCGTACGCCCATCCGTGATTTTTCCGTCTGATGGCACTCTTTCACCTGGTTTAACCAAAATGGTATCGCCGACCGTCAAGTCAGAAATGGCCACGATTTCTTCATATCCATTCGTGATGCGGAGTGCTTCTTCCGGCTGCAGGTCCATGAGGGCCGAGATTTCCTTATGGCTTTTATTCATGGTGTAGGTTTCAAGCGCCCCGCTTAAGGCGAAGATGAAGATGAGAATCGCGCCTTCTGTCCAGTAGCCAATGATGGCGGATCCGATGGCTGCAAAGATCATCAACATTTCCACGTTCAGTTCTTTATCCGCGATGGTATCTTCAATGCCTTCCTTTGCTTTTGCATATCCACCGATCACAAAGGAGGCCAAATAGATGATGATGGATGGTGTTTCCATTCCGTTTTTAGATAACAGCCAACCTACCAGGATCAATACACCGCTTAGTAGGGCGGCAATCAGTTCAAGATGTGGCTTTGTTTTCTCGAGCCAAGAGGTGTTGCATTCAGTTGGCTGGGTCAATTGTTTAGTGTCTGTTGTCATTATGTTCCTCCTGTAATCTTCTCTCTATTGTTCGTAACTGATATTAATTATCATTTATAGGATATCTAATTGAGAAAGATAATCAGCGTCATCTTTCGGGTCGATATTTAGGGTCAATCAATGAATTGGTGATGAAATCAACGTTTTTTAAGCGTTTTTTATCATCTATTTCGTATGGTAGTATTATCTTAACACATATATTAGGAAAAAATAAAGAAGAATGATTCTAATCTAGGAAAAAATATAAATAAACAGTAAAGCTAATTTTAGGATATGTAAAGAGAATGAACCTGAATAATATAAGAGGGAATCAAGATACTACAAAACAATTAGATCCCGGTGGCAGACTGTTTTTCTTTGAAAAACATCAGCGCAAAGAAGATGAGCACTAGCATGATGCTGATTAGATAGAAAAAGCTTCCGCCTGGTAAGTGTTCGATGGCCAATCCACCGAAGTAGGGACCGGCGATGCTGCCCACGCTATAGAAAATGCTGCATAATAAATTTCCGGCCGGCATAAGATGGCGAGGCAGGATATCAGCCATATAGCTGATGCCAAGAGAGAACGTCGATCCTACCATCATTCCTCCCAACAAAAAACAGAAGAAGAGGCCGCTGACCAAAGGAGTAAGAAGCCCAGCCGCAGTAAAGATAAGGGACCCGGAAAAAATAATGACCAGCAAGATGTTCCTCCGACCGAAGCGATCACTCAACATACCCAAGGGAATCTGTGTGAGCAATGTACCGGCCGAGAAAGCAGGAATGATAATCGCTACGGCGGTCAGACTAATGCCGGAACGCAATGCAAAGACTGGAAAGTTGCTATTAAGAGATGCTTCAAGCACGCCAAAGGTGAATGGCAGTAAGAAGGCAACCCAGGCGATCCGGCTCACTTTCCAAAATCGCTTGAGCGTATCGAGGAAAGAGGTACTTTCGGTATCATCGTGTTCGGGAATTTCGTTCTTAATCAGGAAAACGGACATCCACGTAAGCAGGCTAAGAATGGAAGTGATGATGAAGGGCAAGGCTTGATTCACATCAAGCAACTTCGTCATAAGCGGTCCAATCATGAAGCCAAGGCTGAAAAATAAACCGTATATCGCGATATTCCTGCCCCTTTTCGCCAGGGGCGAAATGGCCGTTATCCATGTTTGGGTCGCAAAGTGTAACGTATGATCGCCGATTCCAATGAAAAATCGCAATATAAACCAAAACCAGAACGATTTCCAAAGCGGAAATAAGGCAAGCGAGAGAATGACCGTCAATCCACCAAACAAAATCAATGGTTTATAACCGAATCTACGGAGAGGCGCTTCCATAAAAGGTGAAATTAAAAGGATTCCAATATACAGGGAAGCGGCATGCAGTCCATTTAAAGAGGAGCTGAGTCCATCATGTTCGAAAATGACGGCGATGATCGGAAGAAGCATACCTTGTGAGAAACCGGATATGCCGACCATGAAGATTAATACAGGAATAAGCAGTTTTTGATTCATATTTTTCGTCTCCTATTTTATGTATACTAGTTGATGTTACATGGAAAGAAGAGGATTAAGCAATAGAAAATCGGGTAAATATGGACATGAAGAGGATTTAGAAAAAATTTATCTTTTTCATTTAAATAAAGAAATGTATGATTACTTTTGTTACATAATAAAATGGACATGAGAAGTGAGGGGAAGTTTCTTGGATAAAATATTTTTGGGGCTCGTCGTATTAGGGGTGCCTCTATCGTTCATTGGGTCTTTTCTCCATTGGCCTAGCGTCGTGATGTTCATCGTCTATTGCTTAACGATCATCGCGCTTGCAGGATTCATGGGCCGGGCGACAGAAAGCCTGGCGATTGTGATGGGACCGAGGATTGGCGGTTTACTGAACGCAACCTTTGGTAACGCCGTCGAGTTGATCATTTCGATCTTCTCATTAAAGGCTGGGTTGATTGGCGTCGTATTAGCATCTTTGACAGGATCGGTTTTAGGAAATTTATTGCTGGTCGCTGGACTATCTTTCTTTATCGGTGGGACGAAATACAAGCGTCAGAAATTCAATGTATTTGATGCGAGGCATAACGCAGGATTATTGATTTTTGCCGTCGTTGTCGCTTTTGTTATTCCTGAAGTGTTCTCTCAGAATATGAACGAAACAAGCACGATGTCGTTAAGTGTCGGGATTTCCGTTATTTTAATTTTATTATACTTAGCTGCCCTATTCTTTAAATTGGTGACACACCGCGGTGTATACCAACCAGCGGAAAAAAGAGAAGGGGAAGAACCCCATGAGGAAGAAGTTCCGGAATGGAGCAAGAAAAAGGCAATCATGGTTCTTGCCTTGGCCACCGTTGCAGTTGCTTTCGTATCGGAAAAACTGGTTCATACCTTCAGTGAAGTCGGGGAAACCTTCGGATGGACTGAATTATTCATCGGGGTCATTATCGTGGCCATCGTAGGAAATGCGGCTGAGCATGCATCCGCCGTCATCATGGCCTACAAAAACAAAATGGATGTTGCCGTCGAGATCGCCGTCGGTTCGACCTTGCAGGTAGCGATGTTCGTCGCACCGGTTCTTGTGTTGATCTCGTTAATGTTCTCAACGAATATGCCACTTGTCTTCACCTTGCCAGAGTTGATTTCAATGGTGACCGCTGTTCTCTTGATGATCATGATTTCGAATGATGGAGAGACGAACTGGTTTGAAGGGCTTACCCTATTGGCCGCTTATTTCATAATGGGAATTGGGTTTTATCTATTATAAACGTGGAAGGTCTTCCGTATCGGGAGGCCTTTTATTCATAAAAAGGCATACAAAAATGACTCTGCTGTGATTGAGACGTAGCAGAGTCATTTTTATAAAGGTATAGTACAATCCATAGATTCATCCAAAATCTTTCATCATGCTTCTGTTAAAGTAAAAAGATACTTCTGTTAAAGTTGTGAAATATTCTAGAGTGTTACACCGTCCTTTCGCATAGTGAATTTAAGTAGTGGCGAATACGTTTTCTGTCATCCTTTTAAAGGGCATCGTAGATTGAATCGATAAGCATACCTCCTGAATGGTATTAGGTATGAACGTTTTCGCCTCCTTTTTATAAGGTAGGTTAAGTATACTCCATCTTTAAAGAAAAGTAAATATTCAGAACTTTACAAATATGTTACAAAATAGACTTCCACCCACCATGTATAGAATGTTGAATAGAAACAAAATCTATAAACAAAAGATGGAACCCTTTAAAGGAGACGACAGCATGAGACGACTTATTCTTATCACATTGATTACAGTAGTGGCTTTCATTCAGACGAATGCAGGAGCGGAAGACAAACAAACTCGGAACAAGGTGAATATCCCGCCTTCCGTTTTAAATGTCGCCAAGGAAAATACGTATCCGAACCCGACTCAAGATCTGCCAATGCTTCAGGCAAGCAAATTTGCCCAACAATTGATTGATTCATCGGATATAAAAATTGAAAATCCAGAACTCATTCATATGCTGAATGAATCAGCGATAGCGAAAGCGCCACTTGCCTTTGGATATAGAGCGACGATTTACCTTGGCCATTGGGCATTGAATTATGAATCGTTGGAGACATCCCCTAATTGGGAGTATCAAAAGATCAACATGAACTACTATGATAATCGCGGCGGCGAGGTTCCATACCGGATCCGCTATGTCCAAGAAAGTCAAAAGGAAGTGACCGGGGGCTTGACCGCGAAAATTCCAAAGGCTGAAGATGTCCAGAAAATGATGCTGCTAAAAGCAACGGAAAAGACGAATTTGCCACTCGCTTTTAAAACCATCATCGGAGCCGGGACAAAAAAGGATGAAGTATACAATATTGCTTCCAACCGGATTGGTTATTTATCCAGCTATGCATCTGCCGTCAATGAAAAAGGGAAGGTCACCTATGGGGAAGTGTATCTGAACTTGAGGGGGAATAAGCGCACGATTGTGATTAAAAACATCACCTCGCAAGGCATCGGTGCATGGATACCCGTTCAGGACCACGTATCCTTCAGCTTTACGGTTACACAACAGCCAAGATAAAAAAAACTCGCCGGTTTGGCGAGTTTCTTTTTATATAAGGGACTTTCTCGTTTTGAAGTCCTCTTTTGGATAGTAGGCATTTTTGACAAGGACGTTAGGTCCAAGGCATTTGACCGCCGGACAGTGGCAATTCAATTCATTGGCCAGTTTTGAATTCATCCATGTTTCATACGATTCAGTCAGTGGCTGATCTTGGATGTTCCCCAATGTTGGAGCATCGCCGAAGTCGGTCACGATGACCTCCCCGGTAAAGATGTTGACGTTCAGGCGGGATCGTCCATCCGGGTCATTGCGAACTGTCACTTTTTTTGAGCTATAAAGGCGCTTTAAAAGTTCAAGGTCTTCTGGATGGGCATTACAAGGATAGAATGGTAGCGTTCCGAACAGCATCCAGACATTTTCGTCCCGGATATCAAGCAGATGATGAATGGCTTCGCGCATTTTTTCCAATGATAATGTTTCAAGGGCCGAAGCAAAATCACTAGGGTACATCGGATGGATTTCGTGGCGCTGACAGCCCATTTCCTCGACAATCTGTTTATGGATATGCGCAAGATGGGGCAGTGTGCTTTTATTCAGCATCGTTTCAGCCGAAACCAACACACCGGCCTTTGTAAGGGCACGGGAATTTTCAATCATTTTATCGAATAATTTCTTCCGCTGTTCACGGGTAGGTTTACGATCCATCATGGCAAAGCCGACATCAATGAATTCATCAATCGTTCCCCAGTTATGTGAAATGTGAAGGACATCCAAATACGGGATGATTTCTTCATATCTTTCCAAGTCAAGCGTCAAGTTGGAATTCATTTGGGTGCGAACGCCACGGCTACGCGCATATTTCAATAGAGGCAAGACATAATTCTTCACTTGTTTTCTTGAAAGCATCGGTTCGCCGCCTGTTATGCTAAGCGAGCGGAGCGATGGGATTTCGTCAAGGCGCTGAATCAATAATTCCAAAGGAAGAGCATCGGGATCTTTCGGTTGCAGTGTGTAACCGACTGCACAATGTTCACAACGCATGTTGCAAAGGGTTGTGGTTGTGAATTCCACATTGGTAAGAGTGAGCTTTCCATATTGATCGACGTCCATATATGCTTCCCAAGGATCATACTTGGGTGTAATTGGTGTTAAGAGATCTTGCTTCAGTATAGACATGTTTAAAACTCCTTACGTAATAATGCACTAACCCATTATGAACAATGGGAACAAAAATTGTCAAATGGCGAACCCCGGACAATAGCTTACCATTGCACTTTGGAGCATTTTTCGTTACGATGGAAGGAAGAACAGAAGGAGAGTGCCTCATGGGAAAATCCATTACAGATAAAAACGACCAATTATCCTATCTTAAGGAACGCCTAACGATGTTCGTGGAGGTTCTGGACCATATCGAACCCGAGAGTACAGACCTGGAAGACATCGACCGTCTAATCGGCATGCTAGATGATCTTGAAGATAAAGTGCAACAATTCAAAACTCGTTCAGAAGAATAATACCTGTAGGATACTATGATTTTTTAAATATGAATATGCTCAAAAGGGATGACGGGATAAATCGTCGTCCCTTTTTATATGCCAATTTTTATGAAGGAAAATGAATTACTTGTTTTCGAAAGATTATGGAAGATGTATAATAAAACGGGTGTCAAGTCATGACTACTTTTGTCGTGATATATCTAGGGGATTAAGAGGGGGAAGAGAAATTTGGATATTCAGAAATTCCAAGAAAGCATGTACAGTCTTATCGTTGAAACTTCAACGAATCTTCCAAAGGATGTTCGTCGTGCGGTCAAGAGCGCGAAACAACGTGAAAATGCAGGTACGCGTTCAGCATTGAGCCTAGCGACCATCACGAACAATATTACAATGGCTGACGACAATGTATCTCCGATTTGCCAGGATACAGGTCTACCGACTTTTAAAATAAAAACTCCTGTTGGTGTGAACCAACTTGAAATAAAAGAAGCAATCCGCAATGCCCTTATTTTAGCGACAAAGGCCGGCAAGCTTCGTCCAAATGCTGTCGACTCTTTGACAGGCAAAAACAGCGGGGACAACCTTGGGGAAGGTCTACCTGTCATGAAATTCGATCAATGGGAAGAAGATTACATTGATGTGCGCCTGATCTTGAAAGGTGGCGGCTGCGAAAATAAAAATATCCAATATAGCCTACCAATGGAGCTTGAAGGATTAGGGAAAGCGGGCCGTGATTTGGACGGAATCCGTAAATGCATCCTTCATTCTGTCTATCAAGCACAAGGTCAAGGCTGCAGTGCCGGGTTCATCGGTGTCGGTATCGGGGGAGACCGTTCATCCGGATATGACTTGGCTAAAGCGCAACTTTTCCGTAGCAATGAAGATGTGAACCCGAATGAAGATCTTCGCAAGCTAGAAGAGTATATTATGGAAAAAGCGAATGAACTTGGAATCGGAACAATGGGCTTCGGCGGCGAAACGACATTACTTGGCTGTAAAATCGGCGTCATGCATCGCATTCCTGCAAGCTTCTTCGTATCTGTTGCATACAACTGTTGGGCTTTCCGCCGCTTAGGTGTGAAAGTAAACCCGGAAACAGGTGCAATCAACGAATGGTTGTATCAAGAAGGCGAGAAAATCGACTTTGCTCGTGAAGCTGAAAAAGCAGCACGTGAAGAAGTGGCCGTCTCTATCGAAACAGACGTGGAAGCACCACGTGAAATCACACTTCAAGCACCAATCACGGAAGAGCAGATCCGTGAGCTTCAAGTCGGTGACGTCGTCCACATTAACGGCAGAATGTACACAGGCCGTGACGCCATCCATAAGCACTTGTCTGAAAACCCTTCACCAATTGATCTTGATGGCCAGATCATCTACCATTGCGGACCGGTTATGCTGAAGGATGAAGAAGGCAAATGGCACGTGAAAGCAGCTGGTCCGACAACAAGTATCCGTGAAGAACCGTACCAAGGCGATATCATGAAACGTTTCGGTATCCGCGCGGTCATCGGGAAAGGCGGCATGGGACCAAAAACGTTGGAAGCCTTGAGTGAACATGGCGGCGTTTACCTTAACGCAATCGGCGGAGCGGCTCAATACTACGCAGACTGCATTAAATCGGTCGAAGGCGTGAACTTCACTGAATTCGGCATTCCTGAAGCCATGTGGCATCTTAACGTCGAAGGCTTCACTGCCGTCGTGACGATGGATTCACACGGAAACAGCCTACACAAAGATGTTCAACAATCATCATTGGACAAACTGTCTCAATTCATAGAACCTGTATTCAAGTAATTAAAAAGACGCTCGCCAATTTGGCTGAGCGTCTTTTTAATTACTCTTCCTTTCTGGGATTGGCATCAGACGTTAACTCTGGTTCTAGTTCAGTGGCAGATTCAAGCTCCGGTTCCGTTATGGAAGCAGATTCTTGAAAAGACTCAGATTCCGTTTCAGGTTCTGGAAAGGGATCGATTCGTGAAATGTCACTCGAATCAAACCCGCTTCTCACAAAATAGACGAACACTCCTGCACCAAGCGCGAGACAACCGACAAACCCCATCGTAATCAACCATTCCAGCATGACATACGCCCCCCTTTTCTTATGTATATGAAAAAAAGGGCGATTATTACCTGAAAGGAGTACAAACTAACGGAATTTACGGAACATATATTAGAAGGGAAAGGAGGGGATTTTATGCAGAACAATTACTTCCTATACTTCATCGCCTTGTTGACAGGTTTTGCGTTCATTCTTCTTCCTGTGGCAGGCACGATTTTCTCCGGTCTAGGAACATTTCTAGTCGTTATCGGAATCGTCATCGTCCTTGTTTTTGCCATCGCCATCATTTGGCAGGCAGCACAGGCATTATTTAAAGGATAAACAGACTTCGGGGGCCTATCCCAACTTGGGACAGGCCCTTTTTTGCGAGGATTTTATACATACGGAGTGGGAATTCGACTGTTCCGACGATTAATTCGACGGTGGGCAAGCGGAATTCGACTTTCAGGGAGATAATTCGACCGTCAACCGAGATAAATTGACGTTTACCTCATTTGAAGCTGACCACCGGTGCAGGAATTCGACTGTTAGACGATTAATTCGACGGTGGGCATGCGGAATTCGACTTTCAGGGAGATAATTCGACCGTCAACCGAGATAAATCGACGTTTACCTCATTTGAAGCTGACCATCGGTGCGAGAATTCGACCACGCGGGTAGATAATTCAACCACGGCGAGCCATAATTCGACCACGAGCAAGAATTATTCAACCACAAACTAGAATAATTCAACCACACACAAAATCGTGCATATAAATCCTTCCGTTTCAAACACTAAGAAAAAGGAAAATGGGGGACGATTCAATGAAAAAGATGGCGATGATGTCGGCTATTCTCTGTATACTCTGGTCTTTGGCGGGCCCGGCTTTTGCAGAGTCCTATAATTGGGGCTTCAATAAAGGGAAAAACGGAACTCCGGCGGATGCGGGTAAAAATTTCAATGAGATGCTGCCTAAATATGAAGCGATTTATAAAGGAGATACCTCGAAAAAGGATATTTACCTAACATTCGATAATGGTTATGAAAATGGCTATACGGCGCAGATTTTAGATGTGCTAAAAAAACATAAGGCACCGGGTGCTTTTTTCGTCACCGGCCATTATTTAAAGACGGCGCCTGAACTTGTCGTCCGGATGGCGAATGAAGGCCATATTGTCGGAAACCATTCATGGAACCACCCAGACATGACGAGCGTGACAGACGGAGTCATTCGCACCGAATTACTTCGGGTCAAGGATGCGACGGAAAAATTGACGGGGCAAAAAGGGATGAATTATTTACGGCCGCCGCGTGGGGTTTTTAACGAACGGACGATGAAAATTGCCCAACAAGAAGGCTACTACCATATTTTTTGGTCACTTGCTTACAAGGACTGGGTCGTCGACGAACAGCGTGGAGCGGCTTTCGCCCATGATGAAGTCATGAAACAGATCCATCCGGGAGCGATTTTACTGTTGCATACGGTTTCAAAAGATAATGCTGAAGCACTCGATTCGATTCTGACGGATCTTGAGAAACAAGGGTACACATTCAAAAGCCTGGATGATTTAATGATAGAAAAACAACTGCCGAACAGGATGTTGTATTAACATGAAAGGCGGAACCTGACTAGGAAAATCAGGTTCCGCTTTTTGCCATTATCCTCAATAACAAGTAATATTTTCGAAAACATGCTATAATACCTGGAAAACTGCTAAAAGGATGGATCGCTTGTGTGGACGGAAAAAGTAGATGTCCAAGGACCCTATAATTTTGATCTTGTACTCGAACGATTATCGTTAGACCCACTTCAAGTAGTTGATTTTATGAACAGGACGGTAAAAGTTCCATTATATATAGAAAAAGTACCAACCGTTATACACGTACAGGCAATCGGTGACACCGAAGACCCGGTCTTCGTCATCAAAGGCCAATCAGAGGAAAACAAACCAAAGGCGCTGCAACGCTTGAAAAAGGTTTTCCACTGGCATGAGCCATTGGCTGCCGTTTCCCAGCACTTCCTGGAGTCAGATTTACGGGACATTTTCGAAGAGCACCGTGGCACGGCCATTGTCCTTGACTTCGATTACTATAGTTGCCTCGTCAAATGCATCATTCACCAGCAATTGAACCTGGCTTTTGCTCATACATTAACGGAACGATTCGTTAAAACATTTGGCTACCAGATCGATGGAGCCTGGTTTTACCCGACACCGGAAACGACTGCGCAGCTTCAGGTCGAACAGCTGAGGGCGATTCAATTCAGCGGCCGAAAAGCGGAATACGTCATCGGTTTATCGCAGCAAATCGTCCAGGGTCACCTTGATGTAGATCAGCTGGACAAGCTATCCGATCAAGAGATTATGGATACACTTATAAAAATACGCGGAATCGGCAGATGGACGGCGGAAAACTTCCTGCTATTTGGCTTAGGGCGACCGAACCTTTTCCCAAAAGCCGATATTGGCATCCAAAATGCCCTGAAACAATTATATGGCTTACCGCAAAAGCCGACCCAAGAAGAAATGGAAACCTACAGTGTGAAGTGGGCCCCATATCTAAGCTACGCTTCCCTCTATTTGTGGAGAAGCATCGAAAAACGGAGTGAAAAGAAATGACAAACTTTCAAGATACAACCCTAGAAGTAAACCAAACCTTACCCTTAACGATTAAACGCCTTGGCATCAACGGAGAGGGAGTCGGCTATTTCAAGAAGAAAGTCGTCTTCGTCCCAGGTGCCCTTCCTGGTGAAGAAATCGTTGCGATGATCACAAAAGTTCAGCCGAATTTTTCCGAAGCAAAAATCAAAACGATCCGGAAAGAATCACCGCACCGCATTGCCGCACCATGTCCGGTCTACGAACAATGTGGTGGCTGCCAGCTGCAACATTTAAGCTATGACCAACAATTGGTGGAGAAACGCGATATGGTCATTCAAGCGATGGAACGCCATACGGATTTCCCGATTGATTCATTGGATATCCAAGAAACGATCGGCATGGAAGATCCTTGGAACTACCGCAACAAAAGCCAATATCAAGTCGGCCAGAAAGATGGCAAGCTGATTGCCGGGCTTTACGGCTTGAATTCCCATACATTGATTGATATACCGAACTGCCTTGTACAGCATAAGGCAACGAATAAAATCACCCGTACGGTGAAAAAGATCCTGAAGAACCTGAACATCTCGATCTATAATGAGAGAAAAAGAAAAGGCGTCATCCGTACGATCATCACACGCGTTGGATTTGAAACGGGCGAAGTGCAAGTGGTCTTAGTAACGGGAGCGGAAGAGATTCCACAAAAAGATCAATTGCTTAAACAAATCCGTGACCAATTGCCAGAAGTGAAATCGGTCGTTCAAAACGTCAATAACCAAAACACATCGCTGATCTTCGGCGAAAAAACGATCCACCTTGCTGGTGAAAAAGTCATCAACGAAACATTGGGTGACCTATCGTATGAACTATCGGCGCGCACGTTCTTCCAATTGAACCCGGTTCAAACGGTTCGCATGTATGAAGAAGTGAAAAAAGCGGCAGCCCTAACAGGTACAGAAAAAGTCGTCGATGCTTATTGCGGCGTAGGGACAATCGGACTTTGGTTATCGGAAGATGCAAAAGAAGTACGCGGCATGGACGTCATCAAGGAATCGATCGAAGACGCCAAGAAAAATGCCATCAAACATAAACGCACCAACATGCACTATGAAACAGGAAAAGCCGAAAACATCCTGCCACGCTGGATCAGAGAAGGCTGGAAACCAGACGTACTCGTCGTCGATCCACCAAGAACCGGCCTGGACCAATCCTTATTGCAAACAATCCTGAAGGTCAAACCAAAAACCATTGTGTATGTATCATGTAACCCATCCACATTGGCAAAAGACCTGCATGAATTGAGTGCTCTATATAACGTAGAAACCATGCAACCTGTGGATATGTTCCCGCAGACAAGTCATGTTGAAGTGGTCACGAAATTGACGTTGAAAAAGTAATCCAGATAAATAAAGATGTCCCATTCAGTCTCGGTTTTCGGTTCACTAACATGACCGAATTCCGGGCCTTTTTCATGGCGGCCCATGGCTGGACTTTTAGAAGGCAAAGAAGATTTTAAAATAGTGGGAAACTGGTTCACATAGCCTGGTAACCCTTAATGAGAGGACTTGGATCTAAAGATGAAAGATAATTTTTGGCGTGATTTACCACGACCATTTTTTGTACTGGCACCAATGGAAGAAGTGACGGATGTTGTGTTTCGCCATGTAGTGGCTGAAGCAGGCAGACCCGATGTATTTTTTACAGAGTTTACAAATTCGGAAAGTTATTGTCATCCTGAGGGGAGACAAAGTGTGCGTGGGCGATTGACCTTTACGGAAGATGAACAACCAATGGTTGCCCATATATGGGGAGATAGACCTGAAAACTTCAGGGAAATGAGCATTGGTCTGGCAGAGCAAGGGTTTAAGGGGATCGATATCAATATGGGCTGTCCTGTACCTAATGTGGCAGGGAATGGGAAGGGAAGCGGCCTTATTTGTCGTCCCGACGTTGCAGCTGAACTAATCCAAGCAGCTAAAGCAGGCGGATTGCCTGTTAGTGTGAAGACAAGGCTTGGTTACACGGAAGTGGACGAATGGCGCGACTGGTTAACACACATCTTGAAACAAGACATTGCGAACCTTTCCATCCATCTACGTACAAGGAAAGAAATGAGCAAAGTCGACGCTCATTGGGAACTGATTCCGGAGATCAAGAAACTTCGTGATGAAGTGGCACCAAATACCCTCCTGACGATCAATGGGGATATCCCTGACCGCGAAATGGGCTTGGAACTTGCTGAAAAATATGGCGTCGATGGAGTCATGATTGGACGTGGCATTTTCCACAATCCATTTGCCTTCGAAAAAGAGCCGAAAGAGCATACAAGTAGGGAATTGCTTGATCTCTTAAGATTGCATATGGACCTTCACGATAAGTATTCAGAAATCGTACCACGTTCGTTCAAGCCCCTACCTCGCTTTTTCAAGATCTATGTCCGTGGATTCAGAGGGGCAAGTGAACTGAGAAACCAATTGATGAACGCAAAATCAACTGATGAAGTACGCGCATTGCTTGATGCTTTTGAACATCCTGAAGTGGTAGAGGAACAGTAGGAACTTTCCTATTCGAAGTAGCATAAAGTTGTCATAACCTTTTTTGAAGGATTTCAGAGAAGATTATAAGCTGAGAAATGTAAATTGGATATATAAACAAGGCAGCGATTCGATAAGAGTCGCTGCTTTGTTCAATTTAGACTCCTGTCCAAACATCTTGTGTGAATTTTTCAATACTTTTTCTGGTATTAACACTTTTTCACAATCATTATCAAGACCCCTATCTTCGATTAGCTATAGTGTTTTCTTCAGTCTAGCCTTGTATAAGGAGCGAATTATTATGATAGAATGAGCGTAATCCATAGTCTATTTTCAGTAGACTAAATGTTTTAGACGGCTTTTATAAGAAACAGATGGGGGCTTTCAAATGATACATATTGTTTTCGGTGCATCTGCTTCAGGGAGCGTAAAGTTCTTTTTAAGGGAATTGGGTCTGGATAAAAGGGAGAAGGTTATTTCTTTTTGGGACATGTTTTCAATCGGGCCTGTGTGGCAGCTGCATGAGGAAAAGGGGATTCAAGCTAGATTTGAGTGGATGAAGGCGTACACACATGACGAATTTGATGAATGTCCCGATTATGAACAGAAATTTGAAAAGACGATCAAACAAATACAGTCTATTCCTGAAGGAAGTCATCTAGCCATTTGGACTTCTTCTAATGCACATGAACAGACAGGATTGAGGTTGATTGTTTATCTTTTAAAGGGAAAAAATCTGGATATTAGCCTTATTAACACGACAGAAGCGTACGAAGAACTGTTTCAGGTGAAAAAGGTGAAATATACACCACTTCATACAGGTGAAATTCCCTCTGAAAAGCTTCAATACATATATGAACAGGGTAAAAGAAAGTTATGTACTGACCATGATCGAGAAGATTTAGAAAAAGAGTGGCAATCCCTTTCAGATAACCAAGAAACGTTACGAATATGGAAAAATGGAAGGATTCAGAGCGTTCCTGAAGATTATTATGATGCATTCATTATGAAGAAAGCTAAAATGCTACATAGTCAACAAAAGACTAAGGATTTTATGATATCCGCAAGGCTCATTGGTGAGGTGTTGGGGCATTTAGATCAGTATGTAGGGGATGCGTTTCTTGAATGTCGACTGAAAAAGCTGATTGAACAAGGGGCATTTGAAACGGAAGGTCATCTTGAAGGTATGAGATTTTATAAGATTAGATTAAAACAGGATAGCTGAGAAAGAGAATAGGAACGGATCTCTTTTATTGAATTCAGGGGGGAAAAGAATGAAGCGAATGAAATGGCTCGCGATTCCTTTAATGGGATTGATCCTTGCAGGATGTGTGGATTCCACAGCGCGGGTTGAAATAAATAAAGATAAAAGTGCGGATATCTCGCTTGAAGCTGCCATGGACGGTGATATGTATGAGCTGTCCGGTCCCTATATTGAAAAGGCACTGAAGGGGACGGATTACAAGCTGGAACAAGGCGAGAATGCCATCAAGGTGTTTAAACATTACCCTTCTCTTGAAGCGCTGAGCTCAATCCAGGACGGATCAGGTGAGAGTAAGATTTCCGTGGATGAGAAGGACTCTTTGTTTTATACAGCCTATGATGTGAAGGCATCCGTTGATTTACAAAGCCAGCTTAACCGGTACATAGGGGAGGTAACCAGCAACACCTTCATACAATCCATCATTCTTCAAAAGTTGGACCAATCGGATCTTAAACTGGAAGTAGCCCTTCCGTATAAGCTCTTTGGATCAAATAATGCCGATGAGGAGAATGGCAAAACTCTATCCTGGGACATCTCGACAGCTACTGAAACGCCTGTCGAGTTTGAAGTGATTGTTCCGAAGGTTAAAACAATCGCCACTACGGCGGGAATTGTGGTTGTTTTCATTATCGTAGCCGTCATCTTGATTGTGAAAGGCAAGAGAAAGGGGAAACAATAGAGGGGAGACTTTCATGTAGCATGTTAATAAATGAGGGGAGTGGAAAGAAATGAAATTTAAAATAAAGTTATATCTAAGTGCAGCAGCTTTAGTTGTTTTGATGAGTATCTTTTTAGTTGCCACTAAGTCTTATTTTAATAATCAAGAAATAAATGAAGCGAGTGATCAGTGTTATGAAAAAGGGGGGTAACCGAATGTTAGTATGACTGCCCTTACTCTTAATTATTCTTTTTCTTGTGAAAGTGAACAATAATTACCTTAATAAAAGTGTAACTTATATGACATCTATGAATCTGACAAGTTTTTTTTCTTGTCGGGTTTTCTTTAGTGTATGGGTCGTCTCTATTTACTGGATAACTCCTTCACCATTAATACATGTGGGATTCCGTCTTCCATAAATAGATCGGATGAAGTCAGATACCCGAGGTTCTCATAAAAGCCTTCTGCCTGTTTTTGTCCATGCAATTTAACTTTGGATCCTTCATTTTTTTCTGCTATTTCTTCTAATGCTTTTATGATTATTTTTCCATAACCCAATTTACGGTAAGGTTTTAGGATGCAAATTCTTTCTAGCTTACCAAATCCATCAACGGTTCTTATTCTTCCTGTCCCAACTGGTTGTTCATTGTGATAAGCCAAAATGTGTTCGCATTGACCATCAAGTGTATCGAATTCGTCAAATTCATCTTCTAATGGAACGCCCTGTTCTTCTACAAATACCTTGCTTCTAATATGGAATGCCTGTTTTAGCTCATTCTCTTCGATTATCTTTTTTACTTTCACTTTTCTTCGTCCCTTTCTCAACTGTTTCAAGTTATATCGTACAATATTTTTTGTTGCAAATGCAACAAAAATCCATTAATATTTGTATTAGCAATTACGAGTTATTGGGGTGTTGAACATATGAAGGAAGTTCTTCGTGAGATTGGAATGGTAGCAAGGGCATTGGATTCTATTAGCAATATAGAGTTTAAAGAATATGACCTTACAAAAGGGCAGTATTTGTACCTTGTGCGCATATGCGAGAATCCAGGAATCATTCAAGAACGGCTAGCAGAAATGATAAAAGTAGACCGAACCACGGCAGCTCGTGCAATAAAGAAATTGGAGATACAAGGTTTCATTGAAAAGAGAGAGGATACACATAACCAAAAAATCAAAAAGCTTTTCCCAACTGTAAAAGGTGAAAGTGTGTATCCTTTCATAAAAAGAGAACATGATTATTCCAATGCAGTCGCATTAGCTGGATTATCCGAAGAAGAAGAAGAAACCCTTTTTCGTCTTCTGCAAAAAGTGAGAAAAAATATAGAAATAGACTGGGAATATGTGAAAAAGGGAAACAAGAGAAATTATTGATAAGTAGAGGAGCGGAATATTGAAATGACGATACATATACGAAAGTGTGACCTTGAAGATTTGCCACAACTCCAAGAGGTTGGGCGTGAAACATTTAATGAGACCTTTAAGGATCTGAATTCCCCCGAAAATATGAAAGTTTATTTGAAAGGGGCCTTTAATTTAACCCAATTAGGAACGGAATTATCCAATCCCTCTTCGGAATTCTTTTTTATCTATTGTAATGCAGAAGCCGCAGGGTATTTAAAGGTGAATGTCGATGAAGCCCAGACAGAAAAGGAGGGTGATGAGTCACTTGAAATTGAGAGGATTTATATAAGAAAGGAATTTCAAGGGCGGGGATTAGGTCATCATCTAATAAATAAAGGAATAGAATTGGCGAAAGACCAGAGAAAGAAGAAAGTCTGGTTAGGCGTTTGGGAAAAAAATGAGGGGGCCATCAAATTTTATGGAAAAATGGGCTTTACTCAGAGTGGAACGCATTCCTTTCACATGGGAGATGAAAAACAAACCGATCTTGTTATGACTAAAATACTTATGTGAATTGATGATTTATATATAGTTAGTTAAGGGGATTGTGTGTCCACTTAAATTATGACAAACTCAGAGTATCATTGATAACAATATAGTCACCTCCACTTAAACCTGATAGTATGCTGTCAGGTTTTTCTGTTTTGAAAGTGTGTTTTTTGACAAGAATTCAGCAATTTCAACCTCCGGATATTTACAGTTTTAAATCCCACCCACGGGGTAAAGTATAAGAGAGTTAGGGTATTTTATCCTAAGAGAAAATATACGAGAATAGTGCCGGTTACCCGGTTCTTATTCATTACAACGGAGGTTTTTTCATGACAACTAAGAATAAAGTAGCGATTATCACAGGAGCAGGAAGCGGATTAGGACAAGCTACAGCGGTTCGAATGGCTGAAGAAGGAGTCACTATCGTTGTAGTGGACGTTAATGAAAAGGGTGGGAACGAAACGGTTGAAATGGTGAAAAAATTAGGAGTCGATTCTTTTTTCATCAAAACTGATGTTTCCAAAGCAGAAGAAGTGAAGAACTATGTGGATAAAACAGTAGAGAAATATGGCCAAATCGATTATTTCTTTAACAATGCAGGGATTTCTGGTAGCGGTAAGTATTTCTTGGATACGGACGTGGAAGAAATTGAAAAGATTGTCCAAATCAATTTAATGGGTGCTTTATATGGCGTTCGTTATGTAGCTGAGGTCATGCTGAAAAATGGCAGTGGATCGATTGTTAATACAGCTTCAAGCGCGGGTGTGATTGGACAAGATTCAGTAGTGACATATTCCGCTACGAAACATGCTATTGCAGGGTTAACGAAGTCCATGGTGGCTGAATACGCAAAAGAAGGTCTGCGTGTGAATGCAATTGCACCAGGACCTACTGAGACACCGATGGTCAAGGCTTTCTACGAAGCTAATCCAGCCATGAAAGAGAACGCAACGAAGGGAATCCCTCAAAAAAGGTTGGGAACTCCGGAAGAGGTTGCGGAACTTGTAACCTTCCTATTAACGTCTAAAGCAGAATATATCAATGGAGAAGTTATTCGCATAGATGGTGGATTTACTAATACAAAATAATCATAGATCAGCAAAAAGCCTGTTTCGATTGGAACAGGCTTTTTGTATGCTCACTTAAGTCACCCCCTCAAATAAAGGCTGCTGCTAATTGATTATTTAAACTGGAAAACTCTACGGAGCGTTTGTTGCCGGATCGGGCCATACCTCTTATGATGTAATGAGTAGGGGGTGAATCAATGGATACTAGAAAAGTGGGCCATCTGATTTTACGATTGCGGAGGGAAAAAGGGTTCACGCAAAAGGAATTGGCCGACAGGATGAACCTTTCTGACCGGACCATTTCAAAATGGGAGCGTGGCCAAGGGTGTCCGGATATCTCCCTGTTACCGGAATTGTCCTCCCTCCTAGGTGTAAACATTGAACATATTCTGGAGGGCGAACTCGCTTCCAATGATTTTGTAGGAGGAAATATGAAACGGTCAAACTATTTTGTGTGTCCATCTTGTGGGAATATTACCTTAAGCACCGGTAACGCAGCTGTTTCTTGTTGTGGAAGAAAGTTGGAGGCACTTGTGCCGAAGAAAGCGACGGAAGAAGAAAAGCTGGAAGTTACACAGGTTGAAGAGGATTGGTTCATTTCAAGCAACCATCCTATGACCAAAGAGCATTATATTTCATTTATTGCCTTTGCTACAGGAGATCAGGTGCAACTTATCAAACAGTATCCGGAATGGGGACTGCAAACCCGCATTCCGAAGCGGAAACACGGCATGTTGCTCTGGTACTGCACGCAGCATGGTTTGTTTTATCAGTTGATTTAAGGAGAAAAAAAGCCATCAATCTATAAAATAGTTCTACCAACAGGCAGTCAGCCCTTTGATAGGGGTCCTGCCTTTTTACTGTGGATAAGTGAATTGGAAATTTGAGAAGTATTCACATGATAATGTATGATGAATGATAGGATCTTTTTTTATGATAAGAACGGAAACATGGTATGTAAACCATACATAGAGGGGGAAGGGCAATGGAAATTGGGTTGACGACATTTGTGGAAACAACGCCGGATGTAGGGACGGGTAAGGTACTTAGCCATGCCGAACGTATACGTGAGGTAGTGGAGGAAATAGTATTGGCGGATGAGGTGGGGCTTGATGTCTATGGAGTGGGCGAGCATCATCGGAGGGATTATGCGGCTTCCTCACCAGCCGTCGTATTGGCCGCCGCTGCTTCACGGACAAAACGGATCCGTCTTACCAGTGCTGTGACGGTGTTGTCTTCAGACGACCCGGTAAGAGTATTCCAGCAATTTTCGACACTTGACGCGATTTCGAATGGACGTGCGGAAATCATGGCGGGCCGGGGTTCTTTCATCGAGTCCTTTCCGTTATTCGGGTATGATTTGGACGATTACAATGAATTGTTCGATGAGAAGTTGGATCTGCTGTTGAAAATCCAGCAGTCCGAAAAGGTGACGTGGAGTGGCAAGCATCGTCCGGCCATTCAAAACCGTGGGATCTATCCCATTCCTGTTCAGGATCCTTTACCTGTTTGGATTGCGAGCGGTGGTACTCCCCAATCTGTCGTTCGTGCAGGCATGCTAGGACTGCCACTCGTTCTCGCGATTATCGGCGGAAGCCCGAGACAGTTTGCAGGGCTCGTCCAACTGTATAAAAGGGCGGCCAAAGAGGCAGGGCATGATCCAAGCAAGTTGCCGGTTGCCTCCCATTCACACGGATTCATTGCCGAGAGCACCAATCTTGCAGCAGAGAAATTTTTCCCTTCCACTCAGAAAGCGATGAACGTGTTAGGAAGAGAACGTGGGTGGGGAGAATACACCCGTGAAACCTTCGATTCGGCACGTAGTTTAGAAGGTGCTCTATATGTAGGTGACGCGGAGACCGTGGCGAAAAAAATCATTCACCTTCGTAAAACCGTGGGAATCACGCGTTTCATGCTACATGTTCCCGTCGGATCGATGCCACATGATGATGTGATGAAAGCCATCGAACTATTGGGTAAAGAGGTGGCCCCAATAGTACGGGAGGAAATTGCGAGATGGGAAGCAGAGGGCGGCGAGGAATCATAAGCCTTTGAAGCGATTCACCCAAACTTAATGTCGGATCCATCTTTTTTAGGTATAATAAAACATACAGTACACTTACAGCATCCGGGAATCTGTAAACGATTTCCGGATTTTTAGTTGCCTTCGTTTTTAGTATTGGAAGAATTTACTCGGGCAATGATAATGAGGAAGCTACTGAAAAGGGTGCGAATATAGGAGGTTTATGGATGCATAATCATGATATTTTAATCAGAGTACGATATGCTCTCGATATAAAAAATAAAGATATGGTAGAGATTTTCAAACTTGGCGGCGTGAACGTGACACAAGAAGAAGTGATGGAGATGCTGACCAAGCCAAAAGAAGACGACTATGACGAATACGACGATGATGATGTCGACTTTTACGAATATGAAGACGAAGAAGATACAATCAAATGCAATAACAAGATGATGGAGTCCTTCTTGAATGGCCTGATCATTTTCAAAAGAGGGAAACAAGAGCCAAAACCGGGACAACCAGAGAGCCCGGCACCAACTGGCAAGGAAAGTGTGAACAACGTCCTACTGAAGAAATTGAAAATCGCGCTCACGCTAACAAGCGAGGATATGATTGAAATCCTGGGAGACGCAGGAGTCAACATAACCAAAGGGGAGCTAGGCGCCATTCTACGAAAAGAAGGCCACCGGAATTATAAACAGTGCGGAGACCGTTATGCTCGTAACTTCTTAAAAGGGTTAACTTTGAAGTATCGGGGATAAGTAAAACGCATCTGATTGTTTCAAGTTGTGCATAAGATGTGGATGAAGGCTTGAGTGATGAGGAGAGATTCTTGTTGCTTGAGCCTTTTTGTGTATAACTTTATTGGGTTAAATGTGTTAGAACACAATACTGTATTTTACATGAGCATTATAAAAGGTCTTCTGCACAGACAGCAAAATATAGCCAGATCAAAACGAATAATGAAGGCAGTCAGCCCTGAAATTAAAGAGCTCTGCCTTTTTTTATTTCCATATAAGTTCTGCATTGGAACCTTAGTGTACAATGATATAAAGTAGAGAAAAGATTGTGGAACTACAAGGGAAAAGGTGTGTCAGGGATGATTATATATGAGGCGATTAAAAGTGAATTTCTTCAAGATGTTTTTGAAGATAAATTAATAGATAATATCGTAAATAATTACGCGGAGAAAGTTGGCCGGATTAATAAAAGTGAATTAAGATCTTGGGATAATTCGATGAAATACATGCATCTTGTTCTGTTAGATAAGGAAATACCTGATGACGCTGGTGTCGCTATAGAATTCAAGATTCCTTATACATCAAAGCGTGTCGACTTCTTGATATCTGGCAGTAATGATACGAATCAATCTATTGTAATTGTTGAGCTTAAGCAATGGCAGGATATTGAGAAAGTGGATGGAAAAGAAGCGATTGTTAAGACATTCCTTGGTGGTGGAGTGAGGGAAACCACTCACCCATCTTATCAGGCATGGTCGTACGCGGCGCTAATTGAGGACTACAATGAAAATGTCCAGGATAATCAGATGGAGTTGTATCCATGTGCTTATTTGCATAACTATATTAAAGTGGATGACGATCCTATTATTGATGAAGGCTATCAATATTATGTGGAGAAGGCTCCCGTTTTTCGAAAAGGTGATGCGGCTAAGCTTCGAGAATTCATCAAGACTCATATTAAATTCGGGGATAATAAGGAAAACCTATACAAAATCGAGAATGGCAGGATCCGTCCCTCTAAATCTTTGCAGGATTCCCTCCTTAATATGTTGAAGGGAAATCAAGAATTCGTCATGATTGATGACCAGAAGGTTGTGTACGAAGCAGCAAAGATGCTGGCCAAAGAAGCGCAGAGATCGAATAAAAAGCAAGTGTTGATTGTCAAAGGCGGACCGGGCACCGGAAAATCCGTGTTGGCCATCAACCTCCTAGTGGAGTTGACGGCTCAAAACATGGTTTGCCAGTATGTGACCAAGAATGCCGCACCACGGGCCATCTATGCTAAAAAGCTAAAGAAGGATTTCCGTAAGGGCCATATTGATAACCTCTTTAAAGGGTCTGGGAGTTATATTGATGTTCCGGAAAACACATTCGATGTCTTGATTGTGGACGAGGCGCATCGTTTAAATGAAAAATCCGGGATGTTTAATCATCTTGGTGAGAACCAGATGAAGGAAATCATTGCTGCTTCTAATTTTTCCATCTTTTTCATTGACGAGCGCCAGCGTGTGACGTTAAAGGATGCTGGGAGCATTGAGACGATTCAACAATTTGCAGACCAATATAATGCCAGTGTATCGACTGCCTTATTGGATTCACAGTTCCGGTGCAACGGCTCGGATGGATATCTTGCATGGATTGATGATGTTCTTCAAATACGGAAAACAGCAAATGAAAGCTATATCGGCAGCAACTATGATTTTCGTGTATATAGTGATCCAGTCGAGATGAGGGATGAAATTTTCAGGCTGAATAAGGTGAATAACAAAGCCCGATTGTTAGCCGGTTATTGCTGGGATTGGAAGAAGGAAGGCAAGAACAACTCACAGATCCATGATATTGAACTGTCGGATCAATTCAGTATGAGCTGGAATCTCGGTAATTCAGACAGCTGGGCAATTGATGAAAACTCGGTTCAAGAAGTGGGCTGTATTCATACATCTCAAGGGCTGGAATTCGATTATGTGGGCGTGATTATTGGAGATGACATGTACTTCAGTGAAGAAAGAATTCAAACGGATTTTACAAAGAGAGCCAAAACCGACAGTTCTTTAAAAGGCATCAAGAAGCTATCAAAAGAAGAACCGGAGAAAGCGATGCAACTGGCTGATGAGATTATCCGGAATACCTATAGGACACTTCTAACTAGAGGGCAAAAAGGGTGTTTTGTCTACTGTACAGATAAGGATTTGGAAAACTATTTACTGAAGCGGCTTAGAGAAATCCAAGTACAGTACCAACCTAATGAGTTTTTCGAAAGGAAGACGACTGTAGCTGAGGAACCGGAGTCTTATGAGTGATGGATGCTTGGAATTCAATAAGGGGAACCGTATCATAAGTAAGTGCAGTATCTGAAAAGAATCACCTAGAACGTTAAAGTAAAGCGTTTCAGGTGGTTCTGTTATGATATACTCCGTAGTATCCACTTTAAAGATAAGGAAAACCCGACCTTGTTTAAAATTTTTGTTTGCATAATGTGTGAATGAAGGCTTGAGTGATAAGGATAAATTCTTATAGCTTGAGCCTTTTTGTGTATAAATTTTTTTATTTTGTTCCATTTTTTAAGAAGTAAAGCCTTTTCGCGTAAGGACAGTCGTACCTTTTGCTTTATACACGCTGTCACTACTTATACGTCTACAATATAAATGGAAGAATTACATCAAAGGACAACCTCCCGTTCATACTAATGTTGGGAGGTATACCAACTTATGATACATATATGGATGACTGGTCTTTTATTATTTGCTCAACCTGTTGAGCTTTCTGACAGCTTAACAGTGACCCAACAAGGGCAACCCATAGCTAGTGTTAACCGTGAAAATTTCACACTGCCCCTTCCTGGTACGCCAATGATTGATGATGAAAAATTTGGTACATTCATCGATAAGCTTGATCAACGAATCTACAGGGCCCCTATAGATGCTAGAATCAACAGTCAGGGGAAAATCGTCCCAGGACAGGTAGGGTATAAACTATATCGACAGGCATTAAAGGAGCAGTTTTATGCCTATTTCTTTGGTAAAGGTTCTTCCAAGATAGAGGTACCAAAAATGGATGTTTATCCAAAAGTGGATAGTGAGTTACTTGCTAACATACGGATACAAAAGATTGGTCAGTACGTGACTTATTTTAATTCTAACAATAAAAGTCGTTCGCAAAATATCTCACTTGCCGCAAAAGCAATTGACAATCACGTTGTTTTTCCTAATGAGACGTTCTCCTTTAACCAAGTTGTAGGGAAGAGGTCTAAAGGCAAGGGGTACATGAGTGCTCCCATTATCGTTAGAGGTGAATTGTCTGAAGGGGTTGGTGGAGGGATTTGTCAGGTGTCATCAACCTTGTATAATGCTGTCGACCGTGCAGGGCTACGAATTGTCGAGCGGTATTCCCATAGCAGGCATGTACCATATGTTCCATCCGGCCGGGATGCTACGGTAAGCTGGTATGGACCTGACTTTCGCTTTCAAAACAAGTATAACCAACCAGTTTTGATTAGGGCTAAACGATATGGAGGAAGTATGATTGTTACACTTTACTCCTCTGACGTGATTAATAACGAGCAAAAAGAAGTTCCCAAGGCTCCAGTTAAGTTACCGAAAGAAATCAAAATCGATCCATAATAAAGAAATCAATGAGGGAGCGATTGCTTGATGATGAGCAGTCGCTTTTTAACTTGTCGGATCCGAGGGTTCTATTTCAGGTTGCTTTTAATTGTATTATGAAAAGGAGTGGTATCATTAGCGACGAATTATTAATAAGAAGACATAATTATCGGAGGACAGCAGAGATGAATTGGCATGAACTGAAAGAGGAATCGGATATTAAGGATTTGCTGGAGCGATTCGGTTATTTTCATGATGGATGCTTGAGGGAAATGCATATGTGGACAGAAACTTATGTAGATGAAGATCTTTCAATGTCTGTTCCGGGAAAATTAGATACAAATGTAAAAATGTTATTTCAACGTCAATACAGCAATCCATCTGCAATTGAATTGCTTTTCGAAAGTGTAACGGGTATTCATATTATCCCGACGCCAGAAAATTATGATTCAATTATCAGAGATGCCACTATTTTAAAATGTAACCACAATTTTTATTGGGCAGATGACTCTAATTTTCACCCTGCAAAAGGAATGGAAAATAGCGTGAGTTGGATTGCAGCAAAAAAGCTTAAGTGGAGAGAAGCAAACGATTGGATGGGCAAGCAAAATCGATATGGGGATAATGAATAAGAAAGAGTAGAGTTTTAGATATCAATAGAGTATTGATAAGATTTATTATTTTCAGTTCTGATAGTTACTATAACTTTACATTGATTTGACCAAATACTTAATTTGGTACTCATATTTAGCCCCCAGTTCGATGACGGTTTAACTGTAGTGTTACCTAAGTTTTTGAGAGCTTCTTTAGAAAATTTTTTATATAGAGATTCTTTTTTATATATTTGAACTTGCTCAATAGACACATTTTCCTTGGTTTCTAAATTAAGAAGGGTTATTGATAAACTATTAATTACATTTAATAGTAGAAGAGCTAGATTTATATAAATATAAATTTGGACGATCCGATATTGTTACTTTTCTTGAGGTACTAATTCCTTCAATTGTTGCTGTTATTGTAATTGTACCTTCTGATAAACTATTTAATACACCATTTTTATCAATTGTAGCGACTGATTCATCAGAACTATTCCAGACTACGTTTTGATTAGTGGCGTTCTCTGGATGTATATTAGCTGTTGATTCTTTGCGTTTTTAATAGAAACAGGGGCAATAATTTCAATTTTTGAGACAGCAATTTTTTCTACAGGGACTGCTCGTCGTACTTCTATTGTGTTTCCACTTGCGTCTACTACTTCATATGTTACTAAGTATTTTCCTTCAAAGTTTGTATCTACTGAACCACTTGTTTTAATAGTTTCAGTAATGTCACCGTCATTATTGTCAGAAGCACTAATACCTGTTAAGGGATTAAATTCGTCATTAAAATTGATTTGTGTGTTCTGAACACCAGAGATATTAGGCTAGATTATATCAATAACGGTAATTGTACGAGTAACTGTTACTTTATTCTTTACTTTATCGGTAACAGAATAAGTGAGCTTATAGGTACCAGCCTTTTTGGTATTCACAATACCAGAAACAGAGATACAGCTTAAGATTTAACTTTTTTGTGTCCAAAATATTGACTCAATCCATATTTAGTTTTATTAATCTGCTTCTTTTGTATAAAGTTTCTTCCAAATAGAAAATTATTATATTACTATTTTCCTTCCCAAAAAAAATGAAATAGTATATATTAATGAAATAATTGGTAGTGAGGTAAGAGAAAGGAAGAAATCTTATAATGGAATATTGTACCCAATGCGGTCACAAACTAGAATTTGGTCAAGCTTTTTGTACAAATTGCGGAACAAGGCCTGAAAATCAAGCAAATTCAATGCCTAATTCTTCAATAAAGCTAAAGGAAGAAAGGTCAATAGTAAGGAAGAACAACATACTAACTAATAAGAAAACAAAAGTTGTCACTTTTTCAATTATCGGTATGGTATTGCTTTTCGTTATTGCATACTTTGTTGTGAATGCTTTAAAGGAGCCGGAAATGGCTGTTGAAAGTTCAAGTGAGAAGTCTAATGAGGAAGGTCCCAATCCCCATTTAGACGATGAAGAGGAAAATGGAGAAAAAATAGCGAATAATGATGAAGAGGTAATGTTAGAACGTTATACAAAGCAATTAGAAAGACTAAGAATCGTTAGTGAAGGACAGGACATCACGGTCGGTGACTGGGATATTAATCATAATAACAATACATTATACTTTGAAGCTAAAAATATCCCATCAGAAGACTTGGAAAGTATTTTTTCTCTTTATGATGATGGCGACATAGATCCTACAAACACATGGGCAAAAGAAGTAGTTAGCATAGTTGAAGAGCTTGCTGGTGAATTACATACAGATTGGAATATAGAAGTAGGGAATAATTGTGTAACTCAATACCCAAATAAGCTTTCTTCATCAGATTTAATGGGTTACTCCGGTTCATGTGGTTACTCTATTCCGGTATTAACAGGATCAGATAAAGCTAGCTTAGCATTAATTGTTAACGATGAAGTATTTTCTTCTCCTGCAAGTGCTGATTCTGAATCGAATAACGAAACATCTTCAGGTACAGAAGCTGATAATGCAAGTGAGGTTGGCTCTTTTATTAAAAAATATATAGAGGCCAGTGTTACGGCAATTAATCGGAAAGAGTTTTCGCTTGTAGAACCGTACATTGATCCGAGTGGAAAGACATATAAAGAACAAAAAGAGTATACAACCCATTTAAACAAAAAAAATATTACAGAAGAACTTATGAATCTTGAGGTGGAAAAGATATCAAAGGTAGATGAATCCACTTATGAAGTAGCAACATATGCAGCGTATAAAATAATAGGCAGCGATAACTCAATACAGTATAAGAATTTTAATAGTGTTCATAAGGTAAAGTTTTTGGAGGATGGAGAGTTAGCTGTAAATGAGCTTCTTAGTTCAACCGAAGTCAAAAGAGACTAATATAGTTATGCAATACGACCTTTTTAAGTAAAACGACGGAAAATTGAAGAGGCAGAAATGTTATTAAATCAACATTTCTGCCTCTTCAATTTTTATATTGTTATTGAAAAATCCACCTTTTCACTCTATTAATATCTTATCTGTAAAAGATAGTATTTTATGAGCATTTATTCTTTTGTAGATTGCAAAGTATACTAAATTAGAGTTTAATAGAAAAGTGGTTAAATCTTAATGCGTATTTTGTACTATCATTACAGTGTTAATAAAGAAAAGGGGTTTGTTTTTTTGTGTTTACTGTGTTCCTGAGAGAAGCTAACCAAGAATCGCTACTGGAAGTTGGGTCTAAAGCATTACACTTGGCGAACATCATAAATGAGGGGGTTCATATCCCCAATGGATTTGTTCTCAAAGCAGGTGCTTTAAAAAGATTTATGAAAGAAAATGCTTTACATAATCAAGTACATAAAGAGGAATTCATTGATGTATTCATGGAGGCGCCTCTTCCGAAAGATATAGAAAAGGAAGTATTATCTTCCTATGAAAAGTTGAAGGAACTAACAGGTTCCAAAGAATTGGCAGTGGCTGTTAGGTCATCATCTTCTGCGGAAGATTTAAAGGACGCTTCCTTCGCAGGTCAATATGAGACAATCTTGAACGTTTGTGATGAAGAACAATTGCTTTATGCAGTCAAACAATGCTGGGCATCCCTGTTCTCCGATCGTGTTCGTGAATATGCGACACAAAAAGATATTTCTTTAGATGCTTTTCCGATGGGGATTTTAATTCAGCAAATGGTGTATCCCGATGTGTCCGGAGTGATCTTTAGTCTGAACCCCATTACTCAAGATACGAATGAAATCATTATTAATGCGAGTTATGGCTTGGGTGAAGCCATTGTTTCAGGAATTGTGACCCCCGACACTTTCATCGTGAATAAAGAAACGAAGTCTATTATGAAAGATTTAGGTCTTAAAGAAGTGAAGATATTGCCTCTTGATAATCAAATCATTGAAGTGGAAACGACACCGGAAGAAAGTGACGCCTACTGTCTTAATGAAGAGAGCATTTTATCTTTAGAGTCTGTAACAAGTAAACTAGAGGCATTTTATGAATTTCCTGTTGATATAGAGTTTGCCATTAAAGATGACATGATTTTCGTTCTTCAATCTAGACCCATTACATCTTAGAATTAAGGAGAGTGCGAAAAATATGTTGAATACTGAAAATTTTCGAAGTGAATTAATGCTTAACGAAGAGGATAAACAAAATGGATTTTGGTTTCTAGATGAATTGCATCTACCCGGTTCTTTAACCCCCCTGTTTGCGTCTTACATGGCACCAGCCGTTACAGAAGGGACAAAAAAAGCTTATGAAACATTGAAACTTCCCATCCATCAATTCCAAATCAAGATTTCTGATTCTCACTATTATCAGAATACCGTTTCATATCAAGGGGATATTGCAAAACGGTTGGAAGAAAATGCAATGGCTATAGAAGCATTGTTGCCAAACTTAAGTGATATATTCTGGAATTATATGAATCAAGAGTTAATACCGTACTTTAACACACTGGACCAATACCGTAAAAATGGCTTTACTTTGGCAGAAGCAAAGGGAATCCTTATAGAATTATTTGAATTTTTCAAACGCGCATGGGAGATTCACTTCGAGGTCGTTATGCCTAGAGGCTCTGTTGGTTTACTTTTAGAAGATGCCTATAAGAATTTAACGGGTGATACGAATACGACCTATGTGTATGATCTCCTTGAAGGTGTGATGAACAAATCATTAGAAACGGATCGAGTTTTATGGAAGCTTGCGAAGGTGGCTATTGCGTCACCTGAAGTATCGAACTGTTTTGCTTCAGTTCCTAATGAAGATTTAGTGATGGAGCTTACAGCATCTCCTCAAGGCCAAACTTTCCTGAAACAAGTCCAAGATGCTTTAGAAATTTACGGATGGCGCATCGCGAATTCCCATGAGTTTTCTGATGAAACATGGGTCGAGAATCCTGAATATGCCTTAGCTGTCATTTCTGAATATATGAAGAAAGACTTCGACTTTGATGAAGAATTTGCACGTGTTGTAGCGGAACGAGAACATAAAGTGTCCGCTCTGTTAGAGAAGTATCCGGAGAGTGAAGCAAAAGCAAGGTTCAAGCAGATCCATGACTGGGCGTTAGCCTATTGGGGTGTTGATGAAGATCATCACTTCTACATTGATGCCATGCTTCCGGCTAAAGCTCGAATGGTTTTATTGGAAGTGGGAGCACTCTTAGTTGAAGCAAAGGCAATCAAAGAGAATTGCGATATCTTCTTTTTATACCTGGATGAGTTAGTGGAGTTAGTGAATAACCCAAGAGATATGACCACCAAAATTGTTGAGCGTAAGGCTGAACATGAGCAAAATTCGAAGAAAGAGATTCCTCAGACATACGGTGTGCCCCCACAAGAGGAAGCTGCGCCTGTTATCGAAAGAATCTTTGGAACAAGAGCGGCGGAAGTGGATGAACAAGAACAAAGCTTTAAAGGATATGCGGCCTCAAAAGGAGTCCATACGGGTACGGTGAAAATCGTTCGGGATCAGAATGATTTTTCTAAAGTTCAGAAGGGGGATGTACTCGTTTGTAAAACCACACTCCCACCATGGACCGTGCTATTTTCTATATCCGGGGCTGTTGTCACGGATGCAGGTGGAATCCTGTCCCACGCCGGAACGGTTGCCCGTGAATACAAGCTTCCAGCCGTTTTAGGTACAAAAGTGGCAACGCAAATGTTAGAAGACGGTGATATCGTACGTGTGGATGGAACAAATGGAGTCGTGTACATTGTTAAAGAAAAGTAACAATATTCCTTTGCTTGCGATTTTAACGGGGGCTTTTCTAGTCCCGTTGAATTCTACAATGATAACGATAGGTTTATCTACTATCATGGACGCCTTTCAGACGAATGTAGCAAATGTCTCCTGGATTGTGACGGTGTATCTCATTATCATGATCGTAGCCCAACCAATAGCAGGAAAACTCGGGGATATGTATGGAACACGCAAATTGTTCTTACTGGGATTGCTTTTATTTCTAGTGGCTTCGTTAGTATGTGTCTATGCACCTAATTTACTGGTATTGATCATTGGTAGAGGCATTCAAGCTTTGGGCGGGGCTTTGATTACGCCGAATGGCACGGCGATCATTCGCCTTATCACACCTAAGTCAAAGTTAACCAAGGCATTCGGTGTGTTTGGGTTTGCGATGTCCATTGGGGCGGCACTCGGCCCACTCATTGGGGCCATGCTAATTAGTGGATGGGGTTGGCATGCCACCTTTTGGATAAACATTCCTTTAGCTGTTTTATCATTCTTTATCGCTTATATATTCTTACCGGATATCGAACCGAAAAGTCGTACTGCATTAGATATACATGGTTCACTTCTATTAGGTACATTCTTAACGGTTCTTGTCCTGATCGTGACAAATGGATGGTACAGGAATGGTTGGCTATGGTTGGTCTTCATATTATCTTTCGTTCTATTTGTATATAGAGAGAAGCGATATGGCAATCCAATCATTGATTTTTCACTCTTTAAAGACGCCAGTTTTACAAGTGCAAATCTATCGATCCTACTGAACAATGCCATCATGTATTGCACCATTTTAATAATGCCGATGGTGCTAGAAAGAGATGCCGGATACTCTATCGGTTCGATAGGACTTCTTTTGTTTGTATTCTCGTTAGCTATCTCGATCGCATCATGGCTAGGTGGATATGTAGAAGGCAAGATTGGAAAGGGTAGGACCGTTGGAATATCTTTTGGCCTATTAATTCTGGCATTAGGATTGTATGTTATCCTTCCAACGATTGATACATTAGTCTTTGCTGGTTTGATTTTATTTCTAGGTGGAATTGGCTCGGGATTGGGCGTTCCTTCCATGCAAGCGGCGTCTCTTGAATCCGTTGCGAAGGAATTAACAGGGGTAGCTTCCGGTATTTATTCCATGTTTCGCTACTTCGGTTCAATAGCCGCATCGGTCATTATCAGCCTACAAATTCATTACTCAGTGACTATGTATATTTTGATTGCATTTTCGATATTAGGCTTGATTGTATCGAAAGGCATGTTCATCCGTGTGAAAAAAGAAGAAAAGAATGCAAACACACACATCTCATAGCTTTTTGCTGTGTTCAGAAAGTAGACAAACCTGAAAATCGGTTTGTCTACTTTTTTTATGGTTTGTACCATATGGACGTTGATTTCCACTCCAGGCACTCGCTTTCCGCGGGCGGTCCGCGAGCCTCCTCGGCTTACGCCTGCGGTGTCTCTCGTAGACGCGCTTTGCCCGCAGGAGTCTCGTGCCTTCCATTCCAATCAACTATGTTTTATCTCGTAGATCGAACCTTTTTCCTAAAGTCATGAATGTTGAATATGAGGACGTTGATTTCCACTCCAGGCACTCGCTTTCCGCGGGCGGTCCGCGAGCCTCCTCGGCTTACGCCTGCGGGGTCTCCCGTAGACACGCTTTGCCCGCAGGAGTCTCGTACCTTCCGTTCCAATCAACTAAGTTTTACCTCGTAGATCGAAGCCTGTTTTCCTAAAGTCATGAATGTTGCATATAAGGAGTAGATTTCCACTCCAGGCACTCGCTTTCCGCGGGCGGTCCGCGAGCCTCCTTGGCTTACGCCTGCGGTGTCTCCCGTAGACGCGCGTTTCCCGCAGGAGTCTCGTGCCTTCCGTTCCACTCAACTATTTGTTACCTCATAGATATAATCCTTATCCCTGACCTGAATCTTAAACGCACGCTCCTTATCCAGAAACAAAAACTAAATATGTATATCATTGACAGTTATATCGGCCGCTGATACAATAAGTGTATCAACAGTCGATATAACGTTAGACGATAGGTGGGGGAATGATGGAAGATAAGGCTCCTTTGACAGAGGGTGTTTATTACATCCTTTTATCTTTATATGAACCAAGGCATGGGTATGGGATTATGCAATTTGTTTCCGAACTTAGCGATGCTCGTGTTGAGCTTGGTCCTGGAACGATTTATGGTGCGATTAAGACATTGGTGAAGCGAAAATGGATTGTTGCATTAGATGAGGATGGACGAAAAAAGGAATATGTTATTACGGATGCTGGGAAGCTGATGGTGGAAAGTGAAATGAAACGACTCCATGAGTTGTATCATAACGGTTTACTCATTACGAAAGGGGAGAACCAGCTGTGAAGAAAGTAAGGTATCGCTTTTACTTGGATTACGAAAAAGAATAAAAAGTGGATCAATGAGATGGCTACGCACGGTTGGCACCTTGAGAAGTTTTCTTTGGGTCGGTTCACCTTTACAAAGGGGGAGCCTGGTGCTTTCCTTTACCGCAATGAATTTATCATGGGAAAGTCTAAAAGTGAGATGAAGGATTATTTTGACTTGCTTGAAGACAGTGGAATCACTATTATTCATGAATTTGGTGGCTGGGTGTACATGAAAAAAGTAGCATCTGAAGGTCCGTTTGAACTATATACAGATACACAATCAAGGATCGATTATTATAAGCGCATGTTGAATATTTTTCTTTTACTCTTTTTTATAAATGTCTGGTCGGGTATTGTGAACGTAGGTATTTTAGGGGAACAATCACTGCCGGAATTCTTTAACTCAGCTGTTGGTATTCTTAACATTGCCGTAGCATTGCTTATCGCCATTCCCATTATAAAAATCATTCAACGGAAAAGGGCATTGAAGAAAAGCCAGCAGTTTTTTGAATGAGCTAACACATCCATTGAATTCAAGGAGAAAGTAAAAAAGGTCTGAGTCCGATGAATAATCGAACGCAGACCTATCTATTTAATCAAGGAGTTACTTTACATATTCCTGTTTTAGTCATTTTGTTTAGGTGTTGGTTTGAAAATAGACAGCAGGTAAATCACTAAACCGACAATACCGATTCCTGCAATCGTGATGAACGATCCACCAGTGTAGAAGCCACTACCGAAGTAGAAGATTTCACGTAATCCTTCAGACGCAAAGCGGATTGGAACCCAAGGGCGTATGAAGTTCACGAAGAAATCGGGTAGCATTTCTAGTGGTGTCATTAATACACCCATACCTAGAAGCATGACAACCATGAATAACGTGATGGCTGGTTTACCGATCCATGCCGTAATGGCTGATACTAATAGGAAGAAACAGAATGCTGCAAACGATACGAAGAATGCAACTAGTAAGTAACTTGGCATGTTAATACCGGCGATGGACGCTAATGTCGAAACTGTAAAGCCAGAGAATAGGGCGATGATCACGCCGAATAATACTTGACCACCCATTAAGCGTAATGTTTGTTTGCGTGTTAAGTTTTCTTTCTTAGTGATGTTTGATATGGCTAAGAATAGGATGAAACCGCCGATTAAGGCACCTACCCAAGCAGGTACGGCCATTAATGTTGGTGCACTACCATTTGCCGTTGAGGCTGTGATTTCATTAAACACTTTTTCTTCGGAAACGATTGGGTTCACTAATACAGCTGCTTGGGCTGCATCAATTTGTTGACCATCCATTTGCTTGATGAAATTTGTAGAATATTGATTATTTAATTGGGTAACTAAGCCGTTTAATGCAGTTTTCGCAAAGTTAGCACCCGTCATGTTATATCCTTGATTAATATAAATTTTCAACTGTGCTGATTTGTTATACTTCACGGCATTTTGTAAGCTATCGTTATAGCCTTCAGGAATGACCAATGCGGCATAGTACTGTTTATCATCGAATAGATCTTCAATATTTTCTTCTTTTTCCTTTGTAAAAGCTAACATCGGTTCTTCGCCATCCGTGCCTTTACTCATTTGTTCAACGGCTGATTGGACAGCGTCTACATGTGCTCCTTCATCGTTGACAATAAGGGCAACCGGTAAATTTCTTACTTTCGGGTTACCTTGGGCGAATAAGTTTACCGAAAATAGAGCGATAATTAATATAACCGCGATGGGAGCAGCCCATGCTAGTTTATTTTTAAATAGTCTCAATGTATATCATCCTTTCTCAATTTTCAACATGTTGTTCAGTGGTATGTATATATCTTATAGTTTTTAGGACCATATAAGCAATGAACAAAAGTGAACAGATTGTTCAATTTTAGGACGGAGGTGATGATGATGAGCATGTATGCAGAGAAAAATCGAAAAACTAAACAGCTCATTCAAACGTCGTTTATACATATCTTAGAAGAAAAGTCCTTTGATTCAATTACGGTAGGGGACATTACGAAAACGGCACAAATTAACCGTGGAACATTTTATTTGCACTATCAAGATAAGTTCGATTTGCTAGATCGAATCGAACAGCAGTTGTTTGAGGACTTAGGCAATCATATTGATGAATTGCAATCGCGCTATTCATCGACTCATACGTTTGAAAAAGGACAGGAGCAATTAGCGGCTGCCTTATTTAGCTCCATTAAAATGCATGCGCCCTTATTGAAGATATTTTTAAGCAATCATGGGAGAACAGGTTTCCACCTTCGATTTCGAGATGCCTTTTCCGAAAAAGTGCGTGTTAATTTAGAGAAAAATGAAAGCTTCCATGCATCCAATTTAAAAGTGCCCATGGACTACTTTCTATCCTTCATTACGTCTGCTTTTTTAGGATTGATCGAGCAATGGGTACAAAATGATTTAGATAAACCCCCTCAGGAAATGACCGAATTATATATTGATATCATTTCCTATATTCAAAAGAAATAACCAGATACGAAGACTCGAAACAAATTGCATACTGATGGTGTTTCACAAGGATATTGAAGAAAATTTGGGGATCTGAGTTAACTTTACTGAAAAAATAAGACGGCTTAAGCTCATATCAAAGAGCTCAAGCCGTTTTATTAGTTATAAAAGCGATTTGCAGAGGGATTAATAAAGGATGTTGGGATAATGATTTTTGGTTCCATTAGCAAATCTTTACCACTGGCAAAGGATTTTTTTGAATCCAGAAGAAATAAGCAAATCTTGCCTGTGGGGTCCTAAAATATAATCAGTACATCGGTTTCTAACTTATAAAATTCAAAGCATTGAAGTTAAATGTTAGAAAGTACAAGGTACTCCAGCCTTCATCACCATTCCATCAAGATTGTGTTCGATTTCTTTTTCTAACCAAAGGGCTAGGGAAATTAGCTTTTCTAGCTCGATATTAGTGTTGATTTCCATTTCATGAAACATATTTACCATATCTTCTGTACAAACATTACCTACGGCTTTTGGCGCAAAAGGACAACCCCCTAATCCACCAATAGAGGAGTCAAAATGACGAACTCCCGCTTGGTAGCCCGCTAGAGTATTTGCAAGTCCAAGCCCTCTTGTATTATGAAAATGAAGAGCAAGACGAGTAGAGACTCCGAAGCTCTTATAAAAGTATCCAATTAGTTCATCAACTTGTTTTGGATTTGCCATTCCGGTTGTATCGGCTAACGTAATTTCTTTACAGCCTGCTTCTAGAAATTTTTCTGCTATACTAATTACTCTTTCTTTTGGAACAACTCCATCATAGGGACAGCCAAACGCAGTTCCTATCACTCCAATCATTTCGATACCGGCTTCTACCCCGGTACGAATCACCCTAGAAAGTTCACTTATGGATTCTTCAACTGTTCTTTTAGAATTTTTTTGATTAAATGTATTACTTGATGCTATTGCTACATTTAAAAAGTCTACATTTGACTTCAGTGATCGGTCTAATCCTGATTGACTAAGAACCAATCCTCCATATAATACTTCTTTAACTCTTGTAATTTGTTCCATAACTTCTTCTGCATCTGCCATTTGCTTTATAATTTTAGGATTTACAAATGAAACACATTCAATTTTCTTTACACCGGTTGTGGCAAGTTGGTTAATAAGTTCTACCTTCTTATTAGTTGATAATATTTTTTTTTCATTTTGTAAACCGTCGCGTGGACCAACTTCACTGATAAAAATCATTTATACGCCTCCTTTAGTTTTTACTTTTCTAAAAATATTTAATAAAATTGTATACAATTTTTCATTTTTTGTAAATATTTTCATTGGATTTTGAGATAAAGTAGAAAAATGTATACAAAAAGCAAGGTGTAATCATACACCTTGCTTTTTGGAAATCTGAATATTATTTAATTTACTGTAATGCACAACACGATCTCGGCCGTGGTATAAGTGGCTGGCCATTATTACTCTGGCTTGCTCTGCATCACCATTCTTTATCGCTATAATCAGGCTATTATGATGCTGAATCGAAGTTTTTAAATCGTCTTCGTCAAACCAGTAAAATCCTCGATATAAAACAGGAATGGCTACTAATGTACTTAAAATATTTTTTACATAACTGCTTTTGGACATTGATACAATGATTTCGTGAAATTGACTATTCGATTGTAAAATAGCATCAGTTTCTTTTTTTTTGACTTTAATACCATGTTCAATGGCGGTTCTGTACTTCGTATTCGCTTCTTCCAATCTGGTTATTTGCTGGCTTTCTCTATTTAATGCCGCTAAAGAGGCGGTATATCCTTCTACAACTGCACGTAAATTATAGGCGTCTATAATGTCTTCGAGTGTGTAATTTCTGACTGTTACACCACGATTGGGAGTGTGAATTAACAGTCCTTCTACCGTTAATCTACGTATTGCCTCTCTGAGCGGTGTACGACTTACATGAAGTGTACTTGCTAGTTTTTCTTCTCCGAGTTTCTCTCCAGGTGCTAAAACCCCATTAAGGATATCTTCTCGAATCTTAGCATAAACATCCATAACTGTAATTCTCCTTTGAGGGTAAAGATTTTAAATTAATTAAAAACTAGATTACTTTTAAAAATACTCTATTAGATTATATCAAAAAATTAAATTTTGTATACAATCTAAAAAAAGAAGATGATAAACTTATCAGAATTTTTAGAAATATTATTGACGATTGCTCTAGTAGTCTGTAATATATCAATTAAATATAAAAAAACACTTACAAAATTTAACTTTAATTGTATACAAAATGAGCGGGGTGCTATTTATGAGTGAAGTGAACGAAAGCTTACCTTTACAGGGAATACGTGTATTGGAACTAGGTACACTTTTAGCCGGTCCATTCACTGGACGTCTTTTGGGGGACTTTGGAGCTGAGGTAATTAAGGTTGAGCCGCCTGATAAAGCGGATCCAATGAGACAGTGGGGAAAACAAAAGGATGGACATGGTCTATGGTGGCCGATTCAATCTCGAAATAAAAAGTCAGTCACCTTGAACTTACGTGTGGAACAGGGACAGGAGATATTTAAGGATCTTGTTAAAGATGCAGATGTTGTTATTGAGAATTTCCGTCCAGGTACGATGGAAAAATGGGGATTATCCTATGAGGAATTATCTGAGATAAATCCTGGAATCATTATGGTTAGGACTTCGGGGTTTGGACAAACAGGACCATATAAGGGCCGTGCTGGTTTCGGGAGTGTTGGTGAAGCAATGGGTGGTCTGCGTTATGTAACTGGCTTCCCAGATCGGGCTCCAGCACGAATTGGGATATCAATAGGAGATACATTAGCTGCTTTATTCGCTACGATAGGATGTTTAACGGCTTTAAATGAAAGACACTCATCCGGTAGGGGCCAAGTGGTTGATACCGCCCTATATGAGTCTGTCTTTTCGGTAATGGAAAGTATCATTCCGGATTATCTACTAGCTGATTATGTACGTGAAAGAATGGGTAATATCTTACCTGGTGTTGCACCTTCTAACATATACAAAACGGAGGATGAGACCTACATTGTCATTGGAGCAAATGCAGATGGGGTATTTAAGCGTCTCTGCCTAGCTATGCAACAACCTGAGTTATTTGAAAATTCAAAGTATTCGACTCATCATGCTAGAAGTGAAAATATGGCTGAGCTCGATAAAATTATTGAATCGTGGACGAGGACTTTATCAGCGAAAGATTGTTTAGAAATACTTGAAGTAAACGGGGTTCCAAGTGGCCTCATTTATTCCGCTAAAGAAATTATTGAAGATCCACAATATAAAGAGAGGGAAATGATCATTCATGTTAAACATGAGGAGTTAGGTGAATTTCCAATGCCAGGGGTTGTTCCAAAATTAAGCCGGACACCTGGTAAGGTCAAGCATGTAGGTGCAATCTCTATGGGGCAGCATAATCAAGAAGTCTATAGCGATCTATTGGGCTATGATCAAGCAAAAGTAGAAGACTTGAAAAAAAATAATATTATCTAATGGCAGCCATTTGATGGCTTCGTGCAAGGGGTCGAAAAGTAAAACGTTCAGACAGAAATTTAGGAACTTTGGACCAAAGTATTCCAAATATATCTAAGGATTTTGAGTTGAATACTCTGCCCAATATGCTATTTGAAGAAAAGGTACAGCTCTTTTTGAAGGAAGTTTATGATAATTTTTAAATTAGATGCTTACCGCAGAGATATGTTGTTCAAGGGTCTTGATGAGATTGGTATGACTATTGAATATTCTAATAAAATAGAAGCATTTGAAGATAAACATTCCATTTTTTATCAAATTCATTTTAATTTTATTAGAGGAGTGATTGGATGTCTCAATCTTTCGAAGGGTTCGGCGATTCTTCTGGTTTCGGTTCAAGGCCAGCCATTATTGTTGTCGACTTTATCAAAGGATTTACAGATACTGCTTCTGCATTGGGATCTGATTTAACGAGCCAGTTGGAAGCAACGAAAAAGCTACTATACCATGCTAGAAGTAAGGCAATTCCCATTGTATTCACAACGGTCAACTACGAACCTCATTTTCGTGATGGTGGATATTTTATAAAAAAAGTGCCTGCATTAAAACTACTAACGGCAGATAGCAAGTGGGTAAATGTTGATGAAAAGCTAGAACGAGATGAAAAATCAGAGCCTCTTATTGTAAAAAAATTCGCTAGTTCCTTTTTTGGAACTCATCTTCATTCATTCTTAACGAGTGAAAGAGTAGATACCGCCATTATCGTAGGCTGTACGACATCAGGTTGTGTGCGTGCAACTGCAGTCGATGCATTACAGTATGGCTTCAGGGTAGTGGTACCAGAGGCATGTGTTGGTGACAGGTCGATTGAAGCGCATAAAGCCAATTTGTACGATATTCAAACTAAATATGGTGATGTGACATCCTTAGAAGTTGTAATAGATTATATAAGTCAATTAAATTAAGGGGGGAACAAAAATGTATCGTGTAGCTGTTGATGTTGGAGGAACTTTTACGGATATTGTTCTACAAAATGAGGATACTGGTAGTATTTATGTATCAAAAGTACCTTCTACCACCTCTGATCAATCGATTGGACTCATGCATGGAATTAAAAAGGTTTGTAAGGAAGTCGGAATCGAACTTGCACAAATCAAAACTATTATCCACGGAACTACTGTAGCAACGAATGCTGTGCTAGAAGGAAAAGGTGCAAAAGTAGGGTTACTAACTACAGCTGGATTTGAGCAAGTTCTTCATGTTGCACGTTCTTGGACGCCAGCGCCAATTAGCGCCTGGATTGGATTTCTAAAACCAGAACCACTAGCGGACCTAGTTAATACTCGCGGGGTGAGAGAACGAGTTTCAGCTTCCGGTGATGTTCTGCATGAGTTAGATGAAGATGATATTAAGGAACAAATAATAGATTTATATAATCAGGGCATAGAGAGTTTAACGATAAGTTTAATAAACTCTTATTCCAATCCTGTGCACGAAAATCGTATTAAGGAGATTGCTCAGAGCATTAACCCAGACATTCCGGTTACAATATCTTATGATATTTTACCGGAATTTCGTGAATATGAAAGAACCCTTACGACGGTTATGAATTCCTACGTTCGCCCTCCTATGCAAAGATATCTAACTAATATTGAGGATAAGGTTAAAGCTGAAAAGATGGATAGTCGTGTTAGTATTGTTCGCTCAGACGGTGGATTAATGAGTATACCGGGAGCTGCCACTCGGCCAGTACATACTATGTTATCTGGACCCTCAGGCGGAGTAACTGCTTCTGCAATGATTGGTAATCAGATTGGGCATAAAAATGTTATTTCATTTGATATGGGTGGGACCTCAACGGATGTTTCATTAACATATAACGGAATTCCAAAGGTTGCCCGCGAAACGAAGGTTGGCGTATTTCCAGTAAAAGCTCCATCGCTTGAGGTTGAGACAGTGGGTGCAGGAGGTGGATCAATCTCACACGTGCCACCAACTGGGGCACTTCGTGTCGGACCGCAAAGTGCGGGGTCAGAACCTGGTCCTGCATGTTATGGCCGAGGAGGCATAGAACCTACTGTTACTGATGCCAATGTTGTCCTAGGCTACTTACCGCCAAGTTTAGTCGGGGGAGAAATGAGTTTGGATATAGAGGCATCTAAACAAGCAGTAAACAAGGTGGCCCAGAATTTAGGAATTGATCTATACCGTGCAGCTAAAGGTATATATGACATTGTTAATGAGAATATGTATGGAGCGATTAGAGTCGTTTCCGTGGAAAAAGGTCATGATCCTCGTCAATTTGCATTAGTAGCATTAGGGGGAGCTGGACCTCTTCATGGTAATGCGTTAGGGAATTTATCTGGGACGTTCCCAGTCATTGTTCCTCCAACTCCAGGCGTATTATCAGCATTAGGATTCTTACAATCTGACATAAGAAATGAATATTCTAAGACATTCATTAGGATATTAAGCGAAGTAGATACAGAAACAATTGTAGATGAATTGGAAAGTCTAGGCAGTGATGCGAGACAATGGCTTCATGATGAAGGAGTTACTGCAGAAAACCAAATAGTTAATCATGAAGTCGATGTAAAGTACTACCGTCAAGGTCATGAGATTGCTTTGCGTGTAGACCTTCAAGAGTTATTAGAATCTGGTTTAAATCTGATTAAAAATAAGTTTGACGAAATTCATGAGACTATTTATGGATTTAAAATGGATATTGATATTGAGGTTGTGAATTTGCGAGCGGTAGCAATCGGGAAAATATCCTCACTATCTATTCCTGCTAGTGAGTCAAGTGATTCAAATGCCAGTCATGCGGTAATTGAGCCAAACCATGAGGCATACTTCGATGGGGAATTTGTAAAGACTCCATTGTATGATAGAGAATTACTTAAACCGAATAATGTGTTGTATGGACCTGCAATCGTCACACAAAAGGATAGTACCACCTTAGTTTTACCTGGATTTGTAGCAACAGTGGATAAGTATATGAATCTATTAATCTCTAAGGAGGTCGAAAGTGATGAATGTCAAAACAAGAGTTGATTCTATAACCGTTGATATTATTGAAAATGCTTTGAAGAATATTAAGGAAGAAATGGATGTTATTCTTTTTCGCTCTGCCATGTCACCTGTTATTCGAGAGCAGCATGATTGTTTTCCAATGATTACAGATCCTGAAGGGAAAATGGTTGTTGGTAATTTTGGATCACATGTCCCAGAAGTTATTGCCCATTTCCCTGAAGGTGTTCACGAAGGAGATGTCATCTTCTTGAGTGATCCATATAGCTGCGGAGGGTCTGTTTCACACGTAAACGATTGGATGGTAATTATCCCTATTTTCCACAAACAGAAAATTGTAGGGTATGCGTCCATGTTTGGCCATGTAATGGATGTGGGTGGACCAATTCCATCTAGTATGCCTGTAGCAGCAACCTCTATTTTTGGTGAAGGCGTTCGTTTTCCTCCGGTAAAATTATATGATCAAGGAAAATTAAACGATGCAATAATAAAGATTCTTAAAACAAACAGTCGTACTCCAATAGAAAATTATAGTGACTTAATGGGAATTGTCGCTTCGTGTCGTACAGCTGAAAAAAGAGTGAAAGAAGTTTGTGATCGTTTTGGTTCTGACGTGTATCTTTATGCTTTGGACCATTTGTTAGACCGGACAAAGATTATGATGGAGCACTTAATCACCAATTTTTTACCTGAAAAACCTGTTTCTTTTGAAGATTATATTGATAGTGATGGATTAGGAAATGGTCCATTTAAGATGAAGTTAACCATCTGGCGAGAGGGTGAACAAGCCTACTTTGACTGGACTGGAACCGATTCTCAGGCACCCGGACCTATTAATTATTATTTAAGCGAAAATATGTTTAAAATGTTCATTGGGGCATTCTTAATATCTGTGTTTGATCCTGCAATCATGTTTAATGATGGCTTTTATGACAATCTTCATATCAAAACACCTGAAGGGAGCCTATTACGTCCAGAATATCCCGCAGCATTAGGGTGTCGTACACATGCTCTAAGTCGTCTCTTCGATGTTTTAAGTGGTGCACTCTCTCTGAATTCTCCTGAAAGCAACCCGGCTGCAGGATATGGAACAAGTCCTTACTTTATCTATTCTGGTCGTGATGAAAAAAATAGAGATTTCCATCTGATGGAGGTTATGTACGGAGGTTTGCCAGGAAGACCAATTGGAGATGGCCTGGACGGACATTCATGGTGGCCGGCATTCGTTAATATTCCTACAGAATATTTGGAAACTTACTATCCACTACGAGTGGAATATTATCGAACAGGTAAGGATTCGGGAGGTGCTGGATTACATCGTGGAGGAAATTGTAACGAAAAGCTATATACTTTCTTATCGTCAGGAACAGTGTCGATACATGATGATCGTGCCAATATACAGCCATGGGGAATAAATGGCGGTGAGCCAGGTTCATCCTCATACAAAATACTAATTAAAAATGACGGGCAGGAAAAAATAGTGTTAGAGTCAAAAGTAGACAATATTGAGGTCGTGAAAGGAGACCAACTTTTATTTGTTACAGGTGGGAGTGGAGGTTGGGGGGATCCATTATCCAGGGATTCTGAAAAAGTTAGATTGGATGTTATCCGTCAATTAGCAAGTATAGAGAAGGCAAAAGAATCCTATGGTGTGGTATTGGATCCTCAAACCTATGAAATTCACCAAGTACAGACAGAGGCATTACGTCAAGAAATTCGCAACTCACGTGGAGAACTAAAAAGCTTTGATTATGGAAATCGTGATGAAGTTGTAGCAAATAGTCAAATATAGAATTAGATATTTCTAATTAAATAATGTTTAGTCCTCTATTGGAGGGCTGATTTTTTTGTGGCTCTTTACCAATTACGGTGAACGAGATTGCTATTTCCTAGAAAAAACAGTGAGCAGTCAACTTGTCATTTCAAACAAACGCATCCAAAAGCAATGGCAGGAAGCACCACAAAAAAGAGACGGTCAGGAAGAGGAAGAGTTGCGTTTAAAGCTAGAAAATGAAAGACAAGAAGTGTTGGGGAAGTTAAGTTTCATGATGCCAAAAGATCAAGCATATACGGAGCTGGACCTGAAATTTAAAGAGTTAACGAAACAAATAAAGGAGCTTCGTTAACGAATAGCTACATTTAATCAAAAAAGCAGAAGGTGCTTGGGGACACCTTCTGCTTTTCAACCTTTAACCTTTTAAGAAATCAGCTTTAGCGAAAGCAGGGTTCGGGTATTTATAGAAGCCTTCTCCTGCTGCTCTGCCTGTTTTCCCTTTGTCGATGTATTCCGTTTTCAAGAGGTTAGCCAATTTCACGAAATGTGGATCGCCTGCTTGAGCCTTTGCATTGGCAATGTTATAGGCGGTGGTGATTCCCACTACGTCCAAGATGGCGAAAGGTCCGAGTGGAGCTCCTGTTGCAATCATCCATGTCTTGTCGATGGTTGCAGGGTCGGCGACTTCATTCAATAGGAGTCCTTGGCCTGCTTCCAAGAACGGAACCAATAAAGAGTTCAAGATATAGCCGGGTTGCTCTTTATGTAATGGGAGGGCAACCATTCCGATCGCTTTTGCGAAATCAATCACTTCATCAAAAAACTGGTCATTTGTCCCAGGGTGCTTCATGACTTCAGCGGTATTGTTTTTCCAGATTTCATTCGCAAAGTGTAAGGCGAGGAATTTCTCGGGACGGCCTGTCGCTTCTGCAAATTGACTTGGCAATAATGTCGAAGAGTTCGTTGCAAAAACGGTTTTCTCAGGCGCAACTTTTCCTAATTCCGTATAAAAATCAGTTTTAATCTGAACGACTTCTGGAATCGCTTCAATCACAAGATCCGCATCCGCTACAGCTTTTGCAAGATCGGAGTGGAAAGTAAGACGGTCATAAGCGACGTTTAAATCTTCGTCTGTTGCCCCTAAATCTTCTTTATAATACGGCTTCAAGTTCGTGATTCTTTCTTTGGCACGTTCTAAAGCATCGTCGTTAATGTCATATATCGTTACATTGAATTTTCCTACGTAAGCAGTTTGGAAGGCTATCTGACTTCCTAAAACGCCGCTTCCGGCAACTGTGATTTTTTTGTAATTCATCATCGTAAAAACCCCTTTTTCGTTAGTTATCCTCGTTTGTTTAAGCTTTCATGAATGAAATGCAGGGATAGACTTGATGTTTTTAAGTATTCCCGTAAACGACCTTAATAAACGCAAAGACAAATCCGGACGCATGTCTAAAGTTCTATTTAATTTTAACAAAAAAAGGGGAATAAAGTCCTTTTGGAAACCTTGTTATCCCTTTTTTTACTCCCTGACTTATTTGTCTTTTGCCCCTGGGAAAAGCGTTATTTTATTTAGGTCTATAGCAACGGGGAAGAAGAAATAATAGAGAATATCGATAGGAGGAATAGTAGATGACTAAAACGATTTTCATCACGGGAGCAGGCAGTGGGCTTGGGAGAGGAACGGCATTAGGATTAGCGAAGAGAGGGCACCACGTGATTGCGACGACCGAAATCACATCCCAGAAAACGGATCTAATGCGAGAAGCACAGGAGCAAGGCCTGAATATGGACGTGCTCAAATTGGATATCACGAATGAACGGGACAGAGCTCTGATTGATGTGTATGATTTTGACGTGTTTGTGGCCAATGCTGCTATCAACGAAGGCGGTGCACTAGGGGAAGTGCCGATGGATCGGTTCCGGGCGATTTTCGAAGTGAATGTGTTTGCGACACTTGAATCCGTTCAACATGCAGCAAGGAAGCTTGTCAAGAAAGGAAGCGGAAAAATCGTGTTCTTGAGTTCGATGGCCGGAATTATCACGACACCATTCGGAGGTCCCTATGCGACAACCAAACATGCCATCGAGGGTATGGCGTTAACCTTGAAGGATGAGCTTGAGCCATTTGGGGTCCAGGTGGCGACCATTAATCCGGGTGCCTATAATACGGGCTTCAACGACAGGGCTGCAGAGGAGAAATGGAAGTGGTTCGATGAGGCACGCAACTTTACACGGAAGGAAGACATGGAGAAACAGGATGCCGGATTAAAGAACCAACTTGATCCGGAAGACATGATTTGAGAAGATGATTGAAATCATCCCGGCCGACCACCATAAATTCCGTACAGCCTATCCGGAAAAAACGGAAAAACAAATGAAGCAAACCGAACAGGATCGTTGGGATATGGAGATTTGATGAAACGAATAAAAAGCACTCATTTTGAGCCATTCAAAATGAGTGCTTTTTTATGCGGTCTTTAGGCATGCCTGTACCGCCAGATAGAAGAGCCCTACTACCTACAAAAAATCCAAAGTCAATCAAAAGTGGGTTTCATGCCCTATTACTTATTGCTTTTTTCAAAATACTCTGTTTAGAGTAAGCTGAACATACGTGCAAATGTAGAAGGCAGAGAATCTTTAGATGTTTTGAAGGAGGAATATGACTTAATGAACAAAGAAGTGATTCCTATTAAAGAAATTACGAATTTTCAATCACGTGCTGATGAGTTTTTCCCGATTGAATGGTACAAAGAAATGCTTCACGATCATCCTGTCTATTTCCATGAGGGAACGAATACGTGGAATGTGTTTAAATATGAACATGTTAAACAGGTGTTAAGTAACTATAAGGTTTTTTCAAGTGAAGGACCTAGAAGTGCTATTTTCGTTGGAGCGGGTAAGAAGGCAGAAAAACCTTCTTCCATAACGAATCTTACATTGGTGGATCCACCTGCACATCGGAAGAGCCGCTCCTTGTTAGCAGCCGCTTTCACCCCGCGCAGTTTGAAAGAATGGGAACCTCGTATTCACCAAATTATTAGCGACCTTGTAGATGACATTCCAGCTGACTCAACGGTCGATATTATAAAAACATTCTCTGGCCCTTTACCTGCTATGGTTATCGCGGATTTATTCGGGGTGCCGATTCAAGATCAACACCAGTTCAAAGAATGGGTGGATATCCTGTTCCAACCTTATGACGAAGCAAGGTTGGAAGATATCATGCGTAAAAAGGAACAGGCGGCAAAGGAATATTTCCAATACCTATATCCGATTGTCGTTCAGAAACGTTCGAATCTGTCAGATGATATTATCTGTGACTTAATCCGGGCAGAAGTGGATGGGGAAAGGTTTACGGATGAAGAGATCGTGCAGGCGACGATGCTCCTATTAGGCGCGGGTGTCGAAACGACTAGCCATGCGATCGCGAATTCTTTCTATTCATTACTTTATGATGATCCGTCAATCTATGGAGAACTCCGGAATGAGCCTGAATTGATTCCGAATGCAGTCGAGGAAATGCTACGGTATCGGTTCCACAGCTCCAGACGAGATCGCACGGTTAAAGAAGATAATGATTTATTAGGGGTTCCGTTAAAAAAAGGGGATACCGTCATCGCTTGGATGAGCGGCTGCAATCTGGATGAAGATATGTTTGAGAATCCTTTCAAAGTAGACATCCACCGTCCAACTAATAAGAAGCATTTGACCTTTGGAAGCGGGCCACATTTCTGCTTAGGTGCACCGCTTGCACGATTGGAAATGAAACTGGCTTTGGAGCTTTTCACAAAGAAATTCTCTCGTATCGAACCTGTCGAAGGGTTTGATTTAGAACAAAACTTAACCGAATCCGCCACTGGACAGTCCTTAACGTATTTACCGGTCAAGGTCTATAAGTAAGAGAGGAAATTGCAATGCTTTAGGGACATCAGAATACTCTGATGTCAGAGTTTAGACAAAAGGGGGTCGGAATTATTAAGTTCCGATCCCCTTTTGAAATTCCTTTCGAATCTTCGCCTAAACTTGCCGTATCCAATTTGCCATCTTCTATACATTCAGGGCAGGCTCCATTTTAAGAACTAATAATTCTATTGTAAAACAATCATGACTTAGGAAATAGGGTTTTATCTATGAGTTAAAACAAAGTTGATAGGAACGGAAGGTACGAGACTCCTGCGGGAAAAGCGTGTCTACGGGAGACCCCGCAGGCGAAAGCCGAGGAGGCTCGCGGACCGCCCGCGGAAAGCGAGTACCTGGAGTGGAAATCAACGTCCACATTGTACAAGCCATACAAACTCGATTTTTATAGAGTTTGTCTACAGTCTGGCATCAGAATACTTCTGATGTTCTTTTTGCCATTATTTTCAGCGGGAGAATCAACGATCAGTAAACTTTCTTAATGCTGTGGTGTGCTCGAAATAGTCATGAATGATTCCTTTAAATTGTTTGCATAGCAAGAGAGCATTAAGAATATAAAACAAATTTTACGAAAACCTAATCAAGAAAATACTTATAGATAGATTCTGCAAAAGACCAAGCAGGCTTTTAGGAATATCCAATCCAAAATAGTATAATAGAACGTATATGAAAGTTGATTTAGAAAGGGGCTAACTATTATGGCACAATCATTAAAAAATAAAGTAGCAATTGTTACCGGTGGGGCAAGAGGAATCGGGAAAGCAACGGCTATCGCACTAGCTAAAGAAGGAGTAAACGTCGGTTTACTTGCAAGAACAGAGGCAACTCTAAAAGAGGCGGCTACCGAAATTGAAGGGTTAGGCGTTAAAGTGGCCTATGCAGCGGCTGATGTTTCATCAAAGGAACAAGTGGAAGCAGCGATTGAATCTTTAACAAAAGAGTTAGGGAATGCAGATATTCTAATTAATAGCGCGGGTATCGGAACATTCGGTACGGTTATGGAAATGGATCCAGAAGAATGGAAACAAATCATTGATACAAACTTAATGGGCACCTATTATGTAACACATGCTGTACTGCCTCAATTAATCGAGAAAAATGGTGGGGACATCATCAATGTGTCTTCCACAAATGGATTGAGTGGAGCCGCTACATCAAGTGCATACAGTGCATCCAAGTTTGCCGTGATTGGTTTTACAGAATCCTTGGCACAAGAAGTTCGCCGCAACAATATTCGCGTGTCTGCTTTGACACCAAGTACGGTGGCAACAGATCTTGCGCTTGACCTAAGCTTAATTAAGGAAAATAACGATACAAAATTCATCCAACCTGAAGATATTGCAGAATTCATCGTGGACCAATTAAAGATCAATCCACGTATGTATGTCAAAACAGCAAGCTTCATCGCAACGAACCCATTTTAATGCCGTTTATTTTCAATAAATAAAGAACTAAAAGAGTTAGTTATCCAAAAGGATAATTGACTCTTTTTTTGTTATGAAGGCATCTAAGTTAATGAGAATAATTTCTGGTTTTCTGGAGAAATTTATCAATTATAGGTTTTCTTTTTTCAAAACGAAGGTATAGAAGAAGTATTGTCTAATTAGTTAGTAAACGACTTTTAAGAAATTAAGGGACGGCCCCTAATAGATAGATGAGCGGTTATCTAGTAATCCTCACTACTGAGAATATACGATATTTATTGAGAAAGAAAAGTGTAATTCATTTTACGTGCATTCTTTACGTGCATACGCTATAATAGTTTTGTATTGATTATAATAATTATCATTTAATATTTAATATAAATGATAATTCCCCTTATAAACTGGAATACTAGTGAAGTAAGGGCCACTATTTTTAAGGAGGTTTTCATTTTGGCAGAGAACAAAGATATGAATGCTCCAAAAGGACAGGATCAAGAAAAAGATGTGAAACGCGATACGTTGACCACGCGTCAAGGTCACCCTGTGACGGATAACCAGAATATCCGAACAGTAGGTAATCGCGGTCCCGCTACACTTGAGAATTATCATTTCATCGAAAAGATTTCCCACTTTGACCGGGAGGAAGTGCCGGAGCGTGTGGTTCACGCACGTGGTGCTGGAGCATTTGGCTATTTTGAAGCATATGGAAAAGTCGGAGATGAACCTCCAGAAAAATATACACGGGCGAAAGTATTTTCGGGTGCTGGGAAGCGAACACCACTCATGGTCCGTTTCTCTACCGTGGCAGGATCGAAGGATTCGCCAGAAACAGCACGGGATCCACGCGGTTTTGCCGTGAAAATGTATACGGAAGATGGTAACTGGGATCTTGTCGGTAACAACCTGAAAATTTTCTTTATCCGTGATGCGATGAAGTTTCCTGATATGATTCATGCATTCAAGGTGGATCCAGCATCGAACGTGGCGAATCCTGAGCAGATGTTCGACTTTGTTTCCCGTTCACCTGAAGCTACGCATATGATTACATTCCTATTTTCTCCATGGGGCATTCCAGCTACATACCGCCATATGCAGGGTTCTGGAGTGAATACTTATAAATGGGTGAATGACAAAGGCGAAGCTGTGCTTGTAAAGTATCATTGGGAGCCTAAGCAAGGCATCCGCAACTTAACCCAAGAAGAAGCAGACGCTATTCAAGCGAAGACCGTCGCCCATGCGACACAGGATTTATATGAATCCATCGAGCGTGGCGAGTATCCGGAATGGGAACTCTATGTGCAAATCATGGAGGATGACTACCATCCAGAACTTGATTTCGATCCGCTAGATGATACAAAACTCTGGCCGGAAGATAAATTCCCATGGTTGCCAGTCGGTCGTATGGTCCTTGATCGCAATCCGGTGGATTACCATGCGGAAATCGAGCAGGCCGCCTTCGGTACAGGGGTCCTTGTCGACGGAATGGATTTCTCCGATGATAAAATGCTCCAAGGCCGTACGTTCTCCTACTCTGATACGCAACGCTATCGTGTAGGTCCGAACTATCTGAAATTGCCTGTGAATGCTCCGAAAGTGCCTGTCCGTACGAATCAGCATCGTGGTCAAATGGATATTCGTGACCCGAAAGAGAATGGTGAAAATCCATCGATTAACTATGAACCTTCGATGATCGGCGGGTACAAGGAAGCAAGCAAAGAAGAGCGTCCACAGCACCGTCCGAGCTATAATGCGGCGGTAATGAGCGAGCCGATTGACCGTCCTAATAACTATGGTCAAGCGGGCGAAACATATCGCAGCTTTGAGGACTGGGAACGTGATGAATTAATCAACAACCTATCCAATGCACTTGCAATATGTGACAAACGTATTCAAGATGCCATGGTTGAGCACTTTACACAAGCCGATGAAGAATATGGCCGCCGTGTGAAGGAAGGCATCGAAATGAAAATGAAAGAAATCAAGGAAAAACAGGAAGAAGGCAAGATTCCAGGCCGTGAATCAGGTAAGTCGAAATATGGCCAAGGTACATTAGCGGCTAATGAAGCGACTAAAGATGCCGTGAAGAAAAGCCACGAAGCCGACCCTTATTAAGAGGCAATAAAACAAAGCAGCTGTCCCGAAGTCGGTGAAAACTGACGGGCGGGCAGCTTTTTTTTAGTCTTTGGTTAAAGAGTTCTTGTTATTTCGGTGTCCCCTTTATTGGTACCAATAAATGCCGGAAATTGGATAAAATATGTTAAAATATAAGGGGATTATAATCTCCTGATCAATATGTAAAAGAAATAACGAATAGGGAAATGGGGAATGAAAATGGATGTGAGATTTCCAATTGGGGAATTACAAGTACCTGAACAAGTAACACTAGAAAACATTCAAGAATGGTTAAAGGATATCGAAACATACACCGTTCAATTAAGAGAAACTGTTGACTCATTAAGTGATGACGAATTAAGGAAAACATATCGTGAGGGTAGCTGGAATATTCGTCAGCTTGTTCATCACATTGCAGATTCCCAGTTGAACATGTATCAACGTTTGAAGCTGGCTTTGACAGAAGAGAACCCAACGGTACCAGGTTTTGACCAAGAAAAGTGGGCCATTCAACCGGACACTGAACTTCCCATAGAAAGTTCCATTAAAATGCTAGAGGGGATAAATGAGCGTATCGTTGCTTTAGGGCATAGTTTAACCGAAGAGCAAGTACGTCGGACTTTCACTCACCAGGAAAATGGTGAAATAACAGTGGCAAAAAAAATCGCAAAATTAGCTTGGCACGAAAAGCACCACTTAGCCCATATAAAAATTGCCTTATCGAAATAACAATTGAATAGAATGGGCTTATCGAATGTCGATAAGCCATTTTTTAAAACAGGTATCCACTAAAGGGTGTAGCAAATCAGCTAAATGTCTTCAATTTCTTGATTGAAAAATTGTCCTCTAATAAAGCCCAGTTTTGGGGGTAAGGGAAACCTAGTGCCCAGTAGCTGATACCGCGGAGCTTATATTGCTTTGCGAGTTCAAACTTGGCTTGGGCGCTCCGTGCATCTTCAAACCATACTTCATGCGTTTTCCCTTTTTCGTCTGAATAGCGGAAAAAGGGTGATTGGGCGACCGGATCATATTGAATGGGTGCTCCGTGCTTAACGGCCCTTCTTACGGCTTCTTGTGGGCTGAATGTCTCGGCTTCCTGGCCTTTAACATGTGGGAGGAGCCAATCCCGTGCATATATTTGGAACCCTAAAAAGATCTTTTCTGCAGGAATCACCGTCAAGGCATACTCCACGACCTTCCTCATTTGGTCGAGGGGAGAGATGGCTTGAGGAGGACCCATCCGATATCCCCATTCATACGTCATGAGCACGACGAAATCGACAATCCGTCCATGCGCTTCATAATCATGTGCTTCATATAACACACCAGCTTGCTCTTCGCTCGTCTTGGGCGCAAGGGCAGTGGAAACCAAATAGCCTCTAGCATGAAGGCGCTCAACGGCCAGTTGCAGGAATCGGTTGTAATCCTCGCGATTCTCGGGCAATACATTTTCAAAATCGATGTTTAGTGCGGTATAGCCTTTGTCATCCATCACTTCAAGCACATTCCTGATGACCTTTTCCCTTAATGAAGAGTTGGACAAAATGACTTGGGCTAGGTTGGATCCGGCTTCCGTTGAAGTGAAGTTCGTAATCGACATCATGGGGACGATGCTTTTTGAAATCGCGGCGTCGACCATATCTTCATCATTCAGTCCTTCTAATGTGCCATCTTCCTTGATTTTATAAGCAAAAGGGCTGAGGTAAGTAAGTAGTTGGCCGATATCTTGGATGGATTGGACGGCTGCATCACTTGATTGATAGGTATAAGCATTCACTTCTATCGCTCGTTTCGACCTTGGGATGATGAGGTTCATTCCTACATAAATCGTGTTTGGGTCTTCGATTTGATTGACACTCAAGATGGCCTGAACGGTCGTGCCATACCAAACGGAAATGTCCCATAACGTTTGTCCCGACTGAACGACGTGTGTAATGGGCGGGATATATAGAACACTGCCTTGGTAAAGTACGTTTGGGTCGGTAAGTTGATTGGCTTGCATGAGTGCTTGAATGGTCAGTCCATATTGCTGGGCAATCGACCATAAGGTTTCTCCGGCTTCAACGATGTGAGAGGTCCCGATGTGAGGAATAACCAATGACTGGCCAAGCGTTAATTGGCTTGGGTCGGATAATGCATTTAATTTAACAATTGAATCGATCGTTACTCCATAGCGGTTTGCAATTTTCCATAACGAATCGCCACTGCTTACTACATAGATAATCAACAGAACTCCCCCTTAAGTCATTTCATTCATGCATTCTATGTAATAGCCGTTTAAATGTGTATTTACCTATGGAGTTTTTCAAACGCGATTGCTTAAAAAGGGTCATCTTGATGTGGAAACGGTATAATAAATGGGCATATGCAGACATTAAAAACGTGCATAAGGACCATGCAAATGACTATTTTTGTTTTAAATATGAGGAAAAACCAGTACAGACATGACTAAAGAAAAAGGGGGATTCTATGACAAAAAATAATGAAACAGGATGGAACTTCGAAAATAGCTATGCTGGACTTCCAAAAGCTCTTTTCACCCTTACCGACCCGATTCCAGTAAGTGCACCAGAATTGATCATTCTCAATGAAAAGCTGGCTGCTACTTTAGGGCTGTCCGCGAAAGAATTAGAAAGCGATGAGGGTGTGGAAGTACTTGCTGGAAACGAGATTCCTGAAGGAGCCTTGCCCCTTTCCCAAGCATACGCGGGTCACCAATTCGGTCATTTCACAATGCTAGGAGACGGGCGAGCGGTGCTCTTGGGTGAGCAGATTACGCCAGAGGGGGAAAGGCTGGACATCCAGCTTAAAGGCCCAGGAAGAACACCCTATTCACGCGGGGGGGATGGACGCGCGGCACTGGGTCCGATGTTACGTGAATATATCATCAGCGAAGCCATGCATGCGCTGGGGATTCCCACATCGCGTAGTTTGGCTGTCGTGAAGACAGGCGACCCGGTCTATCGGGAAACCGTGCTACCCGGTGCGGTTTTAACGCGAGTGGCTGCCAGCCATCTTCGTGTCGGAACTTTTCAATATGTTGCTAAGTGGAGGACAATCGAGGAACTGCAGGCCCTTGTCGACTATACCATCAAGCGTCATTTTCCAGAGGTGGAAGCTGCTGAAAACCGAGCTCAATCGATGCTAAGGCAGGTCATCAAACGACAGGCCAAGCTTATTTCAAAATGGCAGTTGGTTGGCTTCATACATGGGGTGATGAACACTGACAACATGACCATTAGCGGAGAAAGCATCGATTACGGCCCATGTGCCTTCATGGATACCTATGATCCGGAAACGGTATTCAGCTCCATTGACGTTCAAGGCCGTTATGCCTATGGAAATCAGCCGTACATTGCCGCTTGGAACCTAGCCCGATTGGCGGAAAGCCTACTGCCACTGTTGCATGATGATCAGGAACAGGCCATTCAACTGGCGCAGGATGAGATCTCGGAATTCAATAAGTTATATCATACACATTGGTTCAAGGGCATGAGGGCAAAGTTGGGCATCTTTGATGAAGAGGCAGAGGATGAAGCGCTGATCGAAGGACTCCTCGACATGATGAAGAAGCATCGGGCAGACTATACGAACACCTTCCGTGCCTTAACGTTTGAAACAAAAGGGGACGCAGCCCTTTTCGATTCTCCGGAGTTTGAAGAGTGGCATAAGTTGTGGCAGGAGCGAGTAGGGCGTCAACAGGAATCGAAAGAATCTTCGAAGAAGCTGATGCAAGAAAGTAATCCTGCGGTGATTCCACGAAACCACCGGGTGGAAGAAGCATTGGATGCTGCGGTGAAAAAAGGCGATTACAGTGTGTTGGAACGACTTCTGGAAGTACTCTCACACCCATACGCGCATACGAGAGATCAGGAAGCATACGCAACAGTACCTGAATCATGCGGCCCGTACCAGACTTTTTGTGGTACTTAATGAAAAAAATAACTCGAAAAGATGATTCCTATTGGAGTCATCTTTTTTTCTATAGGTATTCGGGTTGAAGAAGAATCGACCTCTGTTAAAAACTTTTTAGATACATTATCCTATCATTTTAGAATAAAAATATCTTGAATTGTTACTTTTGGTATATGGGTGACGAATAAAACTTTAGAAAATTAATAGATTTATAAGGCAAAGTATTTATTAAAGTGATAGATTTAACTTTGGATATAATTTATCGAATAATCTAATCAAGTTAATTTCGTAGTGTGAAAGTCTTTTCGATGAAATAGAGCACTTTTATATTATAATTTTGTGTTAAGAAAGTTGTTTGATGATGATTAGTCGTGAATAATGAAAAATTGAAAGAAGGTTTTGTATTTGAAAAGAAATATTTGGGTAAAAGTTATTTTCATGCTGATGTTAGCGTTATCGGTATCATTAGGCAGTACAGCTCAAGCGGAAAACACAGATTCATTAGTTGAGGAGAGTGTGGCTCCTCAAAGCATTACACTAAACAAATCAACTGTATCAATCAAGTTAAATAAAACGGCTCAGTTAACAGCGACTGTAAACCCCGCTGATGCTACTGATCAAAATATAAACTGGACGAGTGCAAACCCTAAAATTGCAGTAGTAGATGTAAATGGAAAAATTAAACCGGTTAATGCAGGTACTACAACTATTACTGCTACTGCAAATGGCAATCCATCTATTAAGAAAAGTATTACAGTAACTGTAATAAAAGTGCCAACAAGTTTGAAGTTGAGCAAAGCATCTTTAAATATCACAAAGAAACAAACAGTAAAAGTAACGGCGACCGTTGCTCCATCGGATGCTACAAATAAAACAGTTGTATGGAAAAGCTCCAACACTAAGGTGGCAAAAGTAGATTCAAAAGGTAATATCAAAGGAATCGCGAACGGTTCTGCTACCATTACGGCGACCGCAAAAGATAATAGTGACGTTGTGAAACAAGTAAAGGTGAAGGTCTCTACAAAAACTATAAAAGTAAATAAAACAAGCTTAACTGTAACAGCAGGTAAAGCAGGACAGCTTACCGCAACTGTTTCCCCATCCGATAGTATGGATAAAACAGTGAAATGGACAACCTCGAATAAAAAAATCGCAACGGTTAGCAGCAAAGGTAAGGTTACGGGCAAAGCGAAAGGAACCGCAACCATTACAGCAAATGTTAAAGATGCTAAAGCGGTTAAGGTGAAAGTAACGGTTAAATCACCAATTGTGGCAAAGTCTGTAAAGGTAAATAAGACTTCAGCTACAATCGTTCAAGGAAAGACATTAACCTTATCTGCAACAGTGAGCCCAAGTAATGCGGTAAACAAAACAGTGAAATGGTCGACTTCCAATAAAAAAGTTGCAACTGTCAGTAGTAAAGGGAAAGTCAAAGGCGTTGGTGTAGGGACAGTAAAAATTACCGCTACCACTACAAACGGCAAAAAGACTTCGGCAACGATCAAAGTGAAAGCGAAACCCTACGTGAAAAACTTAAGTGCCGGTACTTGGAAAGCAGGCAAGGATATTAAAGCAGGGCGATACAAGATCACGACAAATTCAGGAAGTGGAAACTTAGTTATTGGTATGGGCACAGATCGCTTTATAAATGAGGTCTTAACTAGTGAATATGATGATTTTGGAGTAAGAGTAGTTACAACGGATATAAAAGCTGGAGATAAAATTAAAATAAGTGGTTTGGACAGTGTAAAGTTTACACGTGTATCGAACGTTAAATCCAATACACTACATGCGGGATATTGGACAGTAGGTAAGGATATAAATGCCGGAAAATATAAAATGGTTACATCAGACGGAACAGGGAATTTAATCATTAAAAGAGGTAATAGCCTACTTGTAAACGAAATTCTCACAAGTGAATCTGATGGTTTTGGAGTTAAAAGTGTAACCAATACACTTAAATCTGGAGATCGTATTTATATTTCTGGTTTGAAAAAGGTTGTTTTTAAGAAAAAATAAATAAAATTGAACGAGATTTTCTAAGAAATAATCCAGTTGTTGATTGCAACTGGATTATTTTATACATGTATATCACTTTCAAACCTGTCAAAGAAACGAAGTAAATAATAATGAAAAGAGCATTCCCAATAGCCAAATTAGACTTTTGGGAATGCTCTTTAACATGCTATAAAACTTTTTTCACTTCTTGGTATTCTTCCTCTGAAAAAACCCGCGAGCGTGTGATGAAATGTTGGTCTTCCACGCTATCAAGTGAGAAATCCGGGCCTCGTCCTTCAGTTGCATCGATGATCAGTTGCGTGTGCTTCCAATAATCGTATTGGCTTTTATGCATGTAGAAGGGTACATCGCCAATCGCACCGAGATGGATGTCTGCATCCCCCAGTTGAAAATCTCCTTCTCTATAGCACATCGGAGAAGATCCATCACAACAGCCGCCGGATTGATAAAACATGATAGAGCCATGTATTTTTTTAATAGAGTCTATTAATGTAAGTGCTTCGTTCGTTGCAATAACACGTTCTACCATGTTTGATCGTATCCTTTCGATTTAGAAGAATCCTTGAGCGTCTTTAGCGTAGCTTACTAATAGACATTTTGTTTGTTGATAGTGATCAAGCATCATTAGGTGATTTTCACGGCCGATACCTGATAATTTGTATCCACCGAATGCTGCGCCAGCAGGATATTGGTGGTATGTGTTTGTCCAAACACGACCAGCTTCGATACCACGACCAGCACGGTAAGCGATATCTCCACTACGAGACCATACTCCAGCTCCTAAGCCGTAAAGAGTATCGTTTGCGATTTCCATTGCTTCATCGAAGTCTTTGAAAGTAGTAACAGCAAGTACTGGTCCAAAGATTTCTTCTTGGAAGATACGCATTTTATTGTTTCCTTTGAAAACAGTTGGTTTGATGTAGTTACCAGTTTCAAGTTCTCCATCAAATTTGTTTTCTTCTCCACCGATAAGTAATTCAGCGCCTTCTTCTTGTCCAAGCTTGATGTAAGAAAGGATTTTTTCTTTTTGTTGATTAGAAGCTTGAGCACCCATCATTACTTCAGTATCAAGTGGGTTACCAACTTTAATTTGTTTAACGCGTTCTAGTGCACGTTCCATGAATTTGTCATAGATTGATTCTTGGATAAGAGCACGTGAAGGACATGTACAGATTTCGCCTGAGTTCAATGCGAACATAACCATACCTTCGATTGCTTTATCTAGGTAAGCATCGTCTTTATCCATTACATCTTCAAAGAATACGTTAGGTGATTTACCACCAAGTTCAAGTGTTACAGGAATGATGTTTTCAGTTGCATATTGCATGATTTGGCGACCAACTGCAGTTGAACCAGTGAAAGCAATTTTAGCAATACGTGGGTTTGTAGCAAGTGGTTTACCAACTTCGATACCGAAACCATTAACGATGTTAAGAACACCAGCAGGGATGATATCTTGAATTAATTCAACCAACACCATGATAGAAGCTGGAGTTTGTTCAGCTGGTTTCATGACGATACAGTTACCTGCAGCTAGAGCTGGAGCAATTTTCCAAACAGCCATTAGAATTGGGAAATTCCAAGGGATGATTTGTCCAACAACACCAAGTGGCTCTTGGAAGTGGTATGCTACTGTATCATTATCTATTTGAGTTGTGCGGCCTTCTTGAGAACGAATGGCACTTGCAAAGTAACGGAAGTGATCGATTGCCAATGGAATATCGGCATTCAATGTTTCACGTACTGCTTTACCGTTGTCCCAAGTTTCAGCAACAGCGATCATTTCTAAGTTTTCTTCTATACGGTCAGCGATTTTGTTTAAAATGCGAGCGCGTTCAGCAGGAGTAGTTTTTCCCCAAGCAGCTTTTGCAGCATGTGCAGCATCTAATGCCAATTCGATATCTTCAACAGTAGAACGAGCAGCTTTTGTGAATACTTTACCAGTTACTGGTGATTTATTTTCGAAATATTGGCCTTTAACGGGTGCAACCCATTCTCCACCAATAAAGTTATCGTATTTTTCTTTGAATTGTACGACAGAACCTTCTGTATTAGGATTAGCATAAATCATAGTTGTATTTCTCCCCTTTAATTGGTTTAGAAAACTAACCCCGATGAACACGATTGTATTAACAATGATAGGGAAATCATCCAGGTCTGCTTTCTATCTCTATAATCGTCTTTTTTCGACAAAAACACAAGCAATAAGAACTAGAAAAATAGATTACTAATAGCATTTTTGTAAAAATGTGGCTAATTTCGAAAGGAAATCACCCTAATTATTCCATAATTTTCTCGATATTTCCTGTTCTTAGAAACACTGAAAAAAGAAAGTTATTTCGGAATATTTCCTATTATTCTTTTAAATGATAGTGGCCGATCAATTCTCCCGAAGGGGCTGTCCATTGTCATTAAATCAGAGCCATCTAACTAGGAAAGCATGGGAATTTCGGTAATAGTACCAGGAGCATTAGTGATTCCCATGAATGACAAATGGATTGAGTAGTAACCAACCGTCCTTTCCCTTAGCATTTCTTATCTGGAAGAAACCATACCGACAATAAGGAAACTTGAAACTAATCGAACTATCGTTAAAGATGTGAATTTCCCCTTAATTATAGGAATAGAAAAATACTTATACTGGATCAATACTTTTCTTATATAATGTTAAAGTGATTTGAAATGATTTTTTTACTTGAAGAATTATGATCGATCATACATATATAGGAGGGATACGGTATGAAGAAATTTGGGTTTATCTTTTTAATGGTAATGATGGCGTTGCTTGCAGCCTGCTCATCTGAAGGTGCATCGAAAAAAGATGAAGAGGGGGCATTGAAGGTCGATAAAGGCCTTCTAAATGTAGAAGTGACATTGCCTGCTTCATTCTTTGAAGGTGAGGACATCGATAGCGTCATTGCTGAAGCCAAAAAAGATGGTGTAAGTAAAGTGACGAAAAACGAGGACGGATCATTAACGTATAAAATGCCGAAGTCTAAGCATAAGGAAATGATGAAAGACTTAGAAAAGAATGCGGAAGAGACAATGGAAGAGATGAAGAATGGCAAAGATTATCCATCCATTAAAGAGGTCTCTCATAACAAGGCGTTTTCAAAGTTTACTTTAGAAGTGGATAAAGAAACATATGAGAATGGTTTCGACGGTTTTGCCGCCATGGGACTAGGGATAACTGGCATGTACTATCAAGTTTTTAATGGAGCAAGCCCGGATGAGTATAAAGTTACGATATCGGTTAAAGATACGGCGACTCAAAAAGTCTTTGACGAAGTCGTCTACCCGGATGATTTAGAGGGTGAGGAAGAAGCCAAGTAACTTCCTGCGTGTTAAAAAAGTATGATATGAAGATAAGAGGCATGAGAGTACAGGAGAAATCCATACATCTCATGCCTTTTTACATATACAAAGGCTAATATCCGTATTTTTATATGAGGTCACCTAATTGATAATTTTTTGATTATTCACTTTTTGGTCAATATCAGCTAAATGTTGGATTTGCAACAAGCTGATAAAATTGATGGTTTGTTTAGTTAATCAATCATTTTATACTAAGTTTCACAACAGTTGTTGTAAATTTAAAAGAATTAGAGGTAATTATTATGACTAAGGTGTTATTCATTACAGCAAATCCAAATGATGAAAATCGTTCGGCTAGTATGGCAGCAGGAAAAGCATTTATTGAAACATATAAAGATACAAACCCAACGGATGAAATCGTGACCGTGGATTTATTTAAGGAAGAAATTCCAAATTTGGACGCAGATGTTTTCAGTGGTTGGGGAAAACTTCGTGCAGGACAGCCAATGGACGCTCTTTCAACTGAGGAATTAGCGAAAGTTAGTCGCTTAAACGAAATTCTCGATCAATTTGTTTCAGCAGATAAAATGATATTCGTAACGCCGTTATGGAATTACTTATTCCCAGCAGTTCTGAAAGCATACATTGATGCCGTAGCTGTACCTGGTAAAACGTTTAAATATACAGAAAAAGGTTCTGAAGGCTTACTTCAAGGTAAGAAAGTGCTTCACATTCAAGCCCGTGGTGATTTTTATTCAGAAGGTCATCCTTTAGCACATTTAGAGCTTGGCAATCGCTATTTAAAACAATTGATGGCGATCATGGGTATTACTGAATTTGAAGGTTTATTTATTGAAGGACATGATGCAATGCGAAATAAAGCGGAGGAAATTAAAGCAGCAGGCATCGAGCGTGCGAAGCAATTAGCCCAAACCTTCTAATCGTTTATAATCTTTATATTGCAATTCGTGGTCCATTTGAATGGACCACGAATTGCTTATTTTTTTTTTGAAAATTTTTCTGTTATAATCGGGTCATTCATTTAATCCAACAAATGTTAGAAATTATAGTGTTTTGAGAAGGTGGGTACGCATGAAAAAACAAGATCCACGAATCCAACGGACAAGGCAAAGTATCATGAATGGTTTTATGAGACTGATTAAACAAAAGGAATTTAGTGATATTACCATTGCTGATATTACACAAGAAGCAGAGATTAACCGTTCAACGTTTTACTATCATTTTATGGATAAATACGATTTAATCGATGAGATTCAAAGAGAAGTTCTTACGAAAGAAATTTTTAAAGAAGTAGCATTACAAGAAGTCATCGATGAACAAACGATTATTATGTCGCTACAGGCTATTATGAGTTCTCAAATAGATTTATCCCTACAATGTCAACATGCTCTTGAAGAATTTAAATCGAAAATGGACCATGAAATTAAACAACGATTGACGGAAACTTTACAAGCTTTATTAGATAAAGAGTATGGTGTGAAGGAAGAACATTATTTACTTGCTACATTTTGGAGTTGGGGCATTTATGGTGTTGCAATGGCATGTGTAGAGGGGAAAGAAACTTTGCATACGGCGGTAAACCGTTTGACAACTATGATTTTAGGCTAGTGTGAAGGTCACCCATATAGAACGGGTTAAGAAAAGACAGAGGCAATCAAAAGATTCTTCAAGCCATCATTCACCGGATTTTCTCTTATGATGTTTTCTGATACAAAAAGAACTGTCCATGTCATGATGGGCAGTTCTTTTTGCATCATTCATAATTCCTTTCAATTACGAAATGGGAACGGTCTCCCCTGAAGTAGGTTTTGGAGTATTCGATGACGCTCTGGTCTACCTCGTACGTATGGGTTTCAAGCGAGAAACAGGGAGATCCATTGGGAATTTCCAGTTTTTCTGCAATGGACTCGTCGGCGAGGGCCAGTTCCAGATGTTCGATGGTCTTCAGGACTTTGAGATTAAACTGGTTTTTAAGCAGTCGGAAAAGGGATGTTTCACAGGCCTTCATATCAAGACCGGGTGTTTTATGCCACGGTAGGTAGGCGACTTCGTATTGAAGGGGGACGGAATCTACATAACGCACCCGAACGAGTTTATTGATTGGATCACCAATATCAAGGTCGAATCGTTTGGCAAGGGATGCGTTTGCTTCAATGACCGTTAAACCCAAGACCTTGGTGGAGGGGTTTTTGCCCTGCATCATCACCTGATCGGAAAAGTTTTCAACCGTGCTGGTAAGTGTTTGGCGTACTTTATTTTCTGAAACGAAGGTTCCCTTACCTTGAATCCGGTACACATACCCTTCCACGGTAAGTTGTTGGAGGGCTGTTCGGACGGTCGTCCTGCTCACTTCGAATGATTTACAGAATTCTGCTTCGGTCGGTAATTTAGTGTTTGGCTGATAATCCCCATTCTTTATCATTTGAACGATGGATTCCTTTACGGCAGAATGAAGGGCTGTCACTTTATTCGTGGTTTTCAACATGCTTCCTCCTAGACATTTTTCGCTACTTCTAGAGTATATCTTGTTACAACAAGAATCAACTATAAAGTTATTTGTAGTAACAAATTTAAAATTTGTATTGAAATTAGATATAAATGACTATACAATGGAATATATAGGTAATGACCAATGTTCCACTCAAAAAGGAGGAGATACATTCGTAAAAGGTGAAATAAGAAAAGGAAGCACCTATTTACATCAAAAATACAGAATATTTAGAAATGAAAAGGGGAGAAATCTATGAATATCTTATTATGTTGTTCTGCGGGAATGTCTACGAGTTTACTAGTGACGAAAATGGAGAAAAGTGCGAAGGAACAAGGCATAGATTGCCACATATGGGCAGTGTCTTCTACTGAGGTGGACAGAGAGATGGATAAGGCAGATGTCGTTTTACTAGGGCCACAGGTTAGGTTCCTGCTTTCTAAGATGAAGCAAGCAGGCACAGCAAAAGGCATTCCAGTCGATACAATCAATCCGATGTTCTATGGTTTGTGCAACGGGGAAGAAGTGCTCAAACAAGCTGTTACTTTGATAAAAGGAGAATAAGGATATGATGACTTTCATTGATAAGTACATTATGCCGGCTGCAGTCAAGTTGGGGAATAACCGACATCTGTTGGCCATTCGTGACACGTTGATTGGAATGATAGCGATTACAATTATCGGATCGTTCGCGGTTTTATTGAATAATCTAGGGCAAATCATCAAGCCATACGGAAGAATGATGGAAGCCATTTTCGGTCCTACCTGGACGACGCTTGGCAATGACATTTCATTCGGTACCTTTGCATTCATGACCATTTTTGCCGTTTTCGGTATATCTTATAAACTTGCTAAATCTTATGGAGACGATGGATTCGAGGCGATGCTCATTTCGGCGGCCTGTTTCTTCTTATTGCTTCCACAGATGGGATTGGTCTCGCTGACGGTTGATAACAAAGTCATATCAGGCGAGGCAGCTGGCTTCATCAGTACCAATTACTATAATGCAACCGCTCTCTTTACGGGAATTGCCGTTTCCCTTATTGCGACGGAGATTTTTGTAAGGCTTTCCAAACTCAAATTCTTGGTGATCAACATGCCGGAGGGTGTACCTCCTGCAGTAGGGCGCTCGTTTGCCAAATTGATCCCAGGTATGGCAACCATTTTCATCATCGGGGTGTTCGGCTTGCTTTTCCGTATCGCGACGAATGGCCAGATCGTGAATGACTGGTTAAGTAAAGTGATCGTATCTCCGATGCAAGGGGCCGTGGATTCACTTCCATTTGCCATCCTTCTTGTCTTTTTCGTCCATATTTTATGGATGGTGGGATTGCACGGACCGAACATCCTTGGTGGAATCACGACACCGCTTTTTGAAAGTTCAGGCGTAAAGAATATTGATCTGTATGCAAAAGGTATTACAGATATGGACCAATACGGCGTCTTGGCCGGCTCATTTCTTGATGCTTTTGTTTATCTAGGTGGATCAGGCGGAACGATGGGCTTGATCATTGCGATGATCATAGCCGGTAGAAGGCGGTATAAACAGATGATTGGGCTTGGTGGGGCCCCGGGACTTTTCCAAATCAACGAACCGATTCTTTTCGGGCTTCCCATCGTATTGAATCCAATCTGGTTGGTTCCATTTGTTTTAGGACCTATCATTACTACAGTCATTTCGTACTTAGCGGTGAGCAGCGGTCTGGTATTCCCGATTGTAGCCAAAATCCCATGGGTGACCCCGCCGATTGTCGGAGGATTTTTGGCAACAGGTGGCCATGTTTCGGGGGCTGTCCTGGCAGGAATCAATCTCGTCATTTCAACCGTAATCTACTTGCCATTCGTGTATGCCCAAGTGAAAATCGATTCGAAAAATAAAACGGAGCTTACTAAGGATTCGGAATCAGAATCAGTAAGTCTTTAAGAAAGAAGTGGGAACATGGAAAAAGAAGAATTATATCAGTTATCCTTCCAACTTGTTTTACACAGTGGAAATGCAAGGAGCTTTGCGATGGAAGCCTTGCAAGAAGCCAAGAAAAAAGATTTCGAAGCAGCCAGGCAGAAGATAGCGGAGGCGGAGACGGAATTATTGCAGGCGCATAAATTTCAGACCCAGTTGATTCATGCGGAAGCGGGTGGCGAGAAATTAGACATCCCGATTATCCTGATACACGCACAGGATCATTTGATGACGGCGATGACTTTGAAGGATTTGGCGGTTGAAATGATTGATATGAGAGAAGAGTTTCTTGGAGCCAACAAGATCAAGGAGGGGACAGCGGAATGAGTAAGGGGTTGAAAATCGTTACGATAGGTGGAGGTTCAAGTTATACGCCGGAACTGATTGAAGGATTCATTAAATATTACAAGGAGCTTCCTGTGAGAGAAATCTGGCTCGTTGATATAGAAGCTGGCAAGGAAAAGCTTGAAATCGTCGGCGGGCTGGCAAGACGGATGGTGGAAAAAGCGGGAGTGCCGATTGATATTCACTTAACGCTTGACCGAAAAAAAGCTCTAGAGGGTGCCGACTATGTCACGACCCAATTACGGGTCGGGCAGCTGGCTGCCAGGGCACTTGATGAGAAAATTCCGCTGAAGCATGGGGTCATCGGTCAGGAAACGAATGGACCAGGCGGGTTGTTCAAAGCATTTCGGACGATTCCTGTCATTCTTGACATCGCCCGGGAGATGGAAGAGATTTGCCCGAATGCCTGGTTGATCAATTTCACAAACCCTGCCGGCATGGTCACGGAAGCGGTTCTGCGTCATAGCAACATCACTAAAATCGTCGGTCTATGCAATGTGCCGATCGGGATGGAACGTGGTGTCGCCGAGTTGATGAAGGTGGAACCGGACCGGGTGCGAATTGATTTCGCCGGATTGAACCATATGGTATACGGGTTGGATGTATTCGTGGATGGAAAGAGCGTGAAAGAGGAAATTATCGATATGATTTCAGACCCGGATAAAGCGGTGACGATGAAGAATATCCATGCGATGGGATGGGAGCCAGAATTCCTTCGTGCATTGAATTTATTTCCTTGCCCATATCACAATTATTACTACAAAACGGGAGATATCCTGGCTCAAGAGCTGAAGGATGCAGAAAATGGGGAAACAAGGGCTGAGGTCGTACAAAAGCTGGAAACGGAACTATTTGAACTATATAAAGACGTCGATCTAGACATCAAGCCACCACAGCTTGAAGAACGGGGCGGCGCTTACTACAGTGACGCCGCGGTGCGGTTGATCCATTCCATGTATACGGATAAACGTGATATACAGGCGGTCAATACGATGAATTATGGTGCGATTGAAGGAATCCCGTACGATTCAGCCGTTGAAGTGAGCTGTGTGATTACGAAGGATGGTCCAAAACCGATCACGGTAGGTGAATTACCGGTAGCCGTTCGCGGACTCGTCCAGCAAATTAAGTCCTTTGAAAGGGTGGCTATCGAGGCTGCCGTAACAGGCAACTATGATACGGCCCTGCTTGCGATGACCATCAACCCACTAGTTCCAAGTGACCGGGTGGGGAAATTGATTCTGGATGAAATGCTCTTGGCGCATAAGGAATTTTTGCCGCAGTTCTTCGAGAATAAGGAATTACAAGGAAGTTTTCATGATTGAAGTGCTGGTCAATGCTGATGATTTCGGGTTTTCGCGGGCTGTGAATTACGGCATATTGAATAGCCACAAAAATGGAATAGTCAATTCGGCGACCATGATGATGAATGCAAAAGCGACCGATCATGCCATCAGAATTGCAAAAGATCATCGCACGCTTAAGGTGGGCATCCATCTTGTCCTGACATGGGGACGGCCGCTGCTACATGATGTGCCTAGCCTTGTAGACAGAGAGGGAAACTTCAAAAAGCAAGATGAGGTATATGGGAACCCGGGTAGTATTTCCTTGGAAGAGTTGGAGAGGGAATGGTCTGCCCAGATTGATAAATTCATCGATTTGGGGATGATGCCGACCCATTTTGACAGTCATCATCATGTCCATGCGATCCCGGCCTTTTGGCCGGTCGTGAAAAAGCTTTCCGCCCATTATGGGCTACCAGTCCGAAAAGCGGGACCCCATTTTCAGGACATTGAAACAGTGACCGATACATTCCTTGACGATTTTTATGGGGAAAAGGCGGCCGTCGATTACTTTCAAACCCTTAACGAGCGGATTAGTGAGGGCAAAAGCGTGGAGGTCATGACCCACCCAGCCTACCTGGATGATGATTTGCTCCAGCATTCCTCCTACAATCAAGAAAGGCTCAAGGAAACGGCCATCTTGATGAAAGCCACATTGCCGGAAGGATTCATTCTCCGGTAATGATCGGTTCAGGAAGGCCCATGAAGACAAAAAAAGCAATCGGATCTCAGTTTTCACTGAGGTCCGATTGCTTTTTTTTATACTTCTTTAACCACTACGGGTTTAACTTCGGCAACTACCAGCTTCTTGAATGCGAGGCTGACAACCATCATCACGATAAAGTTCACAGCCAAGGCGATGATTCCGACATTCAGATCCTTTGCCGCTTGAGGCAAGGATGGGAACAGGGTGCCGATTGTCGATTGGCTGATGGTGATGTAGGTAACGATGGCCAATCCACAGATGATACCCGCTATTGCCCCATATTTATTGATAAAGTTCTTCTTTTTCAGGCTGAATAACAGGGACGGGAATAGTTGTGTAATGAAGCTATATCCCATCAAGATCAAAGCAGACATCGTTTCTCCGCCGTTTAAGGTGAAGTAAACGGATATGAGTGCAATCACGGGAACGAGTAACTTGGCCAAACGTACCACATGCCGGTCTGATGCTCCAGGATGGAGTTCCTTATAGACATTTTTCGCAAGGAGCGTAGAGACGCTCATCAACAGCATCGATCCTGGTACTAATGCCGTCAACATGCCAGCTGCACCGATGACTCCTATAAACCATGGATCAAAGGTCTGTATCGCAAGGCGCAATAAGGAAAGGTCCGCATCGGCGCCTTCCAGTCCCGGCACTTTCAAAATCGCTGCAAATCCTACAAAAAAGACAAATAGTAACATGAGCGTATACAGTGGACTGATGATGGCATTTTTACGAAATGTTTTTCCGCTCCGGGCCGTATAGACGGCACTGAATACTTGGGGCCACATGTAAAAACCAAATACGAGCAAGATGACGGTCGAGATGAACCACGAAACGCTAAGACCTTGTTCGGGCAGCGTCAGGAAACCTGGTTTGGCGGCATTTATGGTTTCGAACATCGGTTGAAGACCACCAAAGTAATGAATTGGAAGATAAATGCCCAGGAATGCGATGATGACGATCATCATGATGTCCTTGATGACGGCTGTCCAGGCTGATCCGTGAATGCCTGAAATCATGACATAAATGGTCAGGCTGATAGCTCCAAGCCACACAGCGGTGGACATGGAAATGGCGCCATATGATGCTTCGGAAACAATGATCCCTAAGCCTTTGAGCTGTACGACGACGACCGGAATCATCGATACCACGCCGACAAGGGCAGCAAGAATCCCTAGAGTTGGGCTCTTGTATTTGCTTACGAAGAAATCGGATTGTGACATAAGCCGATTTTCTTTTGCGTATTTCCAAATGGCCGGAAGTAGCCAATAGGATAAAACATAAGACAAGGTAATATAAATGAGGACGTATAAAGCGGGCGCACCCTTTCCATAAGCCCAGCCGCTTCCTCCAAGGAAGGAGAAGGTTGTGTAAATTTCCCCTGCCATCAATAGAAAGACGAATATGGCGCCAAAACCGCGGCCGCCCACCGTCCATTGTTCCAGGTTCATGTCTTTTCCTTTTGTCGAACGGATCCCAAGAAAAATCGATAAAAGTAAAAATGCTAAAATAATGATAAGAGCAATATTCATTCTTCTTCACCTTCCCGGTTCCTAGGATCCAACTTATACATGACGGCTAGAGTGACGGAAGTGAGCACGACCCACATCGCCATCCAAAACATATAAAAAGGCATCCCCAATACATAAGGTTCTACTTTATTAACAAAAGGAAGAAACCCTAATATGCCGATAAAAGGAACGAGTGTAAGAATATATAATACTTTCATGAAGCAACCCCTCCATTCTAAATATGTTTCACAGATTATGATGTTTTTCTAAAAAAATGTTTCCGTAATACCTAGTACCTTACACTAATTCGATAAAAAAATTAATAGTGTGGCAGAAAAAAATATTCGTCACGCTTCATTTTACTCTCTCATTTAATCACAGGAAAATGGGATAGGAAGGTAGACTTCCGTATCCCAAAATTCCTCGTTCATTTTTTTCGATAGTTATATATGACAACTAAAAGAATGAACCAAAGCGGTGTCAGCAATAATGACGGCCTGGTCGCCTCAGCAAACAGCATGACGATCAAGATGAAGACAAACAGCCCTAAGATTACATAGTTGATGAAAGGTGTTAAGGGAGCCCTGAAAGTGGACGTAGCCCTTAAGTCCGGCCGTTTTTTCGTATACCGGATATGGGAAATCAAGATGATGCTCCAGACCCATAGGAAGCAGATCGCACTAATCGTTGTCACGATGGTGAAAGCTTGCTCCGGTATGATTTTACTTAATAATGCCCCAATGGAGACGACGATGGTGGACGTAACCAATGCATTGCTCGGAACAGCACGTTTATTTAATTTCTTAAGTTTAGCAGGTGCTTCGTTATTGTTGCTCAAGGTATAAAGCATGCGGCTTGTTGAAAACAATCCACTATTCCCGGCAGAAGCGGCAGATGTCAACACGACGAAATTGATAATCCCTGCAGCAACCGGAATCCCGATCAAGGCGAAGACCTCCACGAATGGGCTGCTTGCGGCATCGAGCTGTGTCCATGGATTGACGCAAAGGATGACGGTGATGGCACCGATATAGAAAAGTAATATCCGGACAGGGATCTTATTGATCGCTGACGGGATATTTTTTTTCGGATTGGCGGTTTCGGCCGCTGTCACCCCAATGATTTCGACACCAACAAAGGAGAAGACGACTAGCTGTAGGGAAAGCAAAAAGCCGGATGCGCCGTTCGGGAACATGCCCCCATGACTCCAAAGGTTGTTGAGGGAAACGGTTCCTGTATCGGTTTGGAAACCAATGATGAGTAAGACAATTCCCACAACGATCAAGGCGACGATCGTGATGACTTTAATGAGGGAGAACCAGAACTCCAATTCTCCGAATAGCTTCACGGTCAACAAATTCAATCCTAGTAGAATCACCAAGCAGGCAAGTGCAGGGATCCATTGCGGAATGTCGAACCAATATTGCATATAGACCCCGACAGCGATGATATCGGCCATGGCCGTCATGATCCAACAGAACCAGTAGGTCCAGCCAGTCACGAAACCAGCCCACGGTCCGATGTATTCCGTGGCGAATTCGGTGAATGAGGAATATCCCGCGTTGGACAACAACAATTCCCCTAAAGCCCTCATGACGAAAAACAAGGCAATCCCGATAATCAGATACGAAAAGATAATGGAGGGTCCCGCCAACTGTATGGCTTTTCCGGATCCCAAAAATAACCCGGTCCCGATGGTTCCTCCTATGGCGATGAGTTGTACATGTCGATTTTTCAAATCCCTTTTCAATTCTTGTTTAGCCAATTTGTGCGCCCCCGTTGTTATAATTCTTGAATGTGAAGTACATGGTCCGTTGATTCCAATCGATCACCAGGGCAATGAATCTGTCCAGTTTAGTAGCGATTTCACTTCGTTTTTTTAGTGATGATTGAAAAAAGACAATAAAAAAAGAGATTGGAAGCTACCAATCTCGAAAGGTTAAAGAATAACAAATATTCGTTACTCTTCTGTCCTTTTGCCTGAGATTGTGAATCCTTCGGCGCTGCACGTGTGTACAGTCTCTCCAGAAGCTGCTCCTGCTATAGTGTGATCCATAGCATTCATCGCTTGCTTAGTATGTGGTTGTCAATAAATGATCGCTGTGAAAGATGAAATTCTTTTTGGCAACTCATTTATTCTTTTAAAATAATAATGGAATTCTATCACTATTTTGATTTTGGGTCAAAGGGATATATTGTAAATGTGGTGGGGGTGAATCTATATGACCAGTTTGATGCCCAAAAACGATGCGAACCCCGAATCAGTTTGATAAGAACATTTTTTCATAGTCCCTTTTAAGAATGGCCATGATGATCTCGTCCGAATATTTTCCGTTGAAATATAAAGACTCTCGTAAAATCCCCTCTTTGATAAAGCCAACTTTTTCATAGGCTCTAATTCCACGTAAATTATGGCTGAATACTTCCAGTTGCAGACGATTTAAAGATAATTCTTCAAAAACAAATGCTAAAACAAGTCGGATAGCTTCTGTACCATACCCTTTGCCCGTTAATTCAATGGCATTCATCGAAATTCTAAATCCTGCCTTTTTGTCCTCTTCGTCCATATCAGAGATGGATAATTCCCCGATCATCCGATCGCTTTCGTTTAAGCAAATGGCTAGATCATGGCGTGATGGATCTTCACGTACATTCTTTATATGACATTGAAGCTGCTCTAAAGTGAATATAGATTTTGTTCCTGTCATATACCGTATCTCCTCATCCTTTGTATTTTCTAAAAGGATAGGTGCATCCGATTCTTTTAAATAGCGGAGATAGATTCTTTCTCCTATTAATTTCATTGTCTTTCCTCCTCTCATTAACGTCGATACTTACTTTCAATAGTACATAGGATTTCTTCACACGTATAGGGAGAGAACCATTACCAATCATGTCCTCCTATCCATTGCTTCTAGACGGCCAAAAGTGTTTTTCCTAAAAGTACATTTGTATTTCTACGGAATATTTATTATTATAAGATAAGGAAATGCTTTTGTGGGTAGAGTTCTTTAGGAAGCATTGTAAATCTATTAAATTACTTATCTTAAATAAGGATTAGAGAATCGTCATTTTATGCTTGTACATCTGGGGGAGTTATCATGTCAAATAAAGAATTAACTAGAGGGCTAGAGGCACGTCATATTCAGATGATTGCCTTGGGCGGTACGATCGGTGTTGGGTTATTTATGGGATCTGCCAGCACAATTAAGTGGACCGGCCCCTCTGTCATGCTGGCGTATGCCATCGCGGGACTTTTTATCTTTTTTATCATGCGTTCGATGGGGGAAATGCTGTACCTGGAGCCTACTACGGGCTCATTCGCAACGTTTGCGAGTGATTATATCCATCCATTGGCAGGATTTGTAACTGCTTGGAGCAACTGGTTCCTATGGGTGTTGGTCGGCATGTCTGAAATCATTGCCGTAGGATTATATATGAACTTTTGGTTCCCTGAACTGCCGGCTTGGATTCCGGGAGTGGTGGCCATGGTCATCCTTGGCGCCGCTAACCTCATTTCCGTCAAATCCTTCGGTGAATTCGAATTCTGGTTTGCACTGATCAAGATCGTTACCATCATCTTGATGATCATTGCCGGTCTAGGTCTTATCTTTTTCGGGATAGGGAATGGTGGGGAGGCAATCGGCCTTTCCAATCTATGGGCTAATGGCGGTTTCTTTACAGGGGGATGGAAAGGTTTCTTCTTTGCCCTTTCCCTTGTTGTGGCATCTTATCAAGGCGTTGAACTTATCGGGATCACTGCAGGTGAAGCAAAGGATCCGAAGAGGACCATTACTAAAGCAATCCAAACGATCATTTGGCGTATATTAATCTTCTATATCGGCGCGATTTTTGTCATCGTCACGGTATTTCCTTGGAATCAATTAGATGAACTTGGAAGCCCGTTTGTATCGACCTTTGCCAAAATAGGCATTACCGCAGCCGCGGGCATCATCAACTTTGTCGTGATCACGGCGGCGATGTCAGGATGCAATAGTGGGATTTTCAGTGCAGGGCGCATGCTTTATACCCTTGCGCTGAACGGGCAAGCGCCAAAGATCTTTGCAAAAATATCGAAAAGCGGAGTGCCGGCCTATTGTACAATCGCTGTCATGTTGGGCTTGGCCATTGGTGTTGTCCTGAACTACCTGGCTCCACCGGAAATATTCCTGTATGTGTACAGTGCCAGTGTACTGCCGGGGATGATTCCATGGTTCGTGATTCTTATTAGTGAGCTTAGGTTCAGGAAGGTACGAGCTGAGGAAATGAAAAACCATCCATTCAAAATGCCTTTTGCACCGTATACCAACTATGCAACGATTGCATTCTTACTATTAGTATTGGTCGGCATGTGGTTTAACCCGAGTACGCGACTTTCCTTGATTGTGGGCATCGTTTTCCTAGCAATCGTTGTAGCCTGTTACTACCTACTGAAAATGGATAAGCGGGTACCGTTAGACGTGAAGGCGAAAGAGGATGTATCTGCGTAATATAGAGTGTCGGAAAAAGTTATGCTTCGTGCATAGCTTTTTTTGTTTGACCGATATAGTGAGGGGATTGACCGATAAAAGTGGCCATTTGACCGATAAACCTTCCAACTTGACCGATAAAATGAGAAATTGACTGATATATGTAATTTATTGTAATGTTGGGCGCTTGAATATAAGATGAAGAGAAGAAATATACATAAAAGAAGGTGATTCGATTGAGAAAAGTGGAGAGGATTTTTAGCATTAACTCTCTGGTTAAGGAATTATGGGAAAGCCAGCCGGATATGAGATTCCTTCAATTGTTGGATTGGATAGAATCGGAATACTCGAAACAGAATGGGGGCTTTGGGCAAGGAAATTTGTTCAAACGGGATTCATATCAAGCCGAGGAGCCTTTTTCTTATATCGATTTATTTTATCTTGAGGACGAGCTGTTAGAGAAGTTTTTATTGCAGTTGGTAAAGGATACTCAAACTAGGCTTAGGCTTGAGAAGGTTCAGGCTGAAAAAGGGAGTAAACATTGGATTCAGCAATTCGTAAATAACAGGCAAGGGGAATTGAACCATCTTATTTTGATGAGTTCGCCTTCCTTGCTGACTTTCCTTGCCAAAGAGCGGACCATCCAGTGGAAGTCCCCATTGCGGGAAACGGGTTACCAAGAATACAGAAATGAATTTTTGGAGCTTGAAAGTGTGAGAAGGGGCAGACGAATCGAGCTGGAGAAATATTGGCCAAGGATGGGTCCGCAATGGGATGGATATGCCACGGTGGCAGGGAAAGATGGTCAAAAAGGGTTTTTGCTAGTAGAAGCGAAGGCCCATTTGAAAGAAATGGCTTCATCGATACGGGCAAGGGATCTGGACAGTAGATTCCTGATAGAGAGTACCATGAAGGAAACAATGGAGGCGATGGGTTCCCGGGCCCCTATGGAAGTCTGGCTGAACCGTTATTATCAGTTGGCGAATCGTTTGGCTTTTTTATATATATTGAATGAGAAAATGGGGATTCCAACGTGGCTGGTCCTTGTGAATTTTCTTGAAGATGACACCCATATACCTACCGGTTCTGTGGAATGGGTAGAACATTACCAAGAAGTTTTTAGCGAAATGGACATTACATCCGAATCGAACCCATTATTTGATAAGATCGTCACGGTCTATCCAAGTTGTAATTGATGTGTGGGAAAACTTAGGGAGAGCATAATCATCGGCTCTCCCTTTGTTAATTGGTACTTATTGACAATGGTAAAAATATGAATTATACTTTTAATTAACCAGTGGTCAACAAGGAGGATATCATGTCACCTAGAAAATCCGTTACACAGGAATTAACACGGGAAATGATAATGGACGCAGCACGGAATCTCTTTGTGGCGAAAGGGTATCAGCATGTTTCCATGAGGCAGATTGCGAAAGAACTAGGGTACAGCCATGGCGCTCTTTACTATCATTTCAAGAATAAAGCGGAGTTGTTTTACGCGTTAGTGGAAGAACATTTCGCCATGCTCGATCAAAAACTGGATGATGTGATGCACCAAGCCATCCCAAATGGGGAAAAGCTAGAGAACATTCTTTTGGGCTTCATTGAATTCGGGCTGACCCATCAAAGCCATTATGAAATCATGTTTTTGATCAAGGACGAAGAAGTACAGAACTTCATCAATCAAGGGCCACACAAAACCTATGAAAAATTCGCCCAGATTATTTTCACTTTATGTGAGAACAAAGTTTCCATCCAGCATATTTACAGCATCTTTTTATCCTTGCATGGTTTTGTCACGCATTATTGCCGTCATGTCACGACGTATGAGGAAGTAAAGAATCTAGCTGTGTTGCACGTGAAATTTTTAACAAAATCAATTAGCTGATTTTTTTTTAACACGTATTGACCAGTGGTTAAATAAAAGGGAGGGCGTCCATTATGAAAAAAGCATTGGTAGTAGGAGCTTCGGGAGGAATGGGGTATTCAATCGTCAAGGAATTATCAAACAGGGGGATCTCGGTGACGGCCTTTGCACGCACCCGCAGTAAGCTGGAAAAACTTTTCGGAAATGATTCGAGTGTGACGATCCATACCGGAGATCTATTTCAAGTGGAGGATTTAGAAAGAGCAGCCCAAGGTGTTGACGTCATATTCCAATCAGCGAACATTCCCTATTCAGAATGGGATGAGAAGTTAGTGGTCATGATGTCCAATATTATGGAAGTGGCAAAAAAGAATGAAGCGAAACTTGCCTTTGTCGACAATATTTATGCCTATGGACGCAGTTCAGGGAAAAGCGTGACTGAAATGACGGTTAAACATCCCCACACGAAAAAAGGAAGCATCCGCCTGAATGTCGAAAACCTGATTAAGGAATCAAACATTCCTGCAATCATTGTTCACTTTCCTGATTTCTATGGTCCCAATGCGGAAAGTTCTTTACTGCATTATACGCTTAATCATGTCATTAAAAATAAGAAGGCCAGTTATGTGGGCGACCAAAGCATTGCCAGGGAATTCATATACACCCCGGACGGAGCAAAAGCCATCGTTGAATTGTCCCTTAACGAAGAAGCGTACGGTCAGAACTGGAATATACCCGGTCATGATGTGATTACTGGAAAAGAACTAATCAAGATCATTCGCGACATAACGGATTATCAAAAAGGAGTATCCACCATTTCAAAGAAGATGATTCAATTCTTGGGGATCTTCAACTCCCAGATGCGTGAAGCGGTCGAGATGTATTATTTGAATGAAGAACCGGTTGTGTTGAACGGGGAAAAATACGAAAAGCTGATTGGACCGGTGCCTCGGACTTCTTATCGTGAAGGGTTGATCGAGACGGTGGAGTATATGAAAAGCCATGCATGAAAAAAACACGGCGTAAGAACGCCGTGTCGGTAATCCCTATAATCAACCTTTCCCAGCTTCGAATCCAGGGTATTTGGTCATGCCGCCATCCGCATATAGTGTCAAGCCGGTGACGTAGCTGGATTCTTCGGATGCGAGCCAAACCGCACATGCAGCGATTTGTTCCGGTTTTCCGATATAGCCCATCGGAATCAGGTCGATGACTTCTTGTGTCGCCTTTGGATCATTGAATTTCTCGGCGTTAATCGGTGTATCGATCGCTCCAGGGGAAATGTTATTCACGCGGATTCCTTTTGGCGCATATTCAAGGGCAAGTGTTTCGGTCATCATTTTGACGCCACCTTTACTTGCTGCATAGTGAACAAAATGTGGCCATGGAATTCTGTCATGAACCGAAGACATATTGATGATGTTTCCTTTAATATCATGTTCTAACATATAACTGATTGCATCCCGACTTGCTAAAAACATGCCGGTAAGGTTGACGTCGATGACCTTTTGCCAATCTTCTAGCGTCAGTTTTTCGCTTGGCACTTCATTTTCAATGCCGGCATTGTTGATCATGATGTCGATGGTACCGAATGTATCCACTGCAAACTGAATTAATTTCTTCACATCTTCTTCTTTTGTAACATCGCCTTGAATGGCTGCGGCCTTCCCGCCTGAAGCTTCAATCGTTTGAATGATTTCCTTATAGTCGTTCTCTTCCGAATGATAATTTAAGACAACTCGTGCTTTTTCCTTTCCGAAGCGTTCCGCCATTGCTTTACCTAATCCTGTTGCGGCCCCTGTGATTACGACTACCTTGTTCTCTAAATCTGTATACATACTATATCCTCTCCCTTATTTATTCTTTTGTGAATCCAATCATGACGCCACCGGCGATGACTAAGATACAACCGATGATGACATAGGTCATTTGTTTCTTTGATTTTTTCTCTCCTAATAGGAAGATGCCGCCTAAAGTGGAAATGACGATACCCATTTGCGAGAATGAAAAGGCAATGGCAACGCCCACTTTTGGATTAGCGAGAAGGAGACCGATATTCCCGGTCGCCCACATGATCCCAGTTAAGATGTTGCGTCCGGCATATTTGTTGAATGGTTTATGTTTAATGGATAGAAGGAAAGCTGCAATAAACATTCCGATCGCTTGTGGCAAGATAGCCGACCACCCGTCAATGTCAAACCATCTGACGACGATGACATAGGTGACAAAACCAAGAGTGGAGACGATCAAGTAAAGGATTCCTTTTTTCATGCTGCCTTCATTTTTCCCTTTACTACCTTCATAGCTTGTCAGCAATACACCCGCAATCAAGAAAATGATGGCAATCACGCCAAGGATGATCGTCGAAGTGGTGTTCCACTCCTTAAAGACGATAACCGCAAAAAATGTATTTCCTAGTATTTGCAATCCGGTTGAAATGGGAACGGTTTTGGAAACGCCCATTTCCTTGACACTGTTGAACTGAAAAAGTTGACCGAACGCCCAGCCAATCCCTGAAATGATTCCGACAATCCAGATGAGGCTCGTCCATTCGGGAGGATTGATGACCGACATCACGATGGCAAACAATAAAGAGCCGATGGTGATACCGAGTGTTTGGTTATATGAGTTGCCCCCGAGTTTTTCGGAAACAAGTACCAAGCTTCCCCACGTTAATGCGGGGATAAGTGCATAGAGAAAACCTTCCACAAAATCCATCTCCTAAGTTACAAACATTTGTATTAATGAAAAGTACTAGTTATTTAGTTAGCTACTAATAAATTTCCCTTGTTTTCTAAAATGAAAACATTTTTTTAATATATTAATTTAGTTACATGATTCGTTTCTCCCGAATCAATGGGCTGAAAAATAAACCGGTTTATGGTATTTTTAATTAAAATTAGTTAGGAGTGGGAACATGACGACATTACATGAATGGTTTGAAAAGGGGATACCTGCAAAGGAATTTGTGGAGTCGATGAAAGTGAATAAGGAAGGCTTGCAATCCGTATACGAGCGTTTTTCCATTTCGGAAGAAGACCGTGCATTTTTCGAAGAAGTAAAAGGGAAAGAGCTGAGAGCGATTGTCATTACAGAAGATTGGTGTGGCGACGCGATGATGAATATCCCAATCCTTTTGAACATCGCACAGGCAGCGAATATTGATACGCGGATGATTCTGCGGGATCAAAACCTTGAGCTGATGGATCAGTATTTAACGAATGGAACGGCACGATCGATTCCCATCTTTATTTTCATCGATAATCAAGGGAAGGAAAAAGCGGTTTGGGGCCCTCGAGCACCTAAAGTACAGGAGTTCGTAATGGAATTGCGCAAGGATTTACCAGCTAAGGAAGACGAACATTTTGAAGCGGCACAAAAGGAGCTTTTTAAGAAAATCGGGGAATCTTATGCCCAAAACGAACAGCTTTGGCAAGAAGTGTACAGCAGTATTAAAGAAACATTGACGAAGGCGTAAACCACTTGCATCCCCGTTTTTAGCGGGGATGTTTTTTTCTTAACCTTACAAAGTTTTGATTCTTTCCTCTTTATTTTCAGTATGTGATGCGACCGACATGCCCAAAGCCGGGATAGCTGCCAGGGCAACGGTGATAGCGGATAAACTAAAAACCGTGAATAGCGAAGTTATTTTCAGCAATGGACCCGAAGAAGCCGTTCCAATTAAGAGAAATAGAATGAAGATGGGCGTGATGATGCCATTTGTTCTGCCGATGAATTTTTCTTCCACAAGTTTAATCATCATGGTGCTTAAGAGTATTTGCATGAACGCCATCATGAAGGCGGTGATGAATCTCATCGATGCCGTTAAAATAAAGGAAGTGGACAGTACTTCGATAACGGTGGAAAGGGCTAACAATAAAAACGTACCAACAAACGTCACCCTCACATGAAGACGATTAACTAAAGTGGCCGCGATGATTCCCCCAATCAGTAAACCAGCCCCTGCTGCAGCGGATAACCATTGAAGGGCTTCTTTTGGCAATTGTAGCCTATCCGTGATCAGAAAAACCTCGAGCGGTTGTACGAGGCCTGCTCCAAGACCCAAGAAACAAAAGGTCAGGGCGATTCTTTTCAAATTGTGATTATGGAGTACATAGTGAAAGCCTTGTCTAATTTCTGTAACAATCGTCGAGTCATCCTGTTTTTGCTTTTTGGCATCCTTCGGTAAAAAGAGCGTGATGACCGTGGATAATCCAAATGTAAGAATTAACAAGGAAAGGGAAACCGAAATGCCAAAATTCGAATAGACGGCCGTACCGATGATGGGTCCTAGAATCAAGAACAGGGAACCTAGGCTTTGCACGATGCCTATCGCCGAACCGACTTGATCTTCAGGGATGTGCCGTTTGAAAATCTTCGCGGAAGAAGGTTGTGAAAATTGAGAGACGATTGCTGACACGAATGTGGCAAAGAAAACGGCTTCCCACATCCCGAATGAGATGAAACCTAAAATGATCAGAATCGAAACGATGCTGAGCAGCCCGCCGCTAATGATCGTCTTCTTTGGATTCCAACGGTCGGCAAAGGTTCCGCCTATAAAGGAAAATAAGAAGATGGGGGCGTACTCGATGACAGTGATAAGGGATATCGCGACCGGATCCTGATTCGTTTTTTCGATAATGTAAAACAAAACGGCCATATTTCGAATCCATATGCTGATTTGATCAAGCATATCCGAACTCAACATGATCCAGAAAACCTTATTTTTCAATAATTGGTTCATCCACAGGCAGCTCCTTCTTAATTAATCTGACCGTTCGGTTTAATAAATTCCTAAAAAAATGGTTCTACAGGATTATCGTTAAATAATCGAGGAACATCCTTTCTTGGGAAAAGGATAAGAAAGGGATGTTTGTTTCTCTAGTGTTTCGAAATGCCTTTTAAAAAGACGTCCACGCTTTTGTGATATAGTCTCCTGATTTCAGGAAATTCCATCTCGTAATAGGTGGCATGTAATCCGGCATGCATGCCAAAGAGAATGTACATAAGGTCTTTGGGATTATCTTCGGTGAACGCCCCTTCATTAATTCCCTGGTCAATGACGGCTTCATACGTGTCATAATACTGACTGCGATAAATTTCTAAAATATGCGCAAAAATCTCAGGGTCAGCCGTTTCACTTCCGCCAAATTCCTCAGCGGCTTTAATTAAAGGACTTTGCAGATCTTCAAGATAATGGTCTGCCAATGCATATAATTTCTCTACACTCGTGCGGTAGTTCTTTTGCTTGATGTTCCAGGCGCGCTTCCACTCGTCGGCGTTATTCTCGACGATGTACAAGAAAAGTTTTTCCTTGCTTTTGAAATGATAATAAATGCTCCCTTTACTGCTTTCGGAGACGTTTGTGATGTCTTCCATTGACGTAGCGGCGTATCCCTTTTGGGCAAACAATTTTTCTGCTTCTTTAGCTATCTTAAGCTTAGTGGGAGAGGGGGTACTTTGTTGTTTCATGTCAGATAAGCCTCCAATGATAAACTGAACGTTCGGTCTATAATTAAATTATCGTAATTACCTATAATTGTCAATGGTGTTTTGTTATTCAAAAAAGCCAGTGCGCATTAAATGGATGCGCACTGGCTTAAGTTATACGGATCAAATCAAAAACATCGCCACGATCGTCGTCACGAATAAACCGATGCATACCGGAAGCAAGTTTCGGCGGGCGAGTTCAAATGGACTGACGTTACAAATGGCGGCCGCTGGGATGAGTGCCCATGGAATCAAGGTACCGCCTCCGACCCAGATTGCCGTGATTTGGCCGAGGGCAGTCAACGTCGCAGTACCGCTTCCAATCGCCGTCCCGAATAGATTTGCGACCGAACCGGCCAGGGAAATACCTGAAAACCCGGAACCATCCAAGCCGGTAATCGCACCGATGCCTGTCAGTGTGACGGCAGCTATCTCTTTCGTCAATGGAACCGAGGCGGCGAGTGCTGCACCCAAATCGTTGACGATGCCGAGAGAGGCTTTCGGTAAGTAGTCCCCGATGATTTTAGTGAAGCCGGAATCGCCTAAATAGAAGAAAGCGGCAATCGGGATGACCGGACCGAAAACCTTGAAGCCAAATTGGAACCCTTGAATCAAGTAGCTCGTTGATTTTTCAAGGCCAGGATGGCCATGGGCCACGAGAGATAAGATCAGCAAGATAAAAACGGCGGTTCCGCCAACCAATGCTGTTGCTTCGCCGCCTTGTAATTTCAGAAGCCAAAGAGCGACGACATCCAGTAAAAAGGCCAATGGGATGAATATCGCAAAAAACCTCTTCTGTCCCATCGTAAGTAACTCTTCATTCATCCCATCCTGGTCTTCGTCGATTGCTTCTTGTACGGTAGGTTGAATGCGACCAAGCCGCATATCCCGCTTCAAGAAGATGAACGCAGAAACCGTAGTCACGACGCCCATTGTGATGACGAGCGGGATGCTGGCTGAAATGACGTCACCGACCGGAATCGAAGCCGCATCAGCCGTGAGTTTTGGTGCCGCTTGAATGACAAAATCACCCGAAAGCGCAATGCCGTGGCCAAATAAATTCATCGCCATCGCTACGCCTAGTGCAGGCAATCCGGCCCGCAATGCGACCGGTAGCAGCACGGCACCAAGCAAAGCGACGGCAGGAGATGGCCAGAAAAACCAGGAGATGCCCATCATGACGATTCCAATCACCCAAAAAGCGAGTGTGGGGTTTTTAATGAATCTAGCAAAAGGTGCGATCATGACATCATTGATACCGGACTTCGTCAAGACCGTACTCATGGCAACAATGATGGAGATGATCAAAATGGTCGACATTAACTCGGTGATGGCGAAAGCGAAACTATTGAATACGCCACTGATGGAGGAAGCCAAACTGCCTGTAGAGACGAGCGCCAAAATGAAGATGCCAACGATGCAAATGAGGGTGGTATCCCGACGCTTTACCATAAACCCGATGATCAACACGATAAAAAATACATAAATCCAATGGAGAGCCGTCAATCCCATCCCATAATCCATCTCCCTCAAAATCTTCCTGATACAGATTATGAAGGGGAGCCCAAATGGTGAGTTGTTTTATGAATTTAAAGTACACTAGAGCTAACTGAGAGTTTAAATAAAAAGTACACTGAAGTAACACATGGAGTAAAAATAGAGAAAGTTTTAGAGAAAAAAGATATAGGTTATGTTATGAAAAACAATTCTAAAATCAAGAATAGAAGGTAATAGAGTTTAATTAATAATTCAACTGTACAGGAATTTAATAGAAACAGAGAAGGTTTTCTTTCGTTACCCTATTGATAATGAAAGTGAAGAGGATAAAAGATTATATCGTTTTGTTAAACAAGGTAAGTACAGACAATGCAGCTATATCAGACTCTATGGGGAATTTAGACGTAAAATTGATTGGGAAAATAAATGGCCAGGATCCAATCAAAAAATGTTTATAGAGAAAAGGCTATTTTAGACATGGGGAGTTGATGTCAGAATTAAGGTGCTCATCTATTTGAGTGCTTTTTTATTCCGATAATTTGTCACCATGACTTGTAATCATTTTCTAGAACCTTTTCAAGTATGAAAGGTGGAATACACATGAAAATACTTGTAGTCGATAAAGCCAAAGCAGAGATTGAGAAACTTCAGCATTTTGTGAACTTAGCAGAGTCTTATCACCCATAACGCTGGAACAGATGGCAATTCACTAATATGCTTACATCGGTATTGTTAAGAAAGTAGCTGGGAAGTTAAATGAGTTAGGGTGTAATATGGATGGTAGAAAAATTGAATCAACTGATATTTCTAATATCATTAAAAGAAGACCAAAAGACGAGTTACATTCTTTCATAAAGAAAAGTTATACGGTTAAGGAGAAAAGTTCTACTGGTAGGTTTAATTGAGTAGCTTACGAGTTTTATCTTATTTTTGCAGGAAATAATCTCTTTTTGTCGAATGGATTATATATCAAAAGAAGGTGGGGATAATATGTCTTATTTTGAAGATGAAGTACCTAAAACACTGGAGTTAGGAAATGAATATTCCTCCCGAGAAATTTATCTCTATATGATAGAAAATAGGGATGTAATTATTTTAAGTGAATCAGTTCACTTGGACTATAATAGCAGTACTCTTAAATATAAAGTAACTGATGTTAAAGAGAACTTTATACACAAACAAGCTGATACAGGATATAGAACTCATATGATTCCTAATCGCAAAACAAAAATTTATGAGATTAAAAGAGCTTAGAGCCATATTAGCGATATCAAGAAATTAAATTTGTATCATCTTAAGCACTCAAAAAGCACTCAACAAAGAGTGCTTTTTACTTTGGAAAAATAGGGAAATCATGAAGTTTAATCTAGAGGTTAATGGTATAATTTTCTAAAAAAAGGATTGGTATAATGCCTTATGCTTTTGAATTGAAAATTGATTTTAAAAGAGATTGGACATCTTTCCTAAAAAGAATGCTTATCAATGCAGGTTATAAACATGAAGACTTAACTACTGATGTATGTTTTCAATATTTTAATTATGCTAGAAGGCTTATTTCGCCACTGCCAAGAAAGGTGTTGATTTCGAAAGAATTCCATTGTCCTGAAGACTTAAAGGAAGGTCTGGATTTAATTATTGGAAAAATAAAAAAAGGTATGGATCTAAAACCACATTTAAGTAAAGGTATCTTGAATTTAAATTACCATGATGATTTATTAAATGATTGGGGTATTCACCACCTACACCTTGGAGTAAAAATAGATAAGACGGGATTTTCCAATAGGACTGGACCTGTTTTGTTTGTTCGATTTGATAATAAGCACGCTTATATTATCAATGTTATGAAACATGGAAGTTGGACTAATCAAGAGATGATACGAATTATACATAATAATTGGCCTAAATCAATAGAAAGGTTTCAATTAAACGGTGTAACTGCTGCATCTCCAGCATTAACAGATGAACAATACAAGAAAGCTAGACAGTCACACTCTATAGTTCTTGTGGAAGCAGAAAAAGGAGCTGTATATGGACCACTTGGTATGGGCTATGCTACTTCTGGTCATAGTATTGAAGTAACTAGAACTTGTGATTTCTTTGCTATTAGATTAAGGGAATACGAGAAATATATCAAAGAAAACACTGGTTCGTTGGTAAAGCAAATGAGAGCAACAGGGGTTGAAGTTGGAAAGAAACTTAATTTCCTTTTAGGTATTGAAAATGATGTAGTTTATGCTTTAGAGGTAAATAACAGAGTTTTTATCAAACTTGGTCCATTATTATAGATTATCTCCACATAACCAAAGAGTGTTTGCAATGAAAAGCAAGTGATATATGAAACCATACGCCAAGAAGTTCTATAAATCTAAAGCCTGGAGAGATTGCAGGAACTCATACTTCCGAAACAAGTATGGGCTATGTGAACGGTGTGCTGGACCAGGTGAGATCGTCCAGCATAAGAAGTACATCACACCTGATAACAATGATGATCATAACATCACACAATCATAGCAACCTTGAGCTGGTATGCAGACCATGCCATAGCAAGGAACATTTTGGTGGTGATAGTGGTGTTACTGCAGTATCCTATGAGCGCTTTTTCATGTAGCTATGTCCAATAAGATATCCAATGAATATAATGAGAGCTCTTTAACAAATCTTCAATTTGGCAATAGTTCTTGTCGCATCTTTAACTTCAAGTCGCTTCTTAATTGATCAATTTGTTTGATTAATTCTTCATTTTCAGACAAGGGAATTCCACCTGTTATTGCACCGTACATTGAATAATCTGGGTTGTAATTTAACCATAAAGTGTGAATGTTATTTAAAAGATCTCTAGCCATCTTTTCTACTTCTTCTGATAAAAATAGGACGTTAAAAAAATAATAATCATTTGCTTCAATAAATTTCTCTTCTGCTTCGTTATAATTAATTCTTTCTAATCTATAATTTATTTCAGTGAGAGCTTTTTTATTTTGTGTTTCCCAGAGGCTTAATATATAGGATATATCACTTGATGTGAAAGATTTATCTTCCATAAAAGCCTTAATGTCTTGAGTATTAACATTATTGAAATTTAATGTTCGCCGTATACCTCTTAATCTACGAACCGCTCCATTACATATTTCTAATAGTTTATAGAGTTCAGGATAGGACTCGTGTCTTTTTATCGTAAATAATTCATAACTAGTATATAACTTATTCTGCTTATGCTTTAGTCCCTCTATTTCAAAATCAAAACGATTCCTATTATAAACCAGATAATTTTAAAACTGAGGATGAGTTGGATCATGATTAAAAAAAGACTTTAATTCATCTATCAAATCAGATAATTTTGTACATCCATCTGTATTTATCAAGGCCTATAATCCAAACGTTAATCATGAAATAATTGAGGATTTAAACAACTTATTGGAAGATGATGCTGATGACACATTAATTGACCTTGAAACATTTAAACCTAATAAAGAAAACATTTTTGATACTACTCTAGATTATGCGAACTATTTGGAATCCATTCGTGGAAATCGAATTCCTTTTAACAATTACAAAAATGGTGACAACCCTTTACTAGATAAGATGTTAAGCTATTTAAAAATCTCAAAGAATAAAAGTATGTATAGTCAAGTTAAGCTAAAGGCAAATAAAATTGCAAGGAATCATTCCTTATCTGAAAGAGAAAAAGCTGAAGCATATCTTCATTTAGTTGAATGGGGAATGAATGAAATAGAAAATGATTGAAGATAGGAGGAGGCTAAGTCTATAAAGTCTGTCTTTCCTTATAATTATCGTGATTCTATTACTACTGATAGATTACTAGAGAATAAATTAAAATTGGATGAACAAGTTTGAATCTTGTTTCAGTTGTTATCGAAGACATCAAATTATATCAGTAATAAGAAAATTAATATTAAGTAAGCATCCTTTCTAGGGTGCTTTTTATTTTTGGAAGGTGTTACCTTGAAACCATGCCAAGAAGTTCTATAAATCCAAGGCATGAAGAGATTGCAGAAACTCATACTTGCAGAGTAAGTATGGTTATGTGAAAGGTTTTGCAGAATAAGTGTTCTTTGGTTTTATCTTACAAACTAAAGGTTGTGAGGATTGGAAGGATCTATGTAAGACCTTCTTTAATTTGAAGATTTTTATTTGTGTTAGTAACATTGGTAATAATTTTTTAATTGATAGAGATACAAGTGAACTAAATGTGGACATACTTACATATGCTCTTTTCGGAACGGTTGGATTGATAGGTAGTTCGATAAAAATAATGATAATTATTGCACAGTTAAACCCAAAAAAATAAACGCACTGACCACTAAAAGGTTAGGGGTTTTTTAGTATCTTTTGTTGTCATAAGCTACGCCTAGTGCAGGCAATCCGGCCCGCAATGCGACCGGTAGCAGCACGGCACCAAGCAAAGCGACGGCAGGGGATGGCCAGAAAAACCAGGAGATGCCCATCATGACGATTCCAATCACCCAAAAAGCGAGTGTGGGGTTTTTAATGAATCTAGCAAAAGGTGCAATCATGACATCATTGATACCTGATCTCGTTAAGACTGTACTCATGGCAACAATGATGGAAATGATTAAAATGGTCGACATTAACTCGGTAATGGCGAAAGCGAAACTATTGAATACGCCACTGATGGAGGAAGCCAAACTGCCTGTAGAGACGAGCGCCAAAATGAAGATGCCAACGATGCAAATGAGGGTGGTATCCCGACGCTTTACCATAAACCCGATGATCAACACGATGAATAAAACATAAATCCAATGGAGAGCCGTCAATCCCATCCCATAATCCATCTCCCTCAAAATCTTCCTGATACAGATTATGAAGGGGAGCCCAAATGGTGAGTTGTTTTAAAAAAAGTCATAAATCGGACTTGTTGGAAAGCTGTCCAAGCAATTGTTGAAAAAAAGACAAGAATGAGAACATTCAAATGAAAGAAAGTTAGAAACACATGATAAAATAAATGGAGGGTGTTAATAATTGTACCTAAGGATGAATATAAAGAGTAAGTGCATAGAAAAAAGGCAGAAAGCTTAATTCAAAGCCTTCTCCCCTTCTTTAGAGTTAAAAATTATAATATTGGCGTAGTAAATAAGCTAGGTACTTGCAATGTGGATGAGCGTGAAGGTTCTCGAGCAATCCTTTTATGATGGCCGGTCCGAAAGTTTGTTCAATCAGTTGCTCCTTGAGCAGGAGTAAGGATTCTTTTTCAATGGACTCTTCGATTTCCTCAATCTTATTATCCATAAGATCGAGTAGCTGTTCCTTTGTCATTTCTTCGCACATGACAGGACTGATTATTTCCGTCAATTCTTGTGAAATAAAAGGAATGGTTGAATGCCTTGCCAGTATATTCGTTTTTTCCACAAGAGATTGCGAGAGTCGGACTAAATCCAACGGTATATTATAGAATAAAAATAAAACAGCATACTGTTGCAAGAATCCTTTTATACAATAGGTTAAATCATATTTTGTTTGAATGATATCGTCCCCATATAGTCGTTCAACCAATGAGAGGATACTCGTTTCATTGATTCTTTCATAGTGTTGAATTCGTGTTATGAGCTCTTCATTTAATGATTGTGCTTGTTCTTTAAAAATAATCTTAGCGAAGTCTGTATGGTTCAGATAAGATTTAAATGAGGTATAGAAAAATTCATATAAAAGGTCTTCATCTGCTGTGTTTTTGACTACGTGGTCAATATCTGAGACGAGCTGTATCATAAAATAATCGACTAGCGCTATAATCAATTCATCTTTGGATTTAAAAGATAAATAAAAGGCACCCTTTGAAATGCCGCAGTGATCGGTGATTTGCTGTACGGAGGTAGCGTTAAACCCTTGTTTTGCAAAGAGTTCGATGGCCGTTTCCATTATGAGTTCCTTTTTAATCATTCCATTCGCTCCTAGGTCATATTGTTGACAAATGACTAATTAGTCATTAGTATAAGTAAATATGTTTGATAAGTCAATTAAGGGTAGGTGTAAAGGTGAGAGGTTTAGTCAATTTTGTTCTAAGGAATAAACTAGCAGTGTGGCTCCTTACAATTATTATTACGGTATCTGGTATTTATTCGGGTACGCAAATGAAAACGGAGACAATCCCGGATATTACAATTCCCTATTTAACGGTGATGGGTGTATATCCTGGTGCTACTCCAGAGAAAGTGATGGATGAGGTCTCGATACCATTAGAGGAAGCGGTTGAAGGGCTTGAGGACGTGAAAGCCGTTTATTCCAATTCGTATTCCAATATGTCCAATATTCAAGTGGAATATGAATATGGGATCGATATGGATGAGGCGAAGCGTGCTCTTGAATCGGCAATTGACGGAGTAAAGTTACCGGAGAAAGCGGAAGAGCCGACGATTACAGCCATCAGCTTAAACATGATGCCTGTTATGGCATTGAGTGTAAGCAGTACAAAAGAGGATATTGTTGAATTAACGTCAACCGTGGAAGATAGTTTACTTCCAAAAATCGAGAAAATCGACGGGGTTGCTTCGGCCACTACCACTGGCCAGCATATAGAAGAAGTTGAATTAACGTATGACGAAGCAAAAATGGCTAAACTGGACCTTACGGAAGATAAGGTAAAGGAAATGATTCAGGCAAGTGATTTAGCTGTATCATTAGGCCTTTACGAATTCGAAGAAGGGGAACAGGCCGTTTCAGTAGACGGTAAGTTCATGACAGCTAAAGAATTGAAGGGAATGCTTATTCCTGTAACACCATCAGCTAGCAATCCAGCACCTTTTGTGAAACTTAGCGATATTGCTAAAGTTGAGCTAGTTGGGAAAGAAGAATCCGTATCACGTACGAACGGTGAAAATGCGATTGCCATTCAAATTGTCAAAGGGCAGGAAGCAAACACAGTTGACGTGGTTAACGATGTAAAAGATCTAATTAAAGAAGAAGAGAAAAAGATTGATGGCCTAGTTGTCGATGTCAGTCTTGACCAAGGGGAACCAATTGAGGAATCCGTTTCGACGATGATAGAAAAAGCGCTATTCGGCGGTTTAATTGCGATATTAATCATCCTTTTATTCCTAAGGGACATTAAATCGACGATCATTTCGATCATTTCGATTCCTGTTTCAATCTTTATGGCCTTCCTAATCTTAAATGGCCTGGGAATCACATTAAATATCATGACATTGGGTGCGATTACGGTTGCCATCGGACGTGTAATCGATGACTCGATCGTTGTTGTTGAAAATATTTACCGACGCATGCATTTGAAAGATGAAAAATTAACGGGTCGTGCATTGGTGCGAGAAGCGACAATCGAAATGTTCAAGCCAATCATGTCATCAACATTAGTAACGGTTGCGGTATTCGCTCCGCTTATCTTCGTTGGCGGTATGGTAGGCGAACTGTTCACGCCATTTGCATTAACCATGACATTTGCCCTTTTGGCTTCGTTAGTCGTTGCCATAACGATTGTGCCGGCATTATCTCACTTCTTATTTAAGAAAAAATTATATGGTGAGAAGACCGAGAGTAATCATAAAGAGCTTGGCAAATTAGCTAAGGGATACAAACGTGTTCTTAGATGGACATTGAATCATAAAGTGATCACTTCCATCATATCTGTGGTTCTATTAGCCGGCAGTTTGGCGTTAACGCCATTAATCGGTTTTAGTTTCTTAGGTAGCGAAGAAGAAAAAGTGATGTACTTAACCTACACACCAGAACCAGGGGAGCTCAAAGAAGAAACATTAGCGAACCTTGAAGTGGTGGAAAAGAAGTTACTGAAACGTGACGAGATTGATATTGTTCAGTTATCCGTAACAGAGGATGGCGACTCCATGGCCGCAATGATGGGCGGGGGCGGAAGCGGTGCCCTCATGTACCTGATCTTTGACCCAGACATGAAAAACTTCCCGGAAGTACGGGAAGAGATTGAAGAATATGTCTTCAATATTGGTCAATCAGGCGAATGGAAGAGCCAGAACTTCTCGTCTATGTCTGTGGCGAGTGATGAAGTCAGCTACACGTTCTACAGTGAAGATTTAGGTAAATTAAATGACGCGGTAAAAACAGTAGAAGGCGTTATGAAGAAAAATGACGGCTTAAAGGACGTTTCTTCTAGTACAGAGGATGCCTATGTGGAATATACATTCAAAGTAGAACAAGATGAATTATTGAAGTATGGATTAACTACAGCTCAAATCATTGGGATGTTAAGCCCTTCTACCCAAGAAGAAGTATTAACAACCATTGAAAAAGACGGTGAGTCAGTAGAAGTCATCGTTCAGCAAGATCAAGACGAACAGCCAAAATCAATTGATGATATGTTAGATAAAAAAGTACCAACCGCAACAGGTACGACGATGAAACTTTCTGAATTGGTCACGGTTAAAGAAGGAACCACGTTGAATACATTGGCCCGTAGTAAAGGTGAATACTACGCCACTGTTTCAGGAACCATCACAGATAAAGATATTTCAAAGGCTACTTCTGAAATAGATGAAGACATTGATAAATTAGACTTACCAAAAGGCGTGACAATCGGTGTAGCCGGTGTAGCAGCGGATATGTCAGAAACATTTACCCAACTTGGTTTAGCCATGATCGCAGCAATCGCAATCGTGTACTTCATCCTTGTTGTCACATTCCGTGAGGGTGTCGCACCATTTGCTATCCTGTTCTCCTTACCGTTTACGGTCATTGGTTCGTTTGTAGGTTTATTAATCGCTGGTGAAACGATCTCGGTATCGGTCATGATGGGACTTCTCATGTTAATTGGTATCGTTGTAACAAATGCCATCGTACTTGTAGACCGGATCATTCATATGGAACGTGATGGTATGAGTATGCGTGAAGCCATTCTAGAAGCTGGCGCAACACGACTCCGTCCAATCCTGATGACGGCCATTGCAACCATCGGAGCATTAATGCCATTAGCATTCGGCTCAGGCGGCGGCGGTTTAATTTCAAAAGGTCTTGGTATTACAGTAATTGGTGGATTAGCAAGTTCAACGCTATTAACATTGCTTATCGTTCCAATCGTTTACGAAGTATTATCAAAACTATTCAAGAAAAAACGTAATGAAATAGACGAAAACTAAAAGAGAGCCCTGCAGGATGATGATCATCTTGTGGGGCTTTTTTTGCGGCATTCCAGGAGATATTATCGGTGCCGACCTCAATGAAAGTATTGCTACAGTCCCTTTTCTAGAAGAAGAGTTGGTAACGGCTAATCATAATGCTAAGGAAATGGTCCGCGCTCAGAAAACGGATGGCTTCAAATAAAAGCTTATCATTTAATATTAATCGTTATTGGGCAAGCCATAAATAGTCATCTCCTTCAGATTCATAGTAACCTTTTTTTTACTATACCGAAATACTCTTACATTTACAGAATTATTTCCACGCCACTTGTTATATTAATAGGGGTCATTCTCATAGAGGCCATCATCCCTTTGAATGGTTTTAAAACCATATCCCACCGAATCAGTGAGTAATTTCTAAATAAAAAGCATTAGTTTCTTTATTTTCAACTATACATCGAGTATTCTTAATGGGAGATAACCACTAGGATAAAAGAGGGATAATTCGTGAAGCACCTATACAGTGAAATACTACAATTTAGGGGTACGCATTATGACTTTGGATTCATGCAGGGGGAAAAGTTAAAGGATTCCCTCACTGTTAAAAATCGTGAAGATCAGTGGAAAGTAAGGCAGCCACGTTTTACGGTTGAAGAGGAAGAGGTCAAAAATGCAATTACTTCATTTGCACCTGGCGTATGGGAAGAAATACTCGGGTTCCAAGAAGCATTAAAATGGCCAATCGAACGTGTTCTCCAGGAGTTCGGCGGCTATAGATTGGATTATGTTCGATCGGGTTGTTCGATCATGACAGGCGATTCGTATTTGGTGCGTAATTATGATTACCATCCGAAAACCTATGAGGGACGTTATGTGCTATTCCAGCCGACGGACCAGGGGTATGCGAGCATCGGTCCGAGCCAACGCGGGACTGGACGGATGGATGGGATGAACGAAAAAGGGCTATCGATAGGGTATAACTTCATGAATCGGAAAAATCCCGGCGATGGATTCATTTGCTGCATGATTGGCCGATTGATATTGGAGTCTTGTGCAAATGTCGAGGAAGCCGTTGCGATGCTGAAGGAAATTCCGCATCGACATTCATTCACATACGTCGTTCATGATGGAAGTGGGAAGAGTTTTATAATAGAAACGTCCCCAAGAAATGTGGAGGTCCGGACAGCGACTGCCTGCACCAATCATTTTGAGATCCTGAAGCATGAAAACCGTCATCATCTTGTGGATTCGAAACGGAGATTGGACACTATCCATCAACAACAGGATAGCATCTCGGATACATATGAAGCATTTCGTTTGTTTAACGACACCAATCAGGGTGTTTTTTCCGATTTGTACAGCAGCTGGGCAGGGACGATCCATACGTCGGTTTATTTGCCGCGTGAAATGAAAGCATGGATTGCACTGGGCGGCAATCAGGAGCCTACGGTTTTGGACTTTGCAAAATGGCTTGCAGGAGAAGATATTGAAAAAGAAAGAATCATGGGTGTGATTGATACCACCATCCCATTTGTACATATGGATGAAGGGGCGAATTGGTTCCGTGAGTAAGAGTGGATAATGGAGGCTCGATCTTTGGATTGGGCTTCTTTATTTATTCGTGTCTCCAAAATTGAGTGTATTTTTACATGATGAGGATAATATGTAGGGATGACGACATCATTATTAGATTAAAACGAATGAACATAGTATGAAACAATGCTGTGTAAAGGGATAGTTGTATAATAGAATGGATGGTAAAGTGGATACATATAAAATCTAACAGAAGATTCTACCAAATGGGGAATAGAGGGAGATAAATCATGGAAACAAAAAAGGTACTACCCGTTCTTTTCTTAGTGATGTTTTTAGTCATGGTTGGGTTTGGAATCATCATTCCCGTCATGCCTTTCCTGGCTGAAAAAGTGGGAGGAAGCCCGACAGAGCTTGGTCTTTTGATGGCTGTCTATTCGTTCATGCAATTGATATTCGCACCAATGTGGGGCCGGATATCTGACAGGATTGGCCGGAAGCCGGTTATGATGATCGGGATTGCAGGCTTGGCTGTTTCGTTTTTCATCATGGCATCGGCGGATTCTTTACTGGTGTTATTCATCGCCAGGATTATCGGGGGTGCCTTATCTTCAGCGAATATGCCAACTGCCATGGCATACGTAGCAGATATTACGACACCTGAAGAACGGGGAAAAGGGATGGGAATCATTGGGGCCGCTACAGGACTTGGCTTCATATTCGGTCCGGCCATTGGTGGGATATTCTCGGAGACGAGTTTGAATATGCCGTTTTACATCGCCGGCATTTCATCCATCATTACCCTCATATTAGTCATGATATTACTGAAAGAATCGCTTACTGAAGAAAAAAGATCCCACCGGACGGAAGAAAAGGTGTCCATGTGGAAATCCTTTAAAGGCCCGATGAGCGTCCTGTTTATTCTGCAATTGATCATTACCCTTTCCATGGCGGGCTTAGAGACGACGTTTGCTTATTTTGCAGCCCAAAAGGCTGATATAAGTCTTGTTCAATTAGGTTATATCTTTATGATCATGGGATTCGGTAGTGCGATTGTTCAAGGTGGATTAATCGGACCGATGACCAAGAAGTTCGGGGAAGGAAACGTCATTCGAATCGGAATTGTCATATCGGCGATTGGATTTGTGCTCATCTTGTTCTCGACTAATTTCTGGACATCGGCGATTTTCCTGACGATTTTCGGATTGGGGAACGGTGTCATCCGCCCTGCCATCTCGGCACTGGTCACTAAAAGTTCAACATCCGGCCATGGTGGGGTCACGGGCTTACTTTCTTCCTTTGATTCATTCGGAAGGATTGCGGGCCCTCCTATAGGTGGTTGGTTATTCTCCATCTACATCGGTTTACCTTTTATATCCGGTGCGATCCTATCGCTGTTTGCATTGGTCCTTTATCAAGTGTTCCATGCAAGGAAACGATTAGTGGAAACAAGCAGCTAATCGAGAACATAAATAAGAAAAAACGAGTTAGGAAATTCCTACTCGTTTTTATTTTTGGCTGATGACTTTGATCTTGGAGAGCACCCAATCGTATTCCCCGCTTGAAATTACGCTATCGCAATATTCGCATTGTCCGGATGCGTTGATACTGACATTCGCTCCACAGTTTGGACATTGCGTCACATCATATTTCTCTTTTTGAGTCTCGGTCAATACTGTTTCCTTACGGATCAGTGTCCAGATATAAGACATGTGAATATCCCGGTCAGGATTGCCTTTGAGGACTTTCTTGGTGTGATCATCGATTACGTAATCATTCATCCGGGCTTTGATATATACATCGAGTTCGTCATTGGATCCGTCATTTTCATAGCGAACGATTTTCGATTCAAGGATGGCGATATTTTCAACCACATTCGTTTTATGCTGGTCAATATAGGACTGTAATTGCCGGTTATGCATATTGAATAATGGATCGGTTTCAAACGGTCTGATGCTGTTCCACTGTTTCTCCATCCAAGCTTGCTGTAATTGGAGAAACATATTATTGATTTTCGATAAAAACACTTCATCATGAAACAGAGGATCTTTCGATTTCAATCCTGCAAGATTAGCGTCTATAGGCCGGTAGGCAGGCTCTGGGCTTTTTACGGTATTCCAGCCTTTAATGTCTGCTAAGATAGGGAGGTTCTTCGTCTCAAGCTTATACATTCCTTCGCTAAATACATCAGCCACTTTTCCTTCCTCAACGAAAACGGCGTTTTGGCCTGGGCGTACGGTCAACTGTGCCCCATTTTGAATCTCGTTATCTTTCATGGGGAACTTATAGACCAAGGTATCGTTGGTGGCGTCTTCCCATTCGATAATATCAAGAAATTGTTTACCTATAAAATCCTTAAAACCCATAGTGTCATCCTCATTTCAACATGTAGTACGTCCCGATTGCATTTCTATATATATTCATATATTGATAATATTTCCCATTACATTTTATAATAAATGGTAAATGGTGTAAATGATTAAGGGGAATCTATGAGTCTACCTGTTGGTTTATTCAATATTCAAGATATCCTTTCATAATAAAGGTTTTGGAGGTATTCGTGAACTAACCACGAACTGTTTAGATAACGTAAAGAACAAATTCCACCTATAAAGCTGACAAGCTAGGAACAGGACATTTACTAAAGCACTAGATAAAAAACACGAGGTGAAGGGGACTTATCATGAAAATTACTCCATCTGCAAAAGTAGGGAATTTCGAAACGGGAATCTTTTCGGAGCTGGCGAACCGTAAACAAAAGGCGTTGAGGGAAGGCAAGGATGTTATTGATTTGAGTGTCGGAAGTCCGGATATGCCTCCGCCGGACTTTGTAAGAGATACACTTGTAAAGTATGCAAAAGATCCAACTGCATACGGGTATACGTTGAAGGGAATACCGGAATTCCATAATGCTGTTTGTTCTTTTTATGAACAGCGTTACGGGGTGCATCTTGAGCCGGATACGGAAGTATTGCAGCTGATGGGATCGCAGGATGGACTTGCCCATTTGGCGACTGCGATGATTGACCCGGGCGATTATGTGTTGGTGCCCGATCCGGGCTATCCGATATATGAAGCAAGTGTGAATCTTGCAGGTGGCGTGATCTATCCGATGCCGCTTACGCAAGAGAATCATTTTCTGCCCCAGCTGAGTGATATTCCGGCAGATATCTTGGCCAAGACGAAGCTGATGATCCTTAGTTATCCAGGAAATCCAGTCACGGCCCTTGCGGATGAAACCTTTTTTGCCGAGGTCGTCTCCTTTGCAAACAGGAACGACATTCTGGTCGTACATGACTTTGCCTATTCAGAACTGATTTTCGATGATCATCCTCAGATCAGCTTCCTATCCATCCCGGGTGCAAAGGAGGTTGGGATCGAGTTCAATTCGCTTTCAAAAACGTTCAATATGGCCGGCTGCCGTATTGGGTATGCAGTCGGAAATCAAGAAGTACTGAACATCTTAGGGACTTTGAAGTCCCATATCGATTATGGGGTCTTTTACCCGATTCAAAAGGCGGCCGAAATGGCACTTACCTCCAACCTTTCCTTGTTGTCCGATCAGGTGAACGTATATGAAGCCCGTCGTGACGCCTTGATATCGGGTCTCGCAAAATCCGGTTGGCACGTACCGAAAACTGCTGCGACAATGTTCATTTGGGCCCGCATTCCGGCTGGATGGAAGTCACGCGACTTTGCCTATGAACTGATTGAAAAGGCGGGTGTAACCGTGGTCCCAGGAGATGCTTTTGGAAAACAGGGTGAAGGATATGTTCGAATGGCCCTTGTCCAGCCGGTTGAGAGATTGACAGAAGCGGCCGAACGGATAGGGGCGTTTTTGATAGACTATCAAATAGTGGCGCAGGATTAGATGGAAGATCCTAAGCCTAATGTCATTTGTTATTTCGGATTAGGTATTTCCAGACCGTTCATATAGTTGAACGGTCTTTTCTTGTTATTTAATTCTTTCCCCATTTCGTTGGGACTAGGTAAGCTAAAGTGGCCGCTACTGTTGCAATCAATAAAGTCGGGATTTGTGACTGGTCACCAAAAGTCACTTCCTGGGTTAATGGGAGGCTCAGTTGTGCGTTGGTGGGATCGGGAGTGTATGTAGCGGTTAATAATAGACCTGCTGAAATGTGTAGCAAGGTAAAGAGAAACAAGAAGCTCAATATGAATATCGCATACTTTTTCATGGTACACCTCCTATTTTATTTACGGCTACCCTGTTAGAAAGGTTTCAAAAATTCCCATATACAAGTGCTAAGGGATTAAGCTTTTCTATGAGTCCATCAGTTTTTTTACCTATAAATTACTTTTATGGTTGATAATTGTATGTATTTAACATATAGTGTGTATATAGATATAAACACCATAACAATTTGAGAGGAGTTTAGATGATGAATACATGGAAAGATGCTTTTTGGCTCGCAAGTATCGAATGGAGGAAATCTTGGTTCGGCACGCTATGTTTATTCTTTGCACTGTTTGTACTGGCTGCTTCCTATTCATGGGTTTTGGAAGTGGAGACTCAGGCACCATCACTTTTGACCGACATTGGTTTTATATTGTCATTTGGTTGTGTGGCCTTCATGGTAAGGCCGAAAGAATTGCAGCTTCAAAAGGTGGAGGGAGATGTTTGGGTGTCCCCGTTTTTCATGATGTTAAATATGTTTCCTATCGAAAAGGAAGTATTGATTAAAAGCCGGTTTGTTCACATGCTGTTCCCTAGTCTGCCTTTCCAGGTTTTGTTCTTGTTATTATTTACTCCAAGACTTCTAGAATCCATGGTTGTTTTGGAGTATGTTGCCTTCTCGATTATCTGGCTGGCTTTTGGTGTTTCGTCCTCTTTCGTTTTTGCAGCAAGTGATGTAGGGGAACGAATCACCCCGATTAAGTTAGGTATATATAGTGTAGTCTTTTATGGTGGAGTGACGGCCGTGCTCGTGTGGTTATCCTTGAAAACAGATAGGGGAGTTGTCGGTTGGGCGATGGAAGCCGCGAAGAACTTCGCGATCGGTTCGAGTCTCATTTCGGCAGTCGTAACGGTCGGGAGCTATTACTTCTGGAAGCGATATATGAAAAAGAAAATGTTCCAAATTGATTATTTAAAATAATGATATATAGGGAGGAGAAGTAAAGTGGAGCTGCCGGTTCGTTTATCAAAAGAATCAAGAATCCCCATTTATCATCAGATAACGGCACAAATCCAAGCTTTGATAGCAAGCGGACAGCTGTCTTCGGGTTCACCTTTGCCATCGATCAGGATGCTTTCTAAAGATCTGGAAGTAAGTGCCATCACGACCCGTAGAGCTTATCAAGATTTAGAAACGGAAGGCTTTATCACAACAATCCAGGGAAAAGGGACGTTCGTGGCAGACGTTGAGGAAAGCCTACTCCGCAGTGTGAAAATAAAATCAGTCCAGGAAGCCATGAAAAATAGCATTGAAGCTGCACTTCAACAAAACTATTCATTCAAGGAAATTGAGGAGATTTTTACGGGTTTAATAGAAGAGCTCAAAACGGAAAAAGGAGAGGGGAAACCATGACAACGTCGCTTGAGATTCATTCTGTCAAAAAGAAAATCGAGGACTTTTCGTTGGGACCGATTGATCTGACGCTAGAGCCAGGTACCGTGACAGCCTTGATTGGGAATAATGGCGCCGGGAAGAGCACACTGCTGAAGATGGTCATGCAATTGGCGCGACAAGATGCTGGTGATATTATCATTTTTGGGAAGAATACGAAGCAGGAAGATGAAGCCTGGAAACAAAAAGTCGCTTATCAGCCGCAAGCTTTGATTGGCTGCGATTCGTTTACGGGGCATGAATTACTGCGGTTATCTTCTAGATGGTATCCCACTTGGGATCAGGTATTGTTTGACGAGGTGATCACAACCTTCGAGGTCCCCCTGAATAAGAAGTATGGAAAGTTGTCCCAGGGAAATCAACAAAAGCTAATAGCTGCGCTGACTTTAGCAAGAAATGCCGAACTATTGATCCTGGATGAGCCAACGGCTTCTATGGACATCATCTCAAAACAGCGATACATGAATTTTTTGATTAAGTGGATGGAGAGGGAAGGGAAAACCATCTTCTTTTCGACCCACCAAATGGAAGACATCCGCAAACTTGCTGATTACCTGATTTTCATGAATCACGGCCAGCTCATCGGTCATTTCGAAAAGGATCAGTTGGGACAGCAATATAAACGGTATTGGTTAACAGAGGATCTGCCGGCATTCTCCATTCCAGGGGAAATAGAAAGAAAGGGATTGCGGATGATTACGTCTAATTTGCCACTCGAAACAGAAGCGTATTTTCAAAAGGAAAACATGCAGTGGCATACGGATGAATTTGTTGAACTAGAGGAAGCCGTCACCTATTTGTTAAAGTGAGGTGTGGTGATGCTATAAGGATTTAAAAGGGAGTTCTGTCTTCGGATGGATCTCCTTTTTTTGGTCTAAGGGATTTTCTAGGGGGGCATGAATTTCTCGAACGCTAAAAGGACAAGCAGCATATGATATAGCAAGTTCGTACCATTGTAGTGTGGACGGCACTGATAATAGGGGATAGAGAAAATTGATTAACTGGAAAGTTCGTTTTAAAAATCCTACGTTTATTTTTACTGTATTTTTGCCAGGTGTTTTGATGGTAACGCAGATGGTTGCTGCGTTTATCAATAACTTTATACACCCGATTGGCTTTACCATCACCGATGATGCATTGAACGGGGCTATGGGGATCATTAATTTCATTGCGCTTACGTTTTTTGGAATCGGCGGCGTAATTGACCATACGACACAAGGCATGAGCGACAGTGATGAGGCTAAGAAATACGAGAAACCTAAATAGTAGATCATCCTTCTTGAATCAAAGAAAGCGGAGAGACCAGATACCACCGTCTATCTATGGAACGGTGATATCTGGTTTCTTTTTTTAATTTTGAATAGGATTTTTCAAACTTCCTCCAATGGAAGTCTTGCTTCCTTTAGAGAATGCCGTGAAGAACCAGATTGTATTGATGAGTACATTCATCCCACTGACAATGACCACGCCGATGAGTGATGAAGTGAAGCCTTCCATTACACCAAGAAATACGACTATGCCGATCATGGGTAGCAAAGACAGTAAGGATAGTGAGCAGAATACGGCCATTACATATTTCATCCACTCCAAGCCGATAACATACAGGAGCAATGGGACGAAATACAGTACCAGCATCATCGCAATGGAAAGCCACATCCCGATAGAATTAAATTGATTCGCATTTTTACCTGTATCCGCTAGTGGTGAAAGAGAACTCAAAACGATGACCATGCAGAACAGCAAAGCTGAAAATAATGTCATGATGATTATTTTCTTTTTATTCCTCATAAAAAACCCCCAGTCTATTATTGAAATTACTTACAATGGTTCATACATGATTATACTTAATTTAACATAATTTAACAGCGTCGTTTTTTATATTTGATCTAAGAAGTTTCTAAGTTTTTGTCTGGATTGTAGAGTTCATCCTCAATACAAAGCTTTTTTTTGAAAAAAAGGTGAATCAAGGAATGAAAGCGAATGTACTTCATATATTTAAAATTGTGTTTCATTTACAGATTGGGGGAGAAAAAAGATGAGTCTTAGATTACCTGTTTCAAAATGGCTTGTGGCCGTACTTGCACTTGCCGCATTGTTGGTAGCTTTCGTTTTCAGTCCGGCCAATGCTTCGGCGTCCATTAATTATGGAGACGAAGTGGCTGCAGTAGCAGCAAAACAAGTGGGAAGCCCTTATAAATATGGCGGAACGACACCAAAAGGATTCGATGCAAGTGGACTCACTCAATATGTTTATAAACAAGCGGCGACAGACATGAAAATTCCAAGAACCAGTGCGGAACAGTATAAGAAAGGAAAGGCTGTAAAACAGAAAAACTTAAAAACAGGTGATTTGGTGTTTTATGCGACCGGTAGCAAGAAAGGCAAGGTTTCCTTCGTCGGCATTTATAATGGGAACGGTACATTTGTCGGAACGACCACAAAAGGCGTGAAGGTCGTGAAGATGAGCGACAAGTATTGGAAGGATCGCTATATCGGGGCTAAAAGGCTCATCAAATAAAATAATGTTGCCAAAAAAAAGCATAGGAAGCATCTCATTCGATGCCTCCTATGCTTTTCGCATGTGTAATCACGGTACGATGATTTCCTGCAATACCGCATTTCCGTTCTTCACTTTCACCACGGCCATGGCCGTTTTTGCAGCAGCGGACATTTCCAGTTCCAATGCCTTGTCTTTAGGAGCGTAATAATTATCTAAGCCATATTTAATGTGAATGGACGAGGCCCTTTGTAAATCATAGGGGATTTGTAATTTTCCTTTGAGATACATGTCTTCATCCGGTTTTTCCTTCGATACATGGTGGACGCCGTAATGCCCATTACTGTCTTGTTTTAATGAAACATATACACTTTTGTAATCTCCGACATTCTTACTGTGGAAATCAGTTTTCACCGTCTCATCAAGTTGGTCGAGCGTGACGGATTCTATCTCATATCCTAATGCTACATAGCTTCCCCTGAATAAGTCCGTCGGATCGATCGGAGCCGTTCGGATTTTGATTTCTTCACCAAACAAAGTTGTCCAGACGGGTGGAACCGCCAGGGCTATAAGAATCAAAACAGGAATGGCGAATACGATGAGCGGGTGCAAAAATTTATTACGATTCAATGGATTCCCCTCCTTTTTGGCGTTGTTTTTCAAAGAAGAAGCCAAACACAAGGAGCAGGAGGCCTCCGATGATGAAGGTCAGTGACTTCGGCAGGAATTCAAAGGAATCGATATAGTACCTGAATATCAATGCACATATGATCACGATACTGGTCAAGCTTCCTTTTTGTATCAGGTAAAGGAGAAAAAGAAAATAAACTAAAGGAAACCATATGGCAAGCTCGTAAGTTAAGAAGATAGCCGCAATCCCGTGGAGGAGATGTCCTTGAATATGGGTGATTCTCTGCAACTTAACTGGAACGCGAATGTAAGCGAGCAGGATTCCTACGATAAAAAGAATCGAGAGAATGATGGTATCCCCGTTACCCTCCACGAGCTTAGGTACGAATTCCATGAGAAAAAGGATGAGGGCATTGATCGTTAAGCCATTAACGATAAAGGATAGAAACCTAGGATAGTTGAGTTGCTTTACTAGAAAATATAAAGCCGGTAGAAGGATGATAATGGCCAGCGGGTAAGACGTTTCATCAAGAAAGATGCTGCCATTAAGGTACACGAAAAGTAAAAAAGAAGTGAATAGGAGGACAATGGCGTCCTTTAGGTAATATCCGATGCAGATGGCTCCAATCCCCCATAACAAAAAGGAACTGTTAAAATTGATGCTGATGTTAAACATCTGCTCGACTAAAAATATACCTGCTCCAAATATGAGAATCCCGACATAATGCAGACTTCGGGAGGTTTTTGGAAAGCGTGTCTCCCACCTGACCCCGGCAACATTCACGCCAATCAAACAGGCGATGATCAATAGGAATTTAACGCCTTTACTTATATACATCCAGTTGCTGGCCACGAATGTTAAGACCCCAAGGCCTAAAAGGACGGCTCCAATCGCTAATAGGATGGAGATGAAACTTAAAGAGGCCTTCACATGATAGGAAGCTAACATCTTTTTCTTCTCTTCCTCGGAAATGGTCCCGCCATTTTGCAGGTAGGTAAATTCTTGTTCAAGAAACTCAAACTGCTTTTTGGTTATTTCTTTTTTGACCAAATCAATTCCCCCTTTCCATATCCTTCTATTATACGGATTGGATTGGGGAAGTTGAAGTAAGAAGAAAAAACAACTTGAAAAAATTAACAAAATAATTTCCACAGTACCTTGCATTAAACAGTAGCATGTGGTAAATTATTAAATAAGATGTATTATTCGCTGTCAGGTACTATTCATTAGATAGTACCTAGACATATCAGAAAGGAGTGATGGTGCATTGAATGTACAGTTTAAGAAGGGCGTCTTGGAGCTATGTGTACTGGTGTTGCTTGATAAGCAAGATCGATATGGCTACGAGCTAGTTCAGAAGATTTCAGACCAGATTGAAATATCGGAAGGGTCGGTTTATCCACTGTTACGAAGATTGACGAAGGAAGAGTACTTTACGACATATTTGCAAGAATCATCAGAGGGTCCACCACGTAAGTATTACAAGTTGACTGATAAAGGGCGGGAATACCTTCACGAATTGCTGACAGAGTGGAATGAATTTTCTAATGGAGTCAATCAATTAATCGAGGAAGGTGTCGCAAATGAATAAAGAACAATTTTTAAAGCAGTTGGAAGCTTCCCTAAAGAGGCTTTCTATAGAAGAAAGGCAGGATATCCTGCAAGATTACGAAGAGTACTTCACAATTGGAATAGAAAAGGGAAAGTCGGAGCAGGAAATCTCAGCGTCCCTAGGAAACCCAAAACAAATAGCCAAGGAGCTTCTGGCATCCTACCATCTTGATATGGTTCAACAAACGACTTCCACGGGAAACATCTTACGGGCAGTATGGGCCGTGATTGGATTGGGATTCTTCAATATTGTGATTGTCCTCGGGCCTTTCATTGCACTGGTGGGCGTCGTGTTTTCGGGATGGGTAGCATCTTTAGGGTTCATCCTCGCTCCACTTAGCATCCTTATTAATCTGTTCATGGGTGAATTTAGATTGTTTGATTTGTTCTTTTCCCTTGGTATTTGTGGAATCGGAATATTCATCGCGATGGGGATGTTCATTGCAACTAAAGCTCTTACTAAAGGATTTATTCGTTACTTGAAATTTAACGTGTCTCTTGTAAAGGGTGGTGTGAAGCATGGGTAAAAAATTATCAATCCTTGCGTTGTTTCTATTGATCGTTGGCGGTATTGGCAGTCTCTTTACGTATTCACAAACCAATCATGATGAGATTACGACAGAGAAAAAGGTGAGTGCCGAAATGGTAAAGGATATCGAGGTCCGTTCGGATAATGCAACGGTAGAAGTTCTTCCGACTTCGGATACAGAGATTAAAGTGGAGCTTGTCACAAAAGGCGTGGATGTGTCTAAGTTGGATTTAGCTGCCGACGTGGAAGGAAAGAAGCTGACCATTAGATTGAAGGAACCTAACCTCTTCAGCATTGGATTTAACTTTCAATCCTCTCATTTATACGTATATGTCCCGCAAAAGTCGTATGATTCCTTTGTCTTCGATAATGATAATGGAAAGATGAAAATATCAGAATTGGAAATAAAGGATTTGAAAGTGAAAACGGATAATGGACGGATTGAATTAAATAAGATTGTAGCTGAAAACATTGATGCAAAAAGTGCAAATGGCAGGTTGGACCTTAATGATGTAGAGGGCAATCTCAAGGGCTCCTCAAATAATGGTAAGATATCGCTCGTTACAAAGGATTTAGATCGGAACATTCAATTAGAGAGCGACAATGGAAAGATTATCATTAAAACGGATAAAGAACCGACGAATACAACCTTCAAGGTATCTGTCGATAATGGTACCATCAATATCCTCGATAAATATGAGGGGAATACGGTCATTGGAAAGGGAGAAAATTTGGTTGATCTAGAATCGAACAACGGCAAAATTGAAGTGACCAAATAATGTAGTAACCCAAACGTCCCCCGCCTGGCAGGAATCCTGCCAGGCGGGGGACGTTTGTCCGTTCATGACAAAAGCACCCAACTGATCTGGTCGTTATTCGTTAGTTAAAATGGCTTGTATCCTTGGGGATGGATATACAAGTTCATGGAAGCTCAGTACGCATTACAGCTCAATCAGTTAGATGCCTTTACTTGTCTTCTACTGCGTCAAGTGCAGAGAAAATAAGGGGGTAGTAGGTTTGCAAAATGTGAAACCATGGTAAGTAATTTTCAAGTATCGTCTGCCTTGTTTGCTTCTCTACCTGTCAGCTCCTTTCTGGAATTGGTGAATCTACTTTATCACTTACCCAAAATATGAAAGGATTTGTCCGATTTTATGAATAAAAATAGAAATCGTTCACACCTCCTAGCTTGCATATGTGCTGAACTATCTAATTCATCTAGATCATCGTTACTTGCTACCTATATTTCTTATGGTGAAGGGGGGACTCTAGTTCATTCCCTTATTCATAACGATATTCAGAACTTTTTTTAGATAAGTGATTGAGACCCTTTCTTTAGACCCTTGGATAACTTTTATGAGAAAACCGTTGGTATGACTGGTTTCATCGATGCCTCTCAGGAAAAAGTAGGGACGTTCCTTTTTTATTCACAGACAAGTATCGGATATATGAAGGAAGGAGGTGGTTATCCACAACTGAATACAGGTTATTCATAGGAAGGGCAGAGAAAATCAGAGGAAATCCTATCGATTCTGACGATGTGGGAAGGAACATGGGGTCTTCTGAGTGAAAGGAAGGATAAGGATGCATGACAAAAAACACTCGCCCAAAAGCCAGTGTTCACTGAGTTATATGATTCCCTTTATTTTTTCAGGCGCTCTTTCTGAATGGCGAAATAGGATTGGAGGGTTTCTTTCTTCTGTTGTAAAATGTCCAGAACATATTCACCATGATTGATGTGTCGGTATACTGACATGTGTCGTTCCAATTGTTCGTATGTATGTTTTTTCAGATAGTCGAGATAGTCGGATGGACTTTGGTTGTTTAAGATCCGTTTCTTAGATGATCCTGTTTCAGTCATTGCGGATTTTACCCGGGAAATCACCCAGTCTTCGCACCATTTATTCAGCGTCTGGTACATGTCCATTGCCAGGTTATACTTCGCACGAATGGGCTCAATATGCTCATCCACTTCACTATAATCTACATGCCGGTCCAAAGATTTCTCGGAAATCTCGCGATGAAAGTGTTCGCGGTCTACAAGCTCTTTTATGCAGGCAGCCTGGTGAGCATATACCCCCAATTGTTCTAGTGCTTCATTATATACGATCGTACTGAAATAAGCGGAAGCCTCTTTCGGCTCAGCCAATAATGGTTTGTTGCCGTTCAAGGCACAGCCAAACTTTTTAAGGGAAGACTGATAGATGAAGCGCGCTAGTTTCAATAGCTCGTCTTTGACAGGTCCTTCTGCAGCATGAAGAAACGAATGGAAAATATATTTTCCGACACGCTCCAGTTCGATACAGACTTTATCCTCAATATGTTCCAGAAACCCCGCTTCATATAGGGTTTTTCTCAACATCATTCTTTCTGTCCGATTTTCGAGGTACTCGTTAAGTGTGCCCGTTTTGAAGGAAACCACGATGAATTCCTTACGGTTGAAAGTGGAGGAAGCCATGGAAAAGGCCATGGTGCCGTTCAATGTTTCGTTAATGATCCTCATCGCTTCGTAAATATGCTTTCTTTTAGCCAGGGAACTTCCCGACTGAATGACTTCCTCGTAATTCAGTGAGACAACTTCGGATTTTTTCACGGACATCGTGAAGGCAGCCATAAGTACAAGTCTCTTGGCCGCTAGGGGGAGACTGCGAAAGGCATCAGTATAGAAGAAACGGTATTTTTTACAATATCGATCTTTTCTGTTGGTGAAGCTGCCGGTTGGACCTAAATTGAATTGGTATTTCGTCACCATTCCCTGATCGACCGGAAGGAAGATTCTACGTCCGCAACCGGGCTGCGGCGATGATAGCCTCTTGATGATTTTCTTTAGGTATTTTTCAGTCGTTCCTATTCCTTTGGCCATTTGGTGAATCGGGCTTTGAATTACGCCATCCCAATCCATATGCAATACGGAGTATAAGCATGTGTCGAATTCAGTGGAGTTTACATTTCGTAATAAATAGCGATACGTTTCTTCATAGATCATTAGTTTTCGGCTCCTTTTTAGCCCATTGAGGTTTATTTTGAGTTCACTGTCTATATAAACTCTAAAAAGGAAAAAGTAGCATGCTACAAAAAATTTTCATGAAAAGTAAGGGGCAGGGAGAAATAAGGATACAAGGGGTCCCGTTTTGAACGGGGCGTTATAATTTGATTCGTTTGGCACTTCAAAATTCAATTCATCGCTAATTTTTCCCTTTTTTAGTAAACTGGAAATGACTATTTCGGATAGAAGGTGAAATCATATGGGGGAACCATTAGCCGAGGAACGGGTTAAAGGTTCGGAAAGAATATGGACGCGTGACTTTGTCATGATCTGTTTGGCGAATCTATGTATCTTCATGGGTTTCCAAATGACGATGCCAACGATCCCGCTGTTTGTTGAGCAACTTGGAGGGGATGACCGCCTGGTTGGGGCAGTCCTTGGGGTATTCACGTTTTCTGCATTGCTTATAAGGCCATTTGCGGGCAAGATGTTGGAGACGAAGGGAAGAAGGATCATCTTTCTGATTGGGTTGGCCATATTCGCCTTCTCTGTGGGTTCCTTCGGTTTCATGGGAAGCATCGGCTTGTTATTTTTGATGCGTATTGTTCAGGGAGTCGGCTGGGGGTTGTCTTCAACGGCGTCCGGAACGATTGCTTCTGACATCATTCCGGCTAAACGTCGCGGTGAAGGGATGGGGTATTACGGATTATCTGGTAATCTAGCACTTGCACTTGGACCGACACTTGGCCTTTTTCTTGTGACAGTCCTTCCATTTCAACAGTTATTCCTGATCTGCTCGCTGTTGGGAATACTGGCCATGATCATGGCATCATTGATCACCTATCAGAAAGTGGAAAGAGATCCGATTGCCGCATTGAGCGCTAAACGGTTTGATATTTATGAAAAAAGTGCGTTGCAGCCTTCGCTGTTAATCTTTTTCATATCCGTCACATTTGGAGGAATTGCGACGTTCCTGCCACTTTATACGGCGGAAAAAGGGGTCAGTGGCATTCAGTGGTACTTTTTGCTGTATGCCTTGGCACTCATGGTTACGAGGTTATTTTCCGGACGTTTATATGATCGGAGAGGCCACCGGGCCATTTTCGTGCCCTCCGCATTGCTTATTATGTCGGGGATGTTGCTATTGGCATGGATGCCGGGTGAATCGGTTCTGTACCTCGCAGCCGTGCTTTATGGAATGGGGTTCGGTTCTGTGCAGCCGGCTTTGCAGGCATGGTCAATTGAGAAAACGGCCCCCAATCGTAAAGCGATGGCGAATGCCACGTACTTTTCCTTTTTTGACCTGGGCGTTGGAATAGGAGCCATCGTGTTCGGTCAGATCGGGTATCTATTCGGGTATCGAAGCATTTATGTCACGGCAGCTTTTTCGATTTTGATTTCAATCATGGTCTATTTATGGATCGTAAGAAGTGAAGATAAGTTAAGAATGTTATAGGAATTGGGGGGTGACCGTTAGTGGGTCGCCCTTTTTGTACTTGGATATTCTCTCCAGAAGGATTGTAGCATTATATGATTCAATGAACCTATTGTGGGGGTGAACTAGTGGCATTGGGCTATCTTTGTTTCTCTATTTCTAGGAAACTGGACACATAGGGTAAGGGGACTAACCTTGGCTGTCAAATCGATGGCTTCTTCGTTATTAAATGGTTTAATATTCTATAATAAGGTAATTTTTGTTATTATCAAAAGTAGTAGATACATAAAATGGGAAGAAGCTATGGCGAAGGAAGGGGTTTCTGGATGGTTGATTCTTCAAATGAGGAAATGGGTTTAGAAAGAAGGCAGCAGATTTTCCAAGAGGAGCTTCAAGCTTTATGGGAAAAGCGGCTCATTCCTAAAACCGAATATATCCGGATCAGCCGGGCATATGACCGGCATGTTCAACTGGCCATCTATCAGGAAAAGCGCCTGAATGAGGCAAAAAAGAAAGCTGAACTTGAGAGAGAGCCTGCAAGGAAAAGTCAGGAGCGTGAAGACGAAAAATCGTCCGTTCAGCCTGTTGATGACGTGACAGGGGAAGAGCAAACGGTACAAGAGACTCCTAATCTGCCAAATCTTCCACGAGTCGAGGAATCCACCGAGGAGAAAAAGGACTCAAGGCCTCTAGAGGAACCGGTCATCATAAGCGCTCCCGTGGAAAAAACTGTTCCCCAGCCACAGGTGACTCAGAAGAAAAAGGTTGTGCGCCCAGAAAAACCGAAAAAGACACCGGAGCAGATACGGGAGAGGAATATTTCCGTCGTTCTCCTTACCGGAGTCATTCTTCTCTTATTTGGCGGATTGATTTTGGCGACCAGTTCATGGGGGGACTTGAACGCGGTGTGGAAGGTCTTGTTCATCGGAATGGTGTCAGTCGTATTCACTGGCATGGCCTTTATCGCTTCCAAGCTGAAAATTGAACAAACGGCTTTTGCTTTTCTGACATTGGCCAGTTTATTTATCCCGATTACGATTTTATCAGCTTCCTATTATCAGATCTTCGGAGAGTATTTATCCCTGGAAGGCGGGGGAGGAGGCCTGCTTGGGTTTCTTGGCGGTCTCCTTTGCTTAGGGATCTATTACAGAATTGCAGCATACTTTAAGTCGAAAATATTCATTTTCATTTCCATTTTCACTTTTGCCATCACATGTTATTTCGGTTTTGCCTATTTGACGCCGACAATCGAGTGGTTGTTATTGATGGTCAGTATATTTAATTTATTGCTGGTATGGAACGTCGAATATCTGAAGAATCGAAAGGTGTTGGCCCTATTCAGGCCATATCTGTTTCGATTCATCCAGTTTAAGATCATCGTGGAAAGCTTTGTCTCCTTCACGTTATTTTCGAGTAACTTGGTCTATTCGATTACATTGATGGTCATCTCTATCTTGTTTTTGATATTGGCCGTGAAATTCCACAAGAAGTATCATGAGCTGGCATTCAATTTCATCTTCACTTATGGATATATCCATTTTGTCTTTAACTCTGTTCTAAGCGATTACATGGTCATCGCTTATGCGAGTATCCCGCTGATTTTCATGGCACTTTCAACTTATATGGCAAGAAGGAATGAGCCTGGGCTATCCAAAAGCTTCATGGTGACCAGCCTAGTCGAGGTCGGAATCGTTTTCCTATATATCAATGCGATGGCCTATCAGGAAAAATATGCCCAGATTTTTATCGCTCTGATGATCGTGACTGCCCAATTGGTTTATGTTGCCCTGCACACGAAAAATAGGAACTTCACCTATCCGGCGGTTGCTGTCTTTAACTTTGGATGCTTTTATCTTTGTTTTGCGTTTTCACTTGCTTTCCCCGCTGTTTTGAATCTGATGTTCCTTCTTCAGATCCTTTTGTATGTCGGTCTGTATGTATACAATCGCCATGCAAGGTACGGCTTGTTTAAACAGAGTGTCTTGCTTATTTCTTCCTTGATCATGGTGGGAATATTGACAATCAAATTTAGCGAGATGGCCTGGCTAGAAGTAAGCATCGGTCTTATCGTAGTATCTGGCACGTTCTTTCTTACCTATCTTAAAGGGGATGCTCGACAAATCAAGGAAGTCAGTGTATATGGATTTCCGATTTCCTTCTTACTGGGGCTTATCGCGTTTTACCCGTATTTGATGGAAAGAAGCGATTGGTTTCAGTCGAATATGGCATTCAGCATGCATCTAATGATGGTAGCCCTGATTTCCATCGGAGCAGCGTATGCCTTGAAAAAATCATTGGGGATCTTCTTCCCTCCCTTTTTCTTTAGTGGCCAGTTCCTGTCCTTCATGGCTTTCTTGTTGGTCGGATATGGTGCATTGAGTCCTTTGGAGGTCACCGTTTTACTAGCTATTGCGACGGCTATAAACGGGTGGTCCGTTTATTTGCATCGTACATCTCTTTATTGGCTTCCGGTCATCGTTACAAGTGCGGGATTGTATGGTTCTCTATATGAGGTCTTTGATTTCAGTGAGACTTCATACCAGATTGGTTTTGTGCTGTTTGGGCCATTCATCTTTTTCCTTGTCGGGGAATGGATCGGGAGGCATTCACAGACTGGAAGAAAGTATTTCCTTTATTCGAGCCATTTGGCCAACCTTGTTGCCATACCGCTTGGATTCATCCTGATCACGATGTCTGATGTTTCACCCTTTCTATTTATCACACAACTTCTCCTATATGTGAGTGCACTGCGAACCCAGGTGAAATGGGAAAGGTTCCTCTTCACATATCTTGGATTTACCGTCCTGTTTCTACAAATCCAGCTGTTTTTTACCGACATGGAGCCAACACGGTTCGTCTTTTCGATTTGCTTGATGATTACGGCGGGAATCATTACGGGTTTATGGGCGGTCTCCAAAAAAGAGTGGAAAGGCATCATCGAGTTTTATTTGATTCCTTTCATTCATATAACGGCTGCCCTGTCGATTGTTGAAACGGCCCTGTATGAATTCCCTCTTGATCGAGAAATCATTTGGGTAGGTTTGGTGACTATACAGCTTCTCTTTGCTTGGTATTTACTCATGAGAAGGAACTGGCAAAATTATGTGGTGCTTCCACTCGGCTTGGCTTTCATTTTCTATGTGATGTATGCGGGCACTTTATCGATACTTCTTGGAATGGCCGTCCTGTTTGCCTGTGCTGTTGGGATGGTGTTCATGAGTAAACGATATTTCACGGGCTTGGTCAATCAAGCAGGTGACAAGCAAATCATTGATTTTTATAGAATAGTCGGCTTGTTCTTTATACTTGATATGAATGGGGAAGTATTCTGGGATTCTACGGAATTTGAAATCTTGAAAATAACGGTATCCTTGTTGCTGCCGATTTACTTTATCGTGATGAGAACCTTTACGATAGGCAGACAGGAAAGAGGGATCTATTCAGGTGTAGCGGCCGTCATCGGATTGTATCCGTTTTTCAACATATGGGATTACGTCCACTCGCTGCCGACCGTGACAGCTCTGGTTGTCCATTTCCTCTGTATGGTCGTGTTGCTGTTGTTGAGCAGGCAATACTTCAAAGGGCTGTTTAAGACGGACGAAACGGGGACGGCAATCGATGCATTCCGTATTTATGGACTATTATTCTTACTTGCCATGAATGGGGAAGTGCTCGTACATGAACCATCTTATCCACTTTTACAAGTCCTTGTAGCGCTATTGATCCCAGGCTATTTCATTCTGATACGAAGCTTTACAAATGGACGGAAAGAAAGGGAGGTGTATTCCGCTCTTGCGATGATCCTCAGTCTGTATCCGTTCATTAGCATCGTGGAATACATTCATACGGTTTCGTTGATTACGGGTGAATGCGTTCTTTTTGCTTGTATGCTCGTGATGATCCTGTTGAGCAGACATTTCTTTACAGGCTTGGTAAGGAAGGATGAATCAGGAATCAAGGTGGATGTATACCGGATATATGGCTTGCTTTTTTTACTGACCATGAATGTCGAAGCATTTATGAATGAACCGACGTATTGGCCACTCAAGGTCCTTGTTTCTTGTTTCTTGATTGGGTACTTCATCTTGATGAGGCACTTTACGATCCCTGCAAAGGAGAGGGAAACATACGCATTGCTGGCAGGGATTCTTGGATTGTACCCGTATTGGACCATCATGACCTATGCAGGAACATTGGACATATTCATTGGCACTGGGGTCCTTTTCGGATGTACGGCGGCAATGGTGTTAGTAAGTAGAAGATCCTTTAGTGGAATCGTGAAAAAAGGCGCGAGCATTTTGCAAATCGATTTTTACCGGGTGTACGGATTTCTTTTCCTTGTAGCGATGATGATGGATATTCATAATCGAGAATCTAAATCCATCATTCTAGACATTTTCGTTTCTCTTTTATTGCCGGTTTATTTCATCTTGATGAGGGCGATGACGGTGAGAGTAAAGGAAAGGGAAATCTATTTGGCAGCTTCCATAGTGCTCAGTCTATATCCATATTGGGTCATCATCGATAAGATTCCATTCCCGGATGTCCTGGAGGTAGAGGTACAGATCCTGCCACTCTTTATCATAAGTACCATCTTATTACGGAAAATTTTTAATAGAGGCAAATTAACGCAGTATATCGAGATGGGCGTCGTCTTCGTTCTCTTTATTATCATGATAGGAGATGCCATGGCAAGCAACACCCTATATGATGCCCTGGTTATCGGGACGATATCTTTAGCGGCGATCCTCCTTGGATTTACGATGAAATACAAATCATATTTCTTGGCGGGAACCGTAACGATCTTGTTCAATATCTATATGAATACAAATTCGATGTGGGGACAGATGCCATGGTGGTTGTACTTAGTCATCGGCGGAGGGCTCCTCATCGCCATTGCTTCTTTCTTTGAATGGAAAAAACAAAAAGACAACCAAACATCGCAGGAAGTTCTCGAAAAGAATAAACAACGAGTCAAAAATTGGTTCAACCGATGGAACTAATAGGGCAACCTATTAGTTTCAGACTGTAGACAAACTCGATGAAAATCGACTTTGCCTACAGTCTTTTTTATTTTAAAATAAAAGTATTAAAACTTGAGGTGATAAAGATGCTT